>DAORNH010000140.1:0-8000 GCA_035440865.1 Hyphomicrobiaceae bacterium | reverse complement strand
CTCGCGCTTGATCCGCACCGAACCCGGCACGACGAGCATGCGCACGCCGGCCGCACCCCGCTCGGCGAGGCTGTCACGGAAGGCGCCGCGCGTGACGACGTCGCGGCCGAGGTCCTCGCGATCGAAGAGGCTCGCGTAGCCTTCGAAGGCACCGTCTGCTCCGACGGCGGCCTTGAGGTCGAGCGAGAGGAAGCACGCCTCGCGAGGGCGTGCGGCGAGATCGATTGACGGTGCGATGGTGAGGGGAGGTGTCATGCCTGAGGCAGTCCCGAAGCGCAGCGATTGCATGCGCTGAGAATGCCTCAAGCGGCAGAAGCGGGGATTATCGGCAGACGGTCAGTCCGCGCGCGACCGGTGTCAGGCGGCGGCCGCAGCAGTCCGGGCATCCTCGCGGATCATGTCGGATGCCTTCTCGGCGATCATGATGGAAGGCGCGTTGGTGTTCCCCGAGATGAGCGTCGGCATGATCGAGGCGTCGACGACGCGCAGGCCGCCGATGCCGCGGACGCGCAGCCGCTCGTCGACGACGGACTTGCCGTCCTGGCCCATCTTGCAGGTGCCGCAGGGATGGAACACTGTCGTCCCCATGGCGCGGGCGAAGGCCATCAGGGCGTCCTCGGAGGCGGCCTCGATGCCGGGGAGCACCTCGCGCTTGACGAGACGGGCGAACGAGGGCTGCGCCGCGATGCGCCGCGCGAGCTTCAGCCCGCCGAGCGTTGCGGCGCGGTCGCTCTCGGTGCCGAGGTAGTTCGAGATGATCTCGGGCGGCACGCGGAACTCGGGCGCGCGGATGTGGATGTGGCCGCGGGCATCGGGACGCAGCACGCAGACGGAGGCTGTCACGCCCGAGAAGGGGTGGAGGCCCTGCCCTGGCCGCTCGGCGGAGAGCGGCATCATGTGGAACTGGATGTCGGGTAGATCGAGGCCTTGGCGCGACTGCGTGAAGACGCCGACGACGCCCGCGCCGATGGTGAGGATGCCGGTGCGCTTCGTTGCGTATTCGACGCCGGCCTTCAGCTGCTTCAGCGGCTTGTTCCAGACGTCGTTCAAGCTTTCGGAGACGTTCATCTCGTAGACAAAGCGTACCTGGTAGTGGTCCTGCATGTTCTCGCCAACGCCCGGAAGTTCATGGCGCACATCGACGCCGGCGGCCTTGAGAACGGCGGGCGCACCGATACCGGAGACCTCGAGGAGTTGCGGCGAACCTATGGCGCCGGCGCATAGGATCACCTCGCGTGTGGCGGTGACCGTTTTTTCCGCGCCGCCTGCAACGAACCGGATGCCGTTGGCGCGCCGGCCGGCGAAGGTGATCGCCTGTACCTCGGCATCGGTGATGATGCGCAGGTTGTGCCGGCGGCGGGCAGGATTGAGATACGCGACGGCGGAGGAGCAGCGGCGGCCGTTGCGGACGGTCAGCTGATAGTAGCCGGCCCCCTCCTGCGAGACGCCGTTGAAGTCGCGCGTTGCCGGGATGCCGGCCTCGACACAGGCGGCGATGTAGGCCTCGCAGAGCGGGTTCTGCATGCGCACGTCCGAGACGCCGAGCGGGCCGCCGGCACCATGCAGCTCGCTCTCGCCGCGCTCCTGGTCCTCGGAGCGCCTGAAATAGGGGAGCACGTCCTTGAAGGCCCAGCCAGGATTACCGAGCTGGCGCCACATGTCGTAGTCCTGCGACTGGCCGCGGACGTAGAGGAGCCCGTTGATGGCGCTCGAGCCGCCGAGGACGCGGCCGCGCGGCCAGGCGACAATGCGATTGTCGCAGAATGGCTCGGGGCCGGAGCCGTACTGCCAGGTGACAGCCGGGTTGAACATTGTGCGGAAGTAGCCGGCCGGGATGTGGATCCAGGGATCGGTGTCGCGGCTGCCGGCTTCGACGAGCGCGACGCGGGTGCGGCCATCCTCCGACAGGCGGCTTGCGAGCGCACAGCCGGCGGAGCCCGCGCCGACGATCACGTAGTCGAAAATATCGCCGTCAGCAGTTTTCGCCATGACATCCCCTTTGCCGGCCGTCGCGGGCCACGCATGCGCCGATTGGATCGCGCAAATGTTAGGGGGGCGGGCGAGCGATGCCAACGCCAAATGTGGCGAGAGTGCCGATCGAAGGGGAGGCAGGTGGTGCCCAGGGGCAGAGTTGAACTGCCGACACCAGCATTTTCAGTGCTGTGCTCTACCAGCTGAGCTACCTGGGCTGCCCGCGGCGAGGCACGGCCGGCCGCGAAGCTCGGGTTATATAAGGTCCGGCACGAGGTGTGTCCAGCGCGAATGTGGGAGTGCCGGTTGCATCCGGATCGGCTCAGCCGCCCTGGCGCGGCGAGACGATCTCGACGCGGTCGCCGGGGCTCAAGCGCGTGTCGGGGCGACGCTTCTCCGGGACGAAATCGCCGTTGAGCGCCGTTGCCACCCGCGCTCCGCCGTGGCCGAGACTCGCGACGAGCTCAGCGAGTGTTCCCGCATGGCTCGCCGTCGGCTCGCCGTTGACGAAGATGGCGAGCGTGGCCGGGGCGGCGGGGGGTGATCTGGTCGTCTTCTCTTGCATGGCCCGCATGAATTTCGGTCGATCGTGTAGTCGGGAGCGCTCACTTCCGTCTAGCATGGCCTTCGAGCGGAGGCCACGCGTGGCCCCGGTACGGCCAACGGAGAGCGCCATGCAACTCGGCACGACCAAGATGATTGCCCGCAAGGATGGCGGCATCGGCTGGATGATCTTCAATCAGCCGGAGAAGCGGAATGCCGTGTCCTACGAGATGTGGGCCGCGATCCCGAAGATCATTGCCGACTTCGAGGCCGATCCGGCGGTGCGCGTGATCGTGCTGACGGGGGCGGGTGACAAGGCGTTCGTCTCGGGCGCCGACATCTCCGAATTCGACAAGCGGCGCGACCGCGAGGAGACGATCAAGGTCTACGACGCGGCGAGCGAGGCGGCCTCGGCCGCGATTGCGGAGGCGACGAAGCCGACGATCTCGATGATCCGCGGGCTCTGCGTCGGCGGCGGTGTCGCGATCATGCTCAACACGGATATCCGGATCTGCGGCCACGACAGCTATTTCGCGGTGCCGGCGGCGCGCTTGGGCCTCGGCTACCGGCCTTCGGGCATCAAGAAGCTCGTCGACGTGGTGGGACCTGCGTTCGCCAAGGAGATCTTCTTCACGGCGAACCGCTTCACGGCGGAGGACGCGCGCATCATGGGGCTCGTGCAGCGCGTGGTGCCGGCCGAGGGGCTTGAGGCCTACGTGCGCGAGTACGCGGCGAAGATCGCCGACAACGCGCCGCTCACGATCAAGGCAGCGAAGCTCGCCATCGATGCCTGCATCAAGGACGCCGAGAAGCGCGACATGTCCCGTGTGAACGATGCCGTTGCCGCCTGCTTCGCGAGTGCCGACTACATCGAGGGCCGCCGCGCCTTCATGGAGAAGCGGCGGGCGGGATTCAAAGGGAGGTAAGGCGGTCCATGGGTCAGTTTCTGTTCAGGAACCTCGAGCTGCTCGATCCGGACTGGGACGAGCCGCGCGGCGGGTATGAGGTGCTGGTCGAGGGCGACCGCATCAAGGAGGTGTCGGCAAAGCCGATCAAGGCGGGCAAGGCAACCGTCGTCGATTGCGGCAGGCGCACGCTGATGCCGGGCCTCATCGACAGCCACGTGCAC
The DNA here is from genome assembly GCA_035440865.1 of Hyphomicrobiaceae bacterium. Classification (GTDB taxonomy): domain Bacteria; phylum Pseudomonadota; class Alphaproteobacteria; order Rhizobiales; family Hyphomicrobiaceae; genus DAORNH01. The sequence continues at coordinate 4,357 of DAORNH010000140.1, read as the reverse complement.
GTGATGCTCTCCGAGGTCTACATCCGCCAGCTCGAGAACGTGCCGCTCACCCTGATGACGGCGCGGGCGATCGACCTGATGCGCGGCATGATCGATCGCGGCTTCACGACGGTGCGCGATACGGGCGGCTGCGACTGGGGCCTCAAGACCGCGGTCGAGCAGGGCATCGTCTCGGGTCCGAGGCTTTTCATCGCGGGGCGCGCGATCGGGCCGACGGGCGGCCACAGCGACGGGCGGCGGCGCACGGACCGGGGCGGCGGATGCTTCTGCTGCAACGCCTTGAAATTCACGATGGAGGTGTCGGACGGGGCGGACGAGGTGAGGAAGTCGGCGCGCGAGCAGATGCGCCAGGGCGCCGACCAGGTGAAGATTATGATGTCGGGCGGCGTCGCCTCGCCCTACGACCCGCTCTACAGCCTGCAGTTCTCGCCCGCGGAGGTCGCTGCAGCGGTGGAGGAGGCGCACGCCTTCGGGCGTTACGTGTGCGCTCATGCCTACACGCCCGAGGCGATCACGCGGGCGGCGATGGGTGGCGTGCGCACCATCGAGCACGGCAACCTGATCGACGATGCCTCGGCCAAGCTGATGGCCGAGAAGGGCATGTTCCTCGTTGCCAATCTCGTCGCCTACTACGCGATGCGCGAGCGGGCGCGCGAGTTCGGCATGACGGGCGAGATGCTCGAGAAGAACGACCTCGTCATCGACGGCGGCTTGAAATCGCTCGAGATCTGCAAGCGGGCCGGTGTGCCTGTCGCCTACGGAAGCGATCTCCTCGGGCAATTGCAGGTGGACCAGTCGCGCGAGTTCCTGCTGCGCTCGGAGGTGCTGTCGCCGATCGAGATCATCCGCGCGTCGACGACGGTCGGCGCCAAGCTCCTTCGCCAGGAAGGGAAGCTCGGCTGCCTGAAACCGGGCGCCTTCGCCGACCTCATCGTCGTCGACGGCAACCCTGTGAAGAACCTCGGGCTCTTCCAGGAGCAGGGGCGGCACATTCCCGCCATCATGCAGGGCGGGAAGTTCTATCGGAACAGGCTCGCCTGAGGAGGCGCCGCCGCCCGACTCAGAGGTCGACCTGGATGAGGTAGGGGCCGCCGGAGCCGAGGCCGGCGTCGATCGCTTTGGCGAGTTGCTCGGAGGTTTTCACGCGCGCGCCCTCGCAGCCCATGCCGCGGGCGAGCGACACCCAGTCGAGGTCGGGGCGGCCGAGCGAGAGCATGTCGACAGCGCGCGGTCCGGGGTTGCGGACGCCGACGTTGGTGAGCTCGCCGCGTAGGATATTGTAAGTGCCGTTGGCGAAGATCAGCATGGTGATGTCGAGGCTCTCGCGCACCATCGTCCAGATCGCCTGCACCGTGTACATGGCGCTGCCGTCGCCGATCATGGCGATGACCTTGCGGTCAGGGCAGGCGATGGCGGCACCGACAGCGACGGGCATGGCGTAGCCGATCGAGCCGCCGCGATTGTTGATCCAATCGTGCGGTGGGGCACCCGCGGTCGAGGGGAAGAACTCGCGGCCGGTGGTGACGCTTTCATCGACGACGATGGCGTTCTCGGGGATCTTGGCGCCGAGCACCTGGGCGATGGAGGCCGGCGTGATCGGGCCCGTCGGGAGGGCAGGACGGTTAGCTTGCGCTACTCGAGCCGGGGCGAGCTTCGATGCGCCAAGCTCATCGGCGAGCGCCCGGAGCGCGCCTTCGATATCGTCCTCGAGGCCGGCGAGCTTTGTCGACCTGGCGCCTTCGGGCATCAGCAGGCTCGGCTTGTTCGGATAGGCGAAGAAGGCGACGGGGCGGCGCGAGCCGACGAGCACGAGATCACCCGCGGCCTGCAGCACCTTCAACGCGTTTTCGACGACATAAGGAATGCGATCGACCTGGACGCGTCCGGCGCCGCGGGCAAGGCGCGTATTGGCGCCCTCTGTGAGAATGCCGCAGCCCGTCTTGGCGGCGATGCGTCCGGCGAGCTCCAGGCAGGCTGGTGTCAATGCCGCGCCGCCGAGGAGAAGCGTCGCGCGATTGCCACTTGTCAGCATGCGCGCTGAAGCCTTCACGGCATCAGGGGCGACGGTGCTCGGTGGGGCGGGGGTGCGCGTCTCGGCAATCGCGTGGGCGGGACCCCAAGCCGTGTCGGCGGGCAGTATCAGTGTGGCGATCTGGCCGGGCGTTTGGCGCGCGGCTTCGATGGCGAGTGCTCCATCGGCGGCGATCGTGGTGGAGTTGGGCGAGGTCTTGACCCAGTGCGACATGGGCCGCGCGACACCTTCGATGTCGGAGGTGAGGGGCGCATCGTGGGCGATGTGATAGGTCGCGTGCTCGCCGACGATGTTGACGATGCCGGAGTTCGCCTTCTTGGCGTTGTGCAGGTTTGCAAGGCCGTTGGCGAGGCCGGGTCCGAGATGGAGCAGCGTGGAAGCAGGCTTGTTGAGCATCCGGTAGTAGCCGTCGGCGGCACCCGTTACGACGCCCTCGAACAGGCCGAGCACGCAGCGCATGCCCGGCACCTTGTCGAGCGCCGCGACGAAGTGCATCTCGGAGGTGCCCGGGTTCGTGAAGCAGACGTCGACGCCGCCGGCAAGCAACGTGCGGACAAGGCTCTCGGCGCCGTTCATCGGCTCGGTCATCGGCGGGCTCCCATGGCGTGGCGAAGGCCGGAGCGACAAGCGACCCCGGCCATTGAGCAGACGCTAGACCGCCCGCCCCGGCAATTCAATGCGATCAGTGCGGCAAGGGTGGATCGGACCTGCAAGTGGCTTCCGAAGGCACGAAGATTCTTATTGACCTGGAGGGATGTTCATTGCCCAAAATCGACGAATGTTGGGAGCCTGAGGCCGACGTTAGCGAGCCCGTCGATGCGTGTGCACATTGGAATTTGAGCGTTCACGACCCACAAAACACTGACTAGCTCGGGCGAGCAGAAGGAGGATTGTATGGCCTCCGAACTGGCACGGCTCTCCATGCTGTTGGGGGCACTCTAGATCGCGCTCTCGACCCCGACAGATGGCCATGGGTCTCGGGGATGCTCTGCCAGCGACTAGGCTTCACTGCTAGCGCTCTCCTGATGATCGACCTCGACTTTCTCCGCCAATGACATCTTGCGCACTGGAACATTGGTCGACGCTTTCTCGACATGGCCTCGGTCCGACCGCTGGCCGAGGCATCGGCCGGAATGTTCAAGCAGAGTCTTCTGCAGCAGGGTGACGATGTGGAGCCGCTAACCCTGTCGAGGGGGCCATTCGACTGGGAGACCTACCTTCGCTCGCCAATGCATCTGGAATGGGCCAAGCCGCAGGGCATCAAGGATGCGACGAACGCGCTTGTTCTGATGTCGTCTGGCCGTCTCGGCTCACGTGCCCTGATTACGAGCTACGAGCAGTGAGCCGTGAGCGAGGAGCAAACTGCGACGGTCAAGCTGCTGGCGCCACATTTCCGAAGGGTGGTTGCGATCAGCAACATCCTCAATCTGGCGCACGTGAAGTCCACGGACTTCGCCACGGCACCTGATGCAATCGCTGTCGGCATCGTGCCAGTCGACGACGAAGACCGAGTACTGCACGCGAAGACCCTGGCAAACCTCATGATGGCGCGTGGCGCGTCAATTCTAGCTCGGCACGGTCGCATAACATGCCGCAAGATTGCAGCACGAGCCGAGTTGATGAGCGCGATTCGACTGGAGCCACGAAATCGTTCGGGGTTCGCTGGAAACGGAAACTGCATCTCGCTCGCTTCGCAAGACGAGGTGGCTTCGGTGGCACATGCTGATGCCGATGAGCGGTGGAATGCGAAACCGATACTCAAACTCGGGTGCAACGGCGGCGGCTTTCGTGACCACTGAGGCCAGTCCGACCGAGACGGTGCAAAACTGCACGGTTACTGCATTCGGGCTGACCGATTCGGAGGCTGCTGCGCTCGATATGCTCGTGCATGGGCGCACACTATCGGAGGCCGGCAAAGCTCTGGCAATTGTACGCACGACAGCCAAGACACATCTTCAGCACATCTACTCCAAGACCCGGCTCTCTCGCCAGACCGATCTGGTGGCCCTGGTGCTGAAGCATGCCCCGCCTGTTCGCATCGGGGTGAAGGACGAAAAGCACTCCACCGAGGCTTGCTCGCCCTTCTCCTGAGCTGACAACCCTGACGCTACCCGATCATTCTCGCTATCAGGATGACCACGATCGCGCCGATGGCCGACGTGATGATCGTGTTGACGAGCGGGTGGCCGAGATTGATGCCTATTTTCAACGCGTTCAACAGCCAGCCGCCGACCACGCTGCCGAGCAGTCCGGCAACGATGTAGCCGATCAGGCCGTACTTCAGTCCACCGACGACAATGCTCGCGAGCCAGCCGGCAACGGCGC
>DAORNH010000139.1:5575-10799 GCA_035440865.1 Hyphomicrobiaceae bacterium | reverse complement strand
CCAGGGCGGCGCGGCGTCCGGCCGTCCTGGGCGGCAGGAAGCCGGCGAACAGGAATGTATCCGCCGGCAAGCCCCCGACCGCCAGTGCGGCGAGCACGGCTGATGGTCCCGGCAGGACCGTCACGCGATGGCCCTTGGCGATGGCCTCGCGGACCAGCGGAAAGCCCGGATCGGAGATGAGCGGCATGCCGGCATCTGTCACGAGCGCCACGGCCTTCCCGGCTTCGAGGTCGGCAAGCACGGCAGCAAATTCTGTCGCGCTGCTGTGCTCGTGATGACTGCGCACGGGGCGGCGGATCGCATAGTGATTAAGCAGCGTCAGCGTGCGCCGTGTATCCTCGGCATAGATGACGTCGGCCGTCGCCAGCGCCGCGAGCGCTCGAAGAGTGATGTCGCCGAGATTGCCGATCGGCGTGGCGATGAGCGACAGCCCCACGGCAGGTGACGCGTCGAGCCAGCGGTCGAGCTCGCCGGCAACAGTGCCTTGGAGTGCCGCACGATTGGAATGGGCTTCGCTCATCGAGCCTCCTCGCCGCGAATGTTGTGCACAGTGGCGCCCGAGCACTTACCGGAATTGCCGTCGTCGGCCTAGGTGAGGTCGACCACGGAGCAAAGTGACTCGTCCCGGTCGGTTGCGGGGAGCGTCAGGTCGTACCCGCCCCAATAGGATTCGCAACGGGACGAGGGCGAATGTCGACCCCAGCACTTCCGCGCGTGCTCCGCTTTGCGTGCACGCTTGCCGCCGTCGGCGTCACCGCCGTGTCGCTCGCGGCCTGCTCCTCGGGATCGACGAGCGCGACGCCCGAGTACCAGGGCCTGAAGACAGGCTCGGTCGCATCGCGGCCCGACGATCCGAAGGCGATCACACGCAAGGACGGCTACGGCAGCGAGCCCGTACGGAAAGTGGCGTTGCTGCTGCCGCTCTCCGGCCCGCAGCAGGCGCTCGGACGCCAGCTCCGCCAGGCCGGCGAACTCGCGCTCTTCGAGCGGGACGGCGCGCGCATCGAGCTCCTCGTGAAAGACGACCGGGGCACGCCCGACGGAGCGCGCGTGGCGGCCGAGGATGCCATCCGTGCCGGTGCCGAGCTGATCCTCGGGCCGGTGTTCTCGGGCTCGGTCGCGGCCGTCGGGCCGGTCGCCGAGCGCAACGGGGTTCCCGTCATTGCCTTTTCGAACGACCATCGCGTCGCCGGCAAGGGCGTGCACCTTCTGAGCTTCCTGCCCTCGCAGGATGTCTCGCGACTGGTCGAGGTGGCCGCACGCCAAGGTCGCAAGCGCTTCGCGGTCGCCGCGCCGGACGACGCGTTCGGGCGTTACGTCGAGCCGTTGATCGAGGCCGCTGTCATGCGGCATGGCGGTGTCATCGCGGCGCGCTCGCGCCATGCGGGGACGAGTGCCGGCGCGACGACATGCGCCGCGACGCTGCGCCAGCAGATCGACGAGGCGGAGCGGGCAGGTGGCCCGATCGATGCAATCGTGGTCCCGGGCGGGCCTGCGGTGCTGCAACGCATGGCGCAGGCCCTGTTTGCGGCCGGCGTCGACACGCGTCGCATCAAGCTCATGGGAACGGGCGCGTGGGAAGGCCTCTCCGGCGCGACGCATCCGACCTCGCTCGGCGCCTGGTACGCTGCCCCAGACGTCGCCGGCTGGCGCGATTTTGTCGGCCGCTACACGAAGGCCTACGGGATGGCGCCCCCGCGGCTCGCGACACTCACATTCGATGCCGTCAGTGCCGCCGTGGTGATCGCCTCGGCGCCGAGCGGCCGGCGGCTCACGGCGAGCGATCTCATGCGCCCGCAAGGATTTCCGGGCACTGAGGGAGCGTTCCGCCTCACGAGCTCCGGCCTCTCCGAGCGGGCGCTCGCCATCATCGAGCTCACCCGAGAAGGACCACAGCTCGTCGAGGCAGCCGCATTCCCGGCCGAGGCAAAGCCGGCCGGCCCGACGGCGTCCCTCTATGGCGCGCTGCCTTATGCGAGCGCGCCGTCGCGGTAAGCTGTATCTCGGGAGCTGGCCATGGTTCCATCGGCGCGACCACCGTCGGGTCGCGCCGATGGCACGCGTCGCCTGATCATCCTCCTCAGCGCGCCGCCGGCTCGCCGCGCTGCTGACGCCCGAAGAAGCGCAGCTCGAGCAGCACGGCGGCGGGTGCCAGAACGAGGATAGCACCCGCATCTATCAGCAAGCCGATGTCGCTCGTCGATTTGTCGCCCGCGACGCCGACGAGGTGGCGCGTGAGCACCGTGATGGCGATGTAGATGATGAAGTTGACCGGCAACCGCCGCGTCGTCGCCTCGATCACGATCATCGCCCAGATCTCGAGGTAGATGAACATCAAGAGCACGTCGGAGATCGTCACCTTGCCGGCCCTGGCAATATCGATGAGGCCGGCGACGGTCGCGACCAGCGTCATGGCGCCGATCACGGTGAGCAGGATGATGCGTACCCAAGCGCCGATCGCATGACCGGCCCGGGTCACCGCAGGCGGAAGGTCGACATGCGGGCCGGTGCTGTCGGCGTGAGGGTCTTCGATTGAGATGGCCATGGGATGCCGGACTCCATTTTGCGAGTTTCAGGGCGTGGCGCGCGGGCTGCGGGTTTTGATCATCGAGAACAGCACGCCTGCGGCCAGTATTCCGAACGTCACGACGAGCGCGACCACGGGCGGGAACTTTTCGATACCGAGAAGATCGGCGATGAATATCTTCGAGCCTATGAAGATCAGGACAAGAGCGAGCGCGTACTTCAAGTGCTGGAAGCGATGCACCATCGCGGCGAGCGCAAAATAGAGCGCCCTCAGACCCAGGATCGCGAAGATGTTCGACGTGTAGACGATGAACGGATCGGTCGTGATCGCGAAGATCGCAGGTACGCTGTCGACAGCGAAGATGAGGTCGGCGACCTCGATCAGCACCAGCGCCAGAAACAAGGGCGTCATGAAGCGCGCAGACTTGCCACTCGCAGGATCGATCGCAGTGACGAAGAACTTTTCGCCGTGCAGCTGGTCGGTGACGTTGAAGCGGCGGCGCATGAAGCGAAGCACGTGATTGTCCTCGACGCTCGGCCCATGACCCGAGACGATCAGCATCTTGACGCCGGTCGCGATCAGGAAGAGTGCGAAAACGTAGAGCACCCAAGAGAACTGGCTGACGATGGTCGCGCCGATGCCGATCATGATCGCGCGCAGGATGATGACACCGAGAATGCCCCAGAACAGCACGCGATGCTGGTAGCGAGACGGTATCGCGAAGAAAGCGAAGATCATGGCGATGACGAACACGTTGTCCATCGCCAACGCTTTCTCGACCGCGAACCCGGTGAGATATTCCATGCCCGACGCTGCGCCGAGGGCCCACCACACCCACGCGCCGAACGCGATGCCAAGGCCGATGTAAACCGCTGAAAGCACGAGGCTCTCGCTCACGGGAATTTCGCGCTGCTCCTTGTGCAGCACGCCCAGATCGAAGATCAGCAGAACCGACACGGTGCCGAGGAAGAATAGCCACATCCAGATCGTCTTGCCCAGGAACTGGGCAGTCTGCAAGGCGTCGAAAATTTCCACGGGCCCCTCAGGATGAGCACGCGGCGGCGCGCCTGCGTGCGAGCTGATCGAAGCGTTGCTCGGCGCATGCGTGCACGGTGCCGCAAAGACGTCACGCCCCAGAAGTGGCGCAGCCGCTCACGGAAACAAGCGCGATCGAAAATGCCGATGAGCTGGCTGGACCCTTTGGCAATTGCGATGGCCGCCACCGTCGCCACATCCGACTCCACTGCAGCAAGCCGGGTTTCGGCCGTGGCCTAACCCAAGCGGCGAAGCGCACTCGATGGAGGTGACCGATGCTTGCACTTTCTGCCTGGCTCGCTTGGGCCAGAGGCAAGGTCGCAGAATTCGAACGGAGCTTGTCTATGTCCTCTCGCGGTCTCGTCCGCGTTCGCCGATCCGAAAATCGCCTTTCTGGGCGTGCCCCGATCAGCTCTCGAAATGGAGGCAATTCATGAGCGTCCTCAATTGTCCAGTCTGTCAGGGTGCTATGCGCGAGATCACCAGGAATGGCGTTCTGATCGACACCTGCACCCAATGTCGCGGCGTGTGGCTCGACCGCGGTGAGCTCGAGAAGCTCGCCTCGATCGTCACCGAACCGGAGCCGCGCAGCTTCCTCTCGGGCGCCATGCCGGCACGACCGCGCGATGACCGTCCAGTGGAGCGCCGCGACGAGCATCGCGGCCATTGGCGCGACGACGATGATGACGACGATCGTCGCGAGCGTCGTGGCGGCTACGGTGACCGTGGCCCTGGCGAGCGACGCCGCTCGTTCCTTGACTTCTTCGACTGATGTCGATCGTCGAATGATAGCCGATGCCGCAGAGCTGGGCGCGCAGATAGCGCGCCCGGTTCAGCTCGTGACCTTGCAGCGCCGCCAGGTCTCGGGCTCCATGTCGGACTTGGTGGCGCCGTCGCGGCGGCGCACGACCACCAAGTCGTCGTTCATCAGCGACATGTTGATCTCCGAGCCCGCATGCCGCTCGCTCGGCGGCACGACGTAGCGAAAGCCATGCCGGTCGTAGTCACCTGTGATGGCATTGCCGCCCGGCGTGACGATTGAGGGGCCGCGGATGCGAAAGCTCGCGCCATCGCGGCACCAGTCGCCGTCGATGGCGTCGGCAAGCGCCTGCCCAGCTCCGCCGGCGAGCACTGCCAAGCCTGCGAGAAGTGCTGCGATCAGGTGTGTACTGCGCATGCGCGCCTCCTCAGATTCCGGCGACGAGTTCGGGTGACGGCTTGGCCTCGCCGCGTTCGACGCGCTTCACCGCTGCGATGATCGCCTCGTTGGCCGGCACGGCAATCCCGGCCTCGCGCGCCTTTGCAACGACGAGGCCGTTGATGTGGTCGATCTCCGTCCGCCGGCCTTTGCGGATGTCCTGCCCCATCGAAGGCCGCTGATCGTCGTTACGGGATTTCGTACCCTCGAGGAGCATGGCATCCGTCTTCGCGAGCATCTCAGTATCGCCGTCGGCCGCGGCGACGATCTGCGCCGGCGGCATCTTGTAGACGTCCTCCAGAACGTAGCCGTGGGCGAGGCCCACCTTGATCGCCTCCGCGGCGATGCGGATCGCCGCCCGTCGCGTCACCGGATCGCGGTCGTTGGCATTGCCGCCGCGCCCGCTCGCGGCTGAAACCGGATTGCGCATCGCGTTGACGATCAGTTTCGACCAGCGCTCACCC
>DAORNH010000139.1:2771-5550 GCA_035440865.1 Hyphomicrobiaceae bacterium | reverse complement strand
CCTTGGCGCTGTCGGCCGCCGAGACGAGCTCGGTTACGAGCTTTGCGCGGGCCGTGATCCGCCCATGCGGCTCGCCGACGCGAAACACGGTGTGCTTGGCGCCACCCTTCATCACATTGCGCTGGATCTGCGCCGGCCCCGTGAGCTCGACCGAGATAGTGCTCGCGATGCAGCCGAGGGTGCGACCCCAGCCGACGACGCTTGCGAGCCGCTCCTCGTTGATGCCGTTCTGCAGCGAGACGAAGAAGCCGCCGGGTGCCACGTAGTCGAGCATCATCGCGGCGGCCCAGAGCGTGTCGTAGGATTTGACCGCGATGAAGACGACATCGAAGGGGCGCTTCGCCTCCCCCTGGACGTCGGTGATGTGCAAGGCGCGCACCTTCGTCGTGAAGTTCTCGTCCGCCGTGAGGCCGGCGAGCGTGAGGCCCTTTGCGCGCATCGCCTCGACATGCTCGGGCCACGCATCGATCAGCGTTACATCGCGGCGAGCCTTGGCGAGATAGCCGCCGACATGACCGCCGAGGGCACCGGCGCCGACAATGGCAAGTCTTGGGGACATGTCCCGCTCCCGATCTCCGATCTCGCTCCAGACATCATGCACCCGCAAACATGGCGCGACCAGGGGTCGCCGGCACTGAACTCAGGCAATGAAGCGCAGTTCGGTTGCGCAACAGTCGAAATGCACCTCTGCCGTGCAAGCGCGATCTTCCCGGGCAAAGGGCGCCGAGTCTATGCTGAGGAGACTGCTCCGAGGAGGATGCGATGCGACACCGCGCGATATCGATCGGACTGCTGCTCGTGGCGCTGCTGGCCCTGCCGCGAGCGCTCTCGCTCGCGGCCGAGCCGTTGCCGCCGCCGATCGGCCCGGCCGAGCCGAAGGTCGCTCCCCTCAAGGAAGGGAGCCTCTACACGCAGACCTGGTTCGTGAACTCATTCCTCGATCTCCGCGATGACTACGAGCAGGCGCGCAAGGCCGGCAAGCGCTTCGCCATCGTCTTCGAGCAGAACGGCTGCCCCTACTGCGTGAAGATGCACACCGAGGTGCTGGCGCAGCGCTACATCAACGATTATGTGCGCACGCACTTCGACGTCATCCAGCTTGATCTCTTCGGCGCGCGCGAGGTGACCGACTTCGACGGCCGCAAAATGACAGAGAAGAAGCTCGCCGAGCGCTGGGGCGTCATCTTCACGCCGACGATCATCTTCCTGAAGCACGACCTCACCGGTCTCGAGGGCAAGTTCGGGCGCGTGCTCGAGGCGAGTGAGCGAATGCCGGCCGGCATGGGCGCCGGCACTTTTTACGACATGTTCGTATGGGTGCGGCTGCGCCTCTACGAGCAGGACCCGAATTTCCAGCGCTTCCATATCGCCCGCCACCAGGAGCGCGAGGCGCTCAAGAAGTGATCGATCGGCGCCGGCGTCGCGGCGCTTGCTTGCCGATCGGCGCTCGCACGGACACTATGGCCGCCAGAACTCGGAATTGTTGCGGAGGCAGCATGCGTATTCTGCTCCGAATGGTCGTTGCCCTGCTGGCGGCTGCAAGTTGCGCGCTGTCGGCCGACGTTGCGCTTGCCGCCGAACGGTGCATTGGCATGGCCGAGGCGCCGGGGAGAGGTGGGACGCCCGCGATCATTCGTACGAGCTTTCGCGAGGTGAACCTCAAGCGGACGGAGGTGCGCATCACCTATGTCGGCCACTCCACGTTCGTGATCGAGAGTGCTGCCGGCATTCGCGCGGCGACAGACTACAACGACTATGTGCGGCCGGCCGAGCTGCCCGACGTCGTCACCATGAACCGGGCGCACAACACCCACTACACCGACGTCCCCGATCCGCGCATCAAGCACGTCCTGCGCGGCTGGGACCCGAAGGGCGGCGCTGCGGCCCACGACGTCACAGTCTCCGACATGCACGTGCGCAACGTTGCGACCAACATCCGCTACGGCGGCGAGACCTACGAGTTCGGCAACTCGATCTTCATCTTCGAGGTGGCTGACCTTTGCATCGGGCATCTCGGCCACCTCCATCACACGCTGACGACGCAGCAGCTCGCCCAGATCGGCCAGCTCGACATCGTGCTCGTACCCGTCGACGGCAGCTTCACGATGGACCTCGACGGCATGATGGAGACCTTGAAGACGCTGAAAGCGCGCCTGATGCTGCCGATGCACTATTTTTCGCCGTACACGCTCGAGCGGTTCCTGACGCGCGCCCGCGCCGAGTTCGAGGTAGAAATCGAGGCACGACCGACGATCGTCATCTCGCGGGCGACCCTGCCGAAGCGCCCGACGCTGCGCGTACTCCCCGATCGGTAGGTCCGGCCATGTGCTCGCGCTACAACCTGACCTCGCCGCACGAGGCGGTGCGCGCCTACTTCGGCTACCGCACGGACGCCGAGTTTCCGCCGCGCTACAACATTGCGCCGTCCCAGCCGGTGGCGATCGTGCGGCTCTCGGCCGACAATGTCGCCCGCGAGCTTGCCCTCGTGCGCTGGGGGCTGATCCCGAGCTGGGTCAAGGACCCGCGGGAGTTCTCGACGCTCATCAATGCGCGATCCGAAACGGCCGCGGCAAAGCCATCCTTCCGCGGTTCGATGCGCCATCGCCGCTGCCTCATCCCCGCGAACGGGTTCTACGAGTGGACGGGCCCCGCCGGCCACAAGCAGCCCCATCTTCTCGCCCGCCACGACGGGGGTATCCTCGCCTTCGCCGGTCTCCACGAGCATTGGCTCGGCGCCGACGGCAGCGAACTCGAAACCGCCTGCATCGTCACCACTACG
>DAORNH010000139.1:0-2761 GCA_035440865.1 Hyphomicrobiaceae bacterium | reverse complement strand
AATCCTGACCACGGCTGCCAATGCCACGGTCGGTCGCATTCATGACCGCATGCCCGTGATCCTCGCGCCCGAGGCCTTCGAGCGCTGGCTCGATTGCCGCAAAGTCCCGCCCGCTGAGGTGGCCGACCTCCTCGTGCCGGCTCCCGAGGACCTGCTGACGATCACCGAAATCGACCGGCGCATCGGCAACCCGCGCCACGAGGGGCCAGATCTCATTTTGCCACAAAAACAGACGCTTCTTTAACTATGCGTACGTAGAGGTTGCAGAGTGGCGAAGTCCCGGTTGCGCCAACTAGGCGTCAGTCGGGAAATTGACCATCGCGAGGGATCGCCACGGCCGAAACTCGAATTCGCGGCCGAAAGCGGATAATCTTCGCCCGTCATGCACCGGCGGCCCGGCACCCCGAAGGGGCAACGGCCGGGCTGTCCGGACCGTCAGCTGGCCGCGGTCGTGGGAGCGCCCCGCGGCGGCCTCGAGCAGGTTATGCCGGCGCAGGAGCCGGTTGGGAGCAGAGCCATGCAGTACAAGGGCAACGACCTCGATCTCCGCACCCCCCCGCGCGCGGACCATCATCGAGATGCGATGACCGACGCCGATGGCTATGGCAGCTCAGGGCGTTGGTCGCGTTCCCCCTCGAGCGGGCGCGTCGAGCCGCTGCTCGTCGACGACATCGTGCTCGCGGTCGCCAATCACGCCTACGACGTGGCGCTGGCCCACGGTGCCGGCGAGGTCCGCCTCGACCATCTCGTGCACGCGCTCACCCGCGTCGATGCCGCGGCCCAGATCCTCGAGCGCCGCGGAATCCGTGAAGGTCAGCTCCGCCGCGACAGCGCCGCCCTCATCGCCAATGACGCCCCGATCGGCATGTCGGGCGACCGCCTGCCGCCGCGCCGGTCCGAGGACATCGAGGACGTGCTGCGGCGCGCGTCGTCGTCCGCGGCCCGCCGCGGCGAGGTGACGTCGGTCGAGGATATTCTCTGGGTGCTGCTGACGCATCCGCGCGACAACGCGGCAATCTCGCTGCTGCGCGTTCACGCACCTGACTGGCACCGCTCCGACTGGGTGCGGATCCGTGATCGCCAGCCGCGCATCGAGCTGCGCAATGAACCGCGCCTCGAGTACCGGCCCGAGCCGCGGCCCGCCCCGCGCCTGGAGACCGTCGTGGTCCAGGATCCGTTCGGCTCGCGCCTCGACGGCGTCGAGGGGTCGCTTCGCTCGCTGCACGGCGAGCTCGCGATCGACCGCAAGACGATCGGCGACCTCATCCGCGAGTTGCAGCGCGATATCGCGGCGCACCGCACCGACGTCGCGGCGCTCCGCGGCGACATCGGCGATCGCATGCAGGCACTGGAGCGGACCGCGCTCGCGCGTCCAGAGCCGGCGCGCATGCCGACCCAGCTCTCGGAGCGCATGCAGGGCATCGAGGTGAAGCTCGCCGACCTGATGCGGCTCTGGTCGCTGTCGAGCGAGCGCCTCCAGTCGGTCGAGCGCGCCGTCGATACACGCGTGGCCGAGGCACAGCGGGTGCCCACCATGGTTGCCGAGCGCATCGAGACGCTCGAGTCGAACATCACTGCCAGGCTCGCGAGCCTCCCTGATCCGGCAGCGAGCCTCGCCGGGCACATGACCCAGCTCTCGGATCGCCTCGCCAGCGTCGAGGTGGCCTTGAACGAGCGGACTGCTGCGGCGCAGGACCTCGTCATGGTCGCCGAGCGCGTCCAGACACTCGAGAAGTCCGTGCACAGCGGCCTCGGCGAGGGGGCGCGGAACTGGTCAGCGCTTGCGCAGCGCCTGCAGTCCATCGAAGCCGCCGTCGCACGCGGCGGTGATACGGCCCCCCTCGGCGATCGCCTCACTGCGATCGAGCGCGCGCTCGCGGATCGCCTCGCGGGGACCGAGCGGCTCGTCGATCAGCGCACGGCCGAGGCACAGCGCGGTACCGCGCTCATTGCGGACCGCCTGCTTGCCATCGAGAAGTCGATCCGGACGGGAGCCGGCGGTGACGCCACGACGCTCTGGCCGCAGCTCGGCGCGCGACTGCAGACGCTCGAGCGCATGATCGAGACGCGCGCCAGTGAGGCGACGAGCCACTCGCGCGTGCTCGGTGATCGCCTGAAGACGATCGAGGACCAGGTTGCCGCACAGCGTGCCGAGAACGTGCAGACGCGCGCCACCATCGGCGCCCAGTTGAAAAGCTTCGAGGCAGGGCTCGGCTCCTTCACGCCCGCGGGCATCGACGTCAGCGGCCTCCAGTCGACGCTCGCTGAGCGCTTCCAGGTCCTGAAGCGCGATCTAGATGCCGAGCGATCTGCCGTCACGGCCCCCGTGATCCAGCGCCTCGCGCAGGTCGAGGCGCAGACGGCGGCGCGCCACAACGAGCTTGCCAACGCTGTCGGCCTCTTCGTGCAGCGTGTCGGCGGTCTCGAGCAGTCTGTGCAGACGACGCTCAAAGGTCTCGCCGAGGGCAGCACCACCCAGGCGCGCGATCTGGCCGAGGTCCAGGAGGTCGTGCTGCAACTCACCGAACACCAGAACGCCGTGACGCAGAGCCTCGCCGAGTGGCGCGAGGAGACGCGCGGCGATCTATCCATCATCAACAACCAGCTCAGGGAGCTGATCACGCACCGCGGCACGATTGCCGTTGCCCCGACCGCGAGCCCCTCGGTGGCTCCGTCGCCGCCCCCCGCCGTGGTCGCGGCCAGCGCCATCGTTGCGCCTGACGCGGCGCCGCAGCCGGCCGCCAAGCGCAACGGCAGCGGC
>DAORNH010000138.1:0-10809 GCA_035440865.1 Hyphomicrobiaceae bacterium | reverse complement strand
CCTTCGCTGCCGGATCGCCGCCTGCGGCACGCGCGACGATCTCCTCACCCGTCGCGGCTCCGCCCGTGACCCGCCGGTGGTCGTCGGTGAGCGCCGGGCCCGACACCCACGTCTCCATGCAGCCGAGCCTACCGCACCAGCAGCGCGTGCCCGGATGCTCGTCCGCCGCCGCCCAGGGAAGCGGATTGTGTCCCCACTCGCCGCCGATGCCGCGCGGTCCGTCGAGGATGCGCCCGTCGACGACAATGCCGCTGCCGCAGCCCGTGCCGAGGATGATGCCGAGCACGATGCGCGCGCCGGCGCCGGCCCCGTCGACCGCCTCCGAGAGCGCGAAACAGTTGGCATCATTGGCGAAGGCGACCGGCCGGCCGAGGGCCGCGGGCAGATCAACCGAGAAAGTGCGACCGTTGAGCCACGTCGAGTTGGCATTCTGAACGCGGCCCGTTCGCGGCGAGATCGAGCCTGGCATGCCGACGCCGATCGAGGCCGCCGCACCCGCGGTGGCCTCTAGTCCCTCGACCACCTCGCGGATGGCGGCGATCGTCGCCTCGTAGCTCCCCCGCGGCGAGGCGATCCGGATGCGATGCCGCTCCGTGCCATCAGCTCCGAGCGCCACGCCCTCGATTTTCGTTCCGCCGAGGTCGATGCCGATCCGCATGGCGCACTCAAGGATAGAGCCGCGTCCGCGACCAGGGCTCGCCAGAATCCGCCCGCCGCATCACCACGCGGTCGTGCAGGCGGAAAGGCCGGTCGTGCCAGAACTCGATTTCGAGCGGCGTGATGCGGAACCCGCTCCAGTAGGCCGGCCGCGGAACCTCGCCGACCACGTGCCGCGCACCGTAGTAGGCAACGGCCTTCTCAAGCGCGAAGCGGCTTTCGAGCGGGCGCGACTGCTGCGAGGCCCAGGCGCCGATGCGGCTCGAGCGGTGACGAGAGGCGAAATACTGGTCGGCCTCGCCGTCCGAGACGACGCTCACGAGCCCTCGCACGCGAACCTGCCGCCGCAGGCTCTTCCAGTGGAAGAGGAGTGCTGCCTTCCGCGCGGCCAGCAGCTCGCGCCCCTTGGCGCTCTCGAAGTTCGTATAGAAGACGAAGCCCCGCGCGGCATGACCGGCCGGATCGAGGCCCTTCAAGAGCACCATGCGAACGTTCGGCAATCCGTCCCCGTCGGCGGTGGCGACCGCCATGGCGTTTGGATCGTTCGGCTCGTGCTTCTCGGCCTCGGCGAGCCATGCTTCGAACAGCGTGAATGGCTCGTCCGCGCTTGTGAAATCTCCGGCTTCCGGCCCCGAGTAGAACGGCTTCTTCGTCTCGCCCGTCGGATCGTTCGGCATGCGTCAGTTCCTTCTCGCGGCGCTCACTTCTGCGCGGCCTTGACCTTGGCCTTCAGGCGCCGCGCCACATCCTTGGTGACGAAGCCCGATACGTCGCCGCCCATGAATGCGATCTGTCGGACGAGCGTCGCCGTGATGTGCCGCACCTGCGGACTCGCCGGCAGAAAGACAGTATCGATGTCATCGGCCATGACGCCGTTCATGCCTGACATCTGCATCTCGTAGTCGAAGTCGGTGCTGTCGCGAAGACCGCGAAAGATAGCGGCGGCGCCCGCCGCGCGGGCAGCGTCGACGGTGAGCCCCGCGAACGTGACGACCTTCACCTTGGCATTCGCCGCCCGGGCCAACGCCGTCTCGCGCTCCAGGATCTCGGCGCGCTCATCGACCGAGAACGTCGGTGCCTTGCCGGGATGCACGCCGATGCCGATGACAAGGCTGTCGACGAGCTTCAGAGCCCGCCGGATCACGTCGATATGGCCGAGCGTCACCGGATCGAAGGAGCCGGAGTAGAAGCCGATGCGTTGCATGTCTCTCTGAGCCTCGCGTGGTCAGCGTGCCCGTGCCTCAGGCGGCGGGCATGATGATGAGATCGGTATCGTCGGGCTTGGCGCCCAGACCGGTCAATAGAGCATGCACCTGCCCGCGATGATGCGTCTGATGATTGTAGAAGTGGGTGATGAGCAGCCAGAGTGGGCGCGTTCTCTCGCTTCCGGCGATCCCGGAAGTCCAGGTGAGATCGCGGTACAGCGAGGCCGGATCGATCCCGTCCGCCCAGGCAATGATGCGCTGGTCCTCGCTCGCGCGCTCGGCCTTCATGGCCGCCCAGTCACTGATGTATGTCGGGCTCTCGGTCACTGGCAGGGTGTGCGGCCGCGGCTTACCCTCGAAGCGCGCCATCCAGAGGCGATCACCCCACATCAGGTGGCTCAATGTGCCGTGGACCGAGCCGAAGAAGGCGCCGCGGCTCTCGCGGCGCTGAGCGTCGGTAAGGCTGTCCGCGGCAGCATAGAGCGATCGGTTCTGCCAGCGATTGTAGCGCGCCATCGTGCGCACGTGCTCGACGGAGATCATTGGCACCTACTCCCGGCCGAGCCGCTCTGCATCGCGCGCCCGCCTCGTCTGCATCTCTCCCCCATTGTGGCGGAGGCAAAGACAATGCTCAATGGCGGAAAGGAAAAAGTCCGAAGGTGGAGACGTCCATGGCCGTGAAGGCGAAATCCAAAACGACCGAGACCGCGCCCTCGGATGTGGCCGGCACCACGGCACTTGCCGGCGTCAAGGTCGTCGATCTCACCCAGTTCGAGGCCGGCACCTCGATCACCGAGACGCTCGCCTGGCTAGGCGCCGACGTCATCAAGATCGAGAACCCGATCGGCGGCGAGCAGGGCCGCGGCGCCTCAACTGACAGAAAGGGCGTCGACAGCTACTATTTCATGCTGCTCAACGCCAACAAGCGTTCGGTGACGCTCAATCTGAAGGACCCGCGCGGCAAGGAGATGCTACGCCAGCTGATCGCCAAGGCCGACATCTTTGCCGAGAACTTCGGGCCGGGCGTAATCGAGAAGCTCGGCTTTTCCTACGAAGAGGTCGCACGCATCAACCCGCGCATCATCTATGCGACAGTGAAGGGCTTCGGCCGCGGCAGCCCTTTCGAGAAGTACTTGTCGTTCGACATGATCGGTCAGGCGACTGGCGGCGTCATGAGCATCACGGGCGAAGCCGACGGCAAGCCGATCAAACCGGGCGTCACGCTCGGCGACACCGGCACCGGGCTTCATGCCTGCATCGGCGTGCTTGCGGCGCTCTATCAGCGTGAGGCAACCGGACGCGGGCAGAAGATCGAGGTCGCCATGCAGGACGCCATGGTGAACTACTGCCGCATCGCCTATGCGGCGCAGCTCCTACACGACAAGCCCTGCCCGCGCATGGGCAACCAGGTCGTGCTCGGTACCAACGCGCCCTCCGACGTCTTCAAGTGCGAGCCGGGCGGGCCGAACGACTACGTCTACATCTACACGAGCCGCGCCAACAACGTGCAGTGGGAGCGGCTGCTCGACGTCATCGGTCGGTCGGACCTGAAGAACGACCCGCGCATGGCGACACCGCAATTGCGCGTCAAGATCGTCGATGAGATCAACGGCCACATCCAGGCGTGGGTGAAGAACTACTCCAAGCACGAGGCGATGCGCCGCCTCGGCGAGGCGGGTGTTCCCTGCGGCGCCGTGCTCGATACCGAAGAGCTCATGAACGATCGCTCGATGCGCGAGCGCGAAATCTTCGTCGAGGTGGATCACCCTGTGCGCGGCAAGGTCGTAATCCCCGGCTGGCCGGTGAAGATGACCGGCAGCCACGTTCCCGTGACGTGCTCGCCTCTCCTCGGTGCCGACAACGGAGCGGTCTACGCGGACTGGCTCGGCCTCTCCGAGGCCGACCTCGCGAAGCTCAGAGGCGACGGTGTGATCTGACACCGACCGTCACGAGGCCTTGCGGAGCTCCGCGAGCAGGACATCGAAGGTCGGCTCCGCGGTCTCTTCCTCGCCACGGGCGGACGCAAGACCGTATGCCATTGCGAGGGCATTGCGCGCCGCGCTGACCACCTCCATCAGCGCCCCGAGCGGGATGCGTCCCCAGATCGCGAAGGCCGGCGTCACGTCGATCCGACCAAGGAGACTGGTACCGGCCGCATCACGCGCGATGAGGGCGCGGCTGCGCATGTACACGAAGGGATCGTTGCCGACATTGAGCCCGGGGCGCTGTCCGGTGGCACGCTGCTCACCAATCTCTGCGGTCGCGGCAAGGAAGAGGCGAACGACGGACCGTGCATTCACGTCAGCGCCGCCCGCCTCGCTCGCCCAGCGTCGAGCCTGCACGAGCCTGCCGACGATGATGGCTTCGAGCCGCGCAACATCGGCGAGGAAGCGCGATCGACCGGCCCCTTGGACGCGCGCGCGCTCCCCCGCTTCGCCCACTGCCGCAGACTGTGCCGAGTAGGAGCAGGAGAGCAACTCGGCGCCAGCGGCGACGATCACGTCGAAGTGGTCGATGAGGAAATGGATCTCGGGCGGCGCTGCAGGGCGCGTGGCGTTCGACATGGCCGTCCCCTCACGAGCGCGCGCGCGGAGCGAGGGCGATCAGCACGCGCAACATCGTGTTGAGGTCACGTCCGGCTGCGATCAGCGAGCGGCCGAGATCGGAGGAAAAGGCCGCGAGCCAACGGCCGCGCGCATCGGAGCGTTGCATGATGGCGCCGATGCAGGCCTCGATCTCGCGATCAGGAATCGCCGAGTCGAGGCCGAGCCGCGCCCTCACCGTGCCGACGAGCTCGGCTGCGACGAGCGGTTCGCGGTCGCCATGTGCCGACTGCGGTCGACGACCCATACGCAGGAAGCCCGTCGCGGCGGGACGGGCGATGTCATTCAGTGCCGCCTCGTGGCGAGGCAATCGAGAAGCCATGGCGCCTTGTCTCCACTGCCGCACCCCGAATTGGGATCGCGGCGACCAGAAACGCAACGCAACGAAGCAACTGATCACTTAAACAGTCGTCGGCGGACATATCGCCGCCGCAGGCAGCGCCGCGGAACCCTTCGCTGACGCACGGGATGGCGGCCGTCACTCAACCCTTGCTGCTCTTCGGATCCTTGCTGCGCGGATAGGTCCGCTCCTCCTGGATCTTGCCGCTCTCGTCCTTGATGCGGAGCGAGAAATCATGCGTCTTGCCGAACTCGGACGCATACTTCACGGCGTCGGTCTTCTTCTCGAAGGTGCGAGTTGCGCGCTGCCCGCCGACCTTGATGAAGGCCCAGTGGCCATCGTTGTGGCGGATCTCGTAACGGTCCAGTGCCATCGTCATCTCCTCTTCGTCATGCCGGGCGACCGCACTATGCAGTACGCGTCCCGACATGTAAGGCGCACAGTGCCAGAGGCAGGCCATACTCGTCGATACGGAAAGAGCTTCGAATGATTCGGCCGGCAGCGTCGAGGGGCTGCCGGCCGAGCTGACTATGACTGATCGAACTCAGCTGCAGCCGCTCGTCCCGCCACAGGTGTTGCACTTCAGGCAGGTGCCGTTACGCACGAGCGTGAAGTTGCCGCACTGGCCGCAGGCCTCGCCCTCGTAGCCCTGGATTTTCGCCGCTGCCGCGCGCTCGGCTTTCGTCTCGCGCTTCAAGGTGAGGAGCGACTGCGTCGATGTCTCCTCGGCGACGACGCGCGACGAATAGAGGCTCGGACCCGTTTCCGTCTCGGTGCGCACGAACGCGGTCGCGACCTCGGTCTGCAGCAGACCCACGGGACCACCCTCGGCACCAACCGCGAGCTTCATCGCCGTCGGTTTGACGATGCCGCGGACAAGGCCGTGCGAGAGGAACTTGGCGGCCGGCGGTTGCGCAGCTGCTGCCTCGGCCTCGTCCTCGAGTGCTTCGTCCGAGGACCCGAGCGAGGTCGCGCCGACGATCTCGGAGGGATCGACGTGGGCCAGGTCGTTACGGCCGAGATAGGAGACGGCGAGCTCGCGGAAGATGTAGTCGAGGATCGACGTGGCGTTCTTGATCGCTTCGTTGCCGTGAACGAGCCCTGCCGGCTCGAAGCGCGTGAACGTGAAGGCGTCCACGTACTCCTCGAGCGGCACGCCGTACTGGAGGCCGAGCGAGATGCCGATGGCGAAGTTGTTCATCAGGCTGCGGAAGGCGGCGCCCTCCTTGTGCATGTCGATGAAAATCTCGCCGAGCCGCCCGTCCTCGTACTCGCCCGTGCGCAGGTACACCTTGTGCCCGCCGACGGAGGCCTTCTGCGTATAGCCCTTGCGCCTGCCCGGCAGCTTGTCGCGCTCGCGTGCCTTCTCGATGATGCGCTCGACGATCCGCTCGGCCGCCACCGTCGCACGCTGCGTCGCCGGCTTGTCGGCCGCGAGCTTCTCGGCCGCAGCCTCCTGCTCGTCGGCATCGCTGCCGAGGATCTGCGAGTTGAGCGGCTGGGAGAGCTTCGAGCCGTCGCGGTAGAGGGCATTCGCCTTGAGGGCGAGCCGCCAGGAGAGCATGTAGGCCGACTTGCAGTCCTCGACCGTCGCCTCGTTCGGCATGTTGATCGTCTTCGAGATGGCACCCGAGATGAACGGCTGTGACGCCGCCATCATGCGGATGTGGCTCTCGACGGAGAGAAAGCGCTTGCCCGTGCGGCCGCAAGGGTTGGCGCAATCGAACACAGCGAGGTGCTCCTTCCTGAGGAACGGCGCGCCTTCGACAGTCATCGACCCGCAGATGTGATCGTTGGCCGCGTCGATCTCGGCCTTCGTGAAGCCGAGATGTGTGAGCAGATCGAATGTCGGCTCGGCGAGCTTCTCCGCCGGAATGCCGAGCGTCTTCGTCAGGAACTCGTCGCCGACCGTCCAGCGGTTGAAGACGAACTTGATGTCGAAGGCCGGGCCGAGCGCGCGGTCGATCTTGGCGATGATCTCGTCGGTGAAGCCCTTGCGCTTCAAGGACGATGCGTTGATGTGCGGCGCCTGCTTCAGGTTGCCATGCCCGACAGCGTAGGCTTCGATCTCGGCGATCTCGCTGGCGCGATAGCCGAGTGTCCGCAGCGCCTCGGGAACGGCCTGGTTGATGATCTTGAAGTAGCCGCCGCCGGCCAGCTTCTTGAACTTCACGAGCGCGAAGTCGGGCTCGATCCCGGTCGTATCGCAGTCCATGACGAGGCCGATCGTACCGGTCGGCGCGACCACCGTCGCCTGCGCATTGCGGTAGCCGTGCGCCATGCCGAGCTCGAGGGCCCGATCCCAGGCGCGGGTCGCGGCGGCAAGCAGCCCCTTGTCGGCGAGCGCTGCGTGATCGAGCGGCACCGGAGCATTTGCGAGCGCCTCGTAGCCCTCACGCTGGCCGTAGGCCGCAAGCCTGTGATTGCGCATGACCCGCAGCATGTCGTCCGCGTTCGCCGGGTAGCCGGGGAACGCACCGAGTTCGGCCGCCATCTCGGCCGACGTCGCGTAGGCGACACCGGTCATGACGGCCGAGATCGCGCCGCAGATCGCGCGGCCTTCGGCGCTATCGTAGGGAATGCCGCTGGCCATCAGGAGGCCGCCGATGTTGGCGAAGCCGAGCCCGAGTGTGCGGTAGCGATAGGAGAGCTCGGCGATCTGGCGGCTCGGGAACTGCGCCATCATCACCGAGATCTCGAGCACGATCGTCCAGATGCGGCAGGCGTGCTCGTAGGCTGCAACGTCGAAGCTACCGTCCGCCTGGCGGAACTTCATGAGGTTCAGCGAGGCGAGGTTGCAGGCCGTGTCGTCGAGGAACATGTACTCGGAGCACGGGTTCGAGGCGCGGATCGGGCCACTCTTCGGGCAGGTGTGCCAATCGTTGATGGTCGTGTGGAACTGGATGCCGGGATCGGCGGACGCCCAAGCGGCGTGGCCGATCTTCTCCCAGAGTTCGCGCGCCTTCAGCGTCTTCGTCACCTTGCCGCTCGTGCGGGCCGTGAGGTTCCAGTCGCCGCCCGTCTCGACCGCGGAGAGGAACTCGTCCGTCACGCGCACGGAGTTGTTCGAGTTCTGACCCGATACGGTGCGATACGCCTCGCTGTCCCAGTCGGTGTCGTAGGTGTCGAAGGAGATGTCCTTGAAGCCCTGCTTGGCGAACTGGATGACGCGCAGGACGTAGTTCTGCGGAACCTGATCGCGCTTGGCATCGCGGATGGCGCGTTTGAGTGCCGGGTTCTTGGCCGGATCGAAGCAGGCGTCGCCGTCCGCCTCGCAGTTGACGCAGGCCGACATGACGGCCTTCAGGCGCTTCTGGCAGATGAGCGAGCCCGTGACGAGGGCCGCCACCTTCTGCTCCTCACGCACCTTCCAGTCGATGTAGTCCTCGATATCCGGATGATCGACGTCGACGACCACCATCTTCGCGGCGCGGCGTGTGGTGCCGCCCGATTTGATGGCGCCAGCCGCGCGGTCACCGATCTTCAGGAAGCTCATGAGGCCCGACGAGCGCCCGCCACCCGAGAGCCGCTCGTTCTCGGAGCGGAGCTTGGAAAAGTTCGTGCCCGTGCCCGAGCCGTACTTGAAAAGGCGCGCCTCGCGCACCCACAGGTCCATGATGCCGTTCTCGTTGACGAGATCGTCCTCGATGGACTGGATGAAGCAGGCATGCGGCTGGGGATGCTCGTAGGCACTCGTCGAGGCAGTGAGCTCCTTCGTCACCGGGTCCACGAAGAAGTGGCCCTGGCCGGGGCCGTCGATGCCGTAGGCCCAGTGGAGCCCCGTGTTGAACCACTGCGGCGAGTTCGGCGCGCCGTACTGCATGGCGAGCATGTAGCATAGCTCGTCGAAGAAGCTGCGGGCATCCTCCTCGCTCGAGAAGTAGCCGCCCTTCCAGCCCCAGTACGTCCACGTGCCTGCGAGGCGGTCGAAGACCTGGCGCGCATCGCGCTCGCCGGTCGCGCGCTCGCCCTCGGGGAGCTGCGCGTTGGCGCGCTCGTCGGCGACGGAGCGCCAGAGCCAGGACGGCACCTGCGTTTCCTCGACGCGGCGCAGGATGCGCGGCACGCCGGCCTTGCGGAAATACTTCTGCGCGATGATGTCGGCCGCCACCTGACTCCAGTGCTCGGGCACGGCGAAGCCCTCGAGGCGGAAGACGATCGAGCCGTCGGGGTTCTTGATCTCGCTGGTCGCGCGGCGGAACGGGATCTTGTCGTACGGCGACTTGCCGGCCTCGGTGAAGCGGCGCGAAATTTTCATCTGTCAGTCCCCCGCGTGATCGCACACGCGTCACCCCGCAAGGGCGCGCGCATTGCCGTTTCTTGGATTTTCGGTGATGACTCGACGCAACAGTGCCATGCTCGCGCAGTCCCCGACTGGGCGACTGGCCGCACGACCGAACGCTACTCACAAGGGTATGGGGAACTCCGGCCGAAACCGGCTATCCGCCTTGGGCGGCAGCTGCTTTTCAGCGAGCGGCCGGCCTCACTCCCGACAAGGAAAAAGCTACAGCGATTCGAGCCGCCCCGCCACGAACTCTTGGGGGTGTACGTTCAACGCAATACTAGATGTTGCGGTCTAAACGTGGACGACCCGTGGAAATCCTGTGGGGCAAAACGTTGCTCACCCGGTCAACTCGGCATCCGCCGGAACCCACGCGAGAATTCACATCCCGACCGGCGATGTGTGGGTGAGCGGTGTGCTCGCGAGGAAGATTTCGAGCCGGTTTGCGGTATGCCAAGGGGCCTCGCGCGATAGGTGTTGCCGATGAGCATCGCAAGACCTGCGGCGGCAGCGCCTTCTGTCGTGCCGGCCAACCGAAGCTCCACATCACTGAATGAACGGATTGGTCTCGCGCTCGCGGCCGAAGCTGCTTGTCGGGCCGTGCCCGCAAATGAAGGCCACATCGTCGCCGAGCGGCAATAGCTTGGTCTTGATCGCGCTGATGAGCGCGTCGTGATCGCCGTAGGGAAAATCGGTCCGCCCGATAGAGCCGCGGAAGAGTACGTCGCCGACGAGCGCCAGCCGCTGGCGGCGATGGAAGAACACGACCGAGCCTGGCGAGTGGCCCGGGCAATGAAAGATCTCGAAGGTCTCGCCGCCGATCGTCACGCTGTCGCCCTCGTCGAGCCAGCGATCCGGCGTCACGGGTCGCACGCTGTCGACGCCGAAGCGCTTGGCCTGTTCGGCGAGGCCATCGAGCAGGAACTTGTCGGCCTTGTGCGGCCCCTCGATCTTGACCTTCAGCTTCGCGCGCAGCTCATCGGCGCCGCCCGCGTGATCGATATGGCCATGCGTCAGGATGATTTTCTCGACCGTCATCCCGACCTGCCTGATGGCATCCTCGATGATGTCGAGATCGCCACCCGGATCGATCACGACGCCGACCTTGGTGCCGTGATTCCAGATGAGCGTGCAGTTCTGCTGGAACGGCGTCACCGGTACGACGGCCGCCTTGAGGAGCCCACCCGATGCGTCTGGCTTCGACATGACGTGATCCTTCAGGATTTACGGGACTTGCCCGCGTCGAGGAACAGGCGTGCGCCGGCACCGAGGATGCGCGGCAGGTGTGTGTAGATATAGCGGCAGCCCTCGCCCAGCACCTCGCCGAGCGTGTCGGACGTTGCCGGCATGCCGGGTGCCTTGCCCGAGTCGCGGATGACAGCGAGCGTCTGGCGGATCGCCGCGGCGACCGCGGGCGCCTTCGGATTGCCGGGGTGGCCCATCGACTGCGAGAGATCGGAAGGCCCGATGAACACGACGTCCACGCCCGGCACGGCCGCGATCTCGGCAGCATTCGCCACCGCCTCGGCGTGTTCGATCTGCACGCAGACGAACGACTGGGCATTGGCCGCCGCGACGAAGTCCGGCATGCGCGCGCCAAGTCCCCAGCGGTCGGGGCGTGTGCCGGCAGCAAGGCCGCGCGCGGCACCGGGGCCGAACTTCACCGCCGCGACGGCCGCGCGGGCGTCGTCGGCCGTGTTCACGTGCGGCACCTGTACGCCC
>DAORNH010000137.1:10477-10878 GCA_035440865.1 Hyphomicrobiaceae bacterium | reverse complement strand
CGGGGCCGCGACGACCGGCCGCCGTCTCAGACGCGCACGGCGGCGCCGCCAAAGCGCCAGGGCCTCGACCCCGATTCGCCCTTCGCCAAGCTCAGCGCCCTCAAGGAAGCGCTCGAGAAGCGCGCGCAGGACTGATGATCGCAGCGCGGCCGAGCGTCGCCGGTGGCCCGCTCAAGTCTCGCAACATGCGACGCACAAAAAAGGCGGAGGAGACACTCGCCTCCTCCGCCTGCGGTTCACGACGAGGAAAGCTCGTCAGTTCTTCTTGACGCGGAAGGGCGTGTGGCAGCCGCCGCAGTTCTTGCCGATCTCGGCATGCGCCGTCTTGAACGCGTCGAGGCCCTTGGCCGCAGCTTCACCGGCGGCCGTCACCGCCTTCACCATCGCCGCGCCCTTGGCAT
>DAORNH010000137.1:6482-10467 GCA_035440865.1 Hyphomicrobiaceae bacterium | reverse complement strand
CGAATTCGGCGCGCTTCGTCCAGATGTCGCCGTGCGCCGTTGTTTCACCGCCGGTCTTCGAGTTGTCCGGGAAGAGCTTCATGAAGACGGGCCAATCATCGGCGATCTTCTTCATGGCTGCCGAAGCCTTGGCGGCGTCGAAGGGCGCCTCGCCCTTGGCCATGTCGGTCGCCGTCTTGAACGCGCCACCGGTCGCCTTCATGAGCGCCTTGCGCTGCGCGATCACGTCTTGTGCGTTGACGAGTGCACTCGCACCGATCGCCGCGCCGGCAATCACCGCAACGGCCAACAAAGCCTTCGACTTCATCATTCGCATCTCCTAGCCAACCACGTCGGCCGCATTCGGCCAGGATGAATTATAGACGATGATTGCGGCAGAAGTGCTCCGCAACTTTTCGTGATCGATCCGTGATCTGTCATGACTCACTCGATCTGCGCAGCCAGCCGTCCGCAGAAAGCACCGCAAGGCTCGTCACACCACCGGCGAGCACGCCGAGCAGGAACGATACGGCGATGCCGTGCGAGATGATCAACTCGCCGATCACCAGGAAGCAGCTCGCAAACGACAGGAGCGACAGCAGCAGGCCGCGCATGATGGCCGTCGCAGCCCCCGCACCCCAGCGATGGTGCGTGAAGGTCACGACGACCGTAGAGATCGCGGGGAATGTGCCGACGATGCCGCTCGCCATCGGCCCGAGGCGCTCGGCAGCCAGCGTGATGCCGGTGACGAGCGTGGCGCTCACGAGCATGCGCAGCCAGATGTCCCACCAGGGCACTGGTCCGGTGATCCTGGCACCGCGCGGGTGACCGATCGCGACGATCGCCGCCAGAATGGCTGCAATCGCGAGCGCCGCCGCAACCGCCGGCCGCGTCTCGAGCCCGGCCAGCCAGTATCCCGGGAGCACATAGCCAACCGAGGCGAGGGCGAGTGCAAGAGGCCAGCGCGCGCGCGGCGCCAGCCAGGCGTAGATGACGATCCAGCCGGCGACAGCGATCAGCGCGAGCAGGATGCCGACCGACGCTCGTGCCGCAAACGCCACGCCCTGCTCGAGGGCCAGGAAGAGGGCGATCGGCCCGGTCATGACCGGGAAGCCGATCAGGATGCCGCCGACCCGCGGTCCCCAGCGCCGGGCAGCCAGCGATGCGAGCGCCACGAGGAGGGGCGTCACCGTCACCTTGAAGATGAGGATGAGATTATCCGCAAAGGCAAAGGAGGCCATGTCGATCCCGCAGCCGTGATCCGATCCCGACTATAGCGATGCTACATCCGCGCACGACCGCTTTGTCGGAGGTGACGCTATTTGCGTCGGTTTACTTGACAAATTGACGCCTTCAACGGACGGTCTCGAGCCGTCCCGTTCGCGGGGCTCGCCGATGGCGCGCGATGTGCCAGTTGGCCTAGGGGGCCGTTAGAACGCCCCGATTTGGGAGAGGAACACCATGCATAAGGCGCTCATTCGCGCATCGATCGGGGCTGCCGCCCTGTTCGCCGTCACCGGCACCGTCGCCGCCCAGGAATTGCGGTTCATGACCGGGCCGCAAGGCGGCATCTGGGTGCCACTCGGCGGCGCGCTGAAGGACCTCTGGGAGAAGAATATTCCCGGCACCAAGGTCGCGGCTCTCCCCGGCGCCGGCGTGGTCAATGTTCGCGGCATCGAGGAGAACAAGGCCGACATCGGCTTCGGCAACACCATTACTACGGTCGATGCGCTCGCCGGCAATGCGCCGTTCCCGAAGCCGCACACGAGCGTCTGCAACCTGGCAACGCTCTACCCGCAATATTTCCAGGTCGTCGTGCTCGCCAACAGCGGCATGAGCAAAGTTACCGACTTCAAGGGCAAGACGCTCACCACGCTGCCGCGCGGCAACACCACCGAAGCCGCCAACATGCACATGCTGAAGGCAAACGGCATCACGTACAGTGACCTCAAGGTAACGTTCGGCTCGATCACGGATTCCGTTACGCAGATGCAGGACGGACAGGCGACCGTGTGGGCCGTTGCGACCGGTATTCCGGCGGCCGGCATCATGGATCTCGCCGCGGGCCGCGAGGTTAGGTTGATCGATCTCGGCGGCACGGTCGACGCGATGAAGAAGATCAATCCCGGCTATTCTCTCGGCGTCATTCCCGCCGGCACCTATCCGAAGCAGACAACCGAGATCAAGGTGCCGACCTTCGGCGCGCACCTCGTCATCAACTGCAAGCAGCCCGAAGACCTCGTCTACAAGATGACGAAGGCGATCGCCGAGAACGTCCCGCAGATCGCGCTCGTTCATAAGGGCATGGCGAAGCTGACGGTTGCCGAGATGGGCACCGACATAGGCGTGCCGATGCACAAGGGCGCCCTCAAGTACTACACCGAGAAGGGCATCAAGACGAAGTGATCGCGCGCGGGCGCGGTGCCTCGCGCACTGGCCCGCACGAAATTCACCTGGCGGACGGCTTCACGGGGGTGATGCCGTCCGCTTAGTCCTGTGTACGGGGGAAGAAACGTGTCCATCGATCCTGGTCACCGTGGCATTGTGCGCTTGGTCGCCGGCCTCATCGCCATCGCGATGTCCGCGTTCCACATGTGGGTCGTCGCGTTCGGCGCACCTGAACCGGTCATCTTCCGCGCGACGCATCTCCTGTTCGCGATGCTGCTCGTCTTCCTCTGGTTTCGCATGTCGGGGGATTCGACCGAGCAGCCCTCCCTCCTCGACTATGCCTTGCTGATCGCCGGTGCCATCGCGGTCGGCTACCAGCTCTACTCCTACGAGTACATCATCGGGCGGATGTACTATGTCGACGACCTGAAGCCGATCGACTGGGTGCTGGCCATCGTCCTGATCGCCACCCTGCTCGAAGCGACACGGCGCACGATCGGTCCGGCGCTGCCAATCACCGCGCTCGTCTTCATCGCCTACGCCCTGCTCGTCGCCCGCGTCGAGCCGCAGCGCTTTCTGGATCAGGCTTATCTCACCACCGAGGGCATCTTCGGCATCCCGCTCTCGGTCTCGGCCTCCTACGTGATGATCTTCGTGCTGTTCGGCAGCTTCATGGAGCGGACCGGCACGGGGCAGCTGTTCATGGACTTCGCACTGAGCCTGACCGGGCATACGGCCGGCGGTCCCGGCAAGGTCTCGGTCGTCTCCTCCTCGCTCTTCGGCACGATCTCGGGCTCCGCCGTCGCCAACGTGATGGTCGACGGGCCGATCTCGATCCCCCTGATGAAGCGGACTGGGTTCAAGGCGCACTTCGCGGCTGCCGTCGAGGCTGTCGCTTCGACCGGCGGGCAGATCATGCCGCCGATCATGGGCGCTGCCGCTTTCGTGATGGCGGAGTTCCTGCGCGTCGGCTACCTGCAGGTCGTCGTGTGGGCCTTGATCCCCTCGATCCTCTACTATGTCGCCTGCTTCTATGCCGTCCACTTCGAGGCGAAGCGCCAGGGCATCGTCGGCCTGCCGCGATCCGAGCTGCCGCGCCTCGGACAGACACTCAAGGAGCGCGGGCATCTCTTCATCCCGGTGCTCACCATCCTCGCCATCATGTATTCCGGCTACAGCGCGCCCATGGCCGCGCTCGGTGGAACGCTGCTCTGCTTCCCCGCGGCCTGGTTCGGCCCGATCGTGCTCCTGCTGCTGCCGCTGCTGATCCTCGCCCCGCACCTCGCGCCGAAGATCTTCCCGGCGCTCGTGCCGACCTTTACCGCCAGCGGTTTCATCGAAGCCGCCATCATCACCGCTCTCGTGCTGCTCTGGACCTACCGCACCTGGGGCCGCATCGTGCTGCTGCCGATCCAGGGATGGCCGATCATCGAATCCATGATCGACGCCGCCAAGAACGGCCTCGGCGTCGCCATGGCCTGCGCCTGCGCCGGTATCATCATCGGCATCATATCGCTGACCGGCGTCGGGCTCACCTTCACGCAGTTCGTCGTCGGCCTCGCCCAGAACACGCTGCTCCTCGCCCTCGTCCTGACCATGGTGGCCGGCATCATCCTCG
>DAORNH010000137.1:5816-6384 GCA_035440865.1 Hyphomicrobiaceae bacterium | reverse complement strand
GCGATCCTGTCGGCGATCACGCCGCCGGTGGCGCTTGCAGTGTTCGCCGCAGCGGGTCTCGCCAAGGCGGATCTGTGGAAGAGCGGCTGGGCCGCCATGAAAATCGGCGCCGCCGGCTTCGTCGTGCCCTTCATGTTCGTGTATGAGCCCGCGCTTCTGATGTTCGATCCGCTCGTGAAGTCGAAGGACCTCATCACCGCCAATTGGCTCGATATCGCCAGGGCCACGGCCACAGCCTCGCTCGGCATCATGTTGCTGGCGGCAGGCCTGCACGGCTTCATCTGGGGCCGCCTCGACTTGTGGCAGCGTGCCCTTGCCTGCGCCGGTGCGGCCTGCCTCATCCTCCCGACACTCGTCACCGACATCGCCGGCGTCAGCGCAGCAGCAGCCTTGTTCGTTTCGCAGAAAATGCTCGGCCGCAGCGGCAAGGACAGGCCTGCCGCTCCGCCACCTCCGGCCGAGGACGAAGTGGCGACATCATCGGGCGGCGCCCCGGTGGCATCAGCTGCCGCGAGGGGCCCGCTCACCTGACGCGGCAATCACAAGAACGCAGGACCAAGCGCATGCA
>DAORNH010000137.1:0-5806 GCA_035440865.1 Hyphomicrobiaceae bacterium | reverse complement strand
GGACAAGCCCGCGACGCGGGGAAATCGAGTGCGCTCGAAGCGCGTTATGGCCGGGAGGCCACGCCCGAGGCAGGACCGTGGAACAGCGTCCTCGACAGCCTCCTCGCGCACCGCACCGTACGCGGCTACAAGCCGGACGCGCTACCCTCCGGCACGCTCGAGACGCTGATCGCCGCCGCCCAGTCGGCCGCCACCAGCTCGAACCTGCAGACCTGGTCGGTCGTCGCCGTCACGGATCCCGCCAAGAAGGGGACGTTCGCGAAGATCGCCGGCGGGCAGAAGCACATCGAGCAGTGCCCGCTGTTCCTCGCTTTCCTCGCCGATCTCTCGAGGCTCGGCCGGCTGTCGGACGCCGAAGGGCGCAACCTCGAGCTTGCCGGCCTCCCCTATCTCGAGACGTTCCTCGTCGCGGCGATCGATGCCGCGCTGGCGGCCCAGAACGCCGTCGTGGCCGCCGAATCGCTCGGCCTCGCGACTGTCTATATCGGTGCCATGCGCAACGACCCCGTGCGCGTTGCCGAGGAGCTTGGACTCCCACCTGGTGCCGCCTGCGTTTTCGGGTTGTGCATCGGCTATGCCTTGCCGACACATACGGGTGAAGTAAAGCCACGCCTCGCGCAGCCCGTCGTCCTGCATCGCGAGCGCTACGCCTCAAGCGAGGATGCTGCAAACCGAGCCGCCTACGATCGCCTGCTCGAGGACTTCTCGCGCCGCAACGAGATGTCCGCCTACACCTGGACCGAGCGCGTCCTAAACCGTATCGGCAAGGTCACCGCGCTCTCCGGCCGCGACCGGCTCAAAGAGCAGCTTCGGCGCCTCGGCTTTCCTCTCCGATAGCCGCCCGCCTCACGGCGGCAGGTGCACGAGCGGCAGGGCCGGTCCCCGGCTGAGCACGGGTCGCTGCAGGAGACCCCACGTCTTGCGCGCCGCGAGTTGCGTGCGAAACGAAGCGAGCACAAAGGCCTCGGCTGTGTCAATGACCCGGTCGCCGTTGCCGATCGGGGCTGCGTCGGCTGCACCCGCCATGGCCTCGACAAGGTGCCGCGTGAACAGCGAGAGCCGCAGCTGCACATCTTCGAGCGCATGCTGGTCGCGTTCGGATGATGTCATGACCACGAGCCCCCGAACCGGCGGCGGCAGTGCTGACGTCCCCGTCATTGAGGCATTAGGCGGAACCAGCGCGCCCGCGGCACGCCCGAGAAAGGGCACCTCCAGCACCACCGTGAGACCGCTCGGGGTGAGCCGAGCCAATGCCTGGACGAACGCGTCGACAGCGATTGCGCCCTGGGTCTCGCGTCCGGCGACGGCATCAGCGAGCAGGATGAGCGGGCTCTCGCCCTCGTCCTCCGATAGGCCGCGCGCCGACACGTACACGAACAGGTTGGCCCCGCCGACAGCACCGAGGCGCCTGCCGATCGGGTTTTCGGCGCCCGGTGCCAGCGCGCGATAGAGATCGGCGCGCGTCGGGTTAGCGAGATGCAGCACCTGGTCGCCGCGATAGCCGAGCCGCTCGAGCAGCAACGCTTTCATAGCGGCGCCGTCGCGCTCGGCGATTGGTTTTCCGCCACCCGACAGTGCCGAGCGCGCGACGGTCACAACTAGCGCCACATGATCATGCCGCGTTGCCGGCCGCTGATCCGCCCGGCCGAACGCCGCGCGCACGCCTTGCAGCGCATCCTGGACGATCCGGCCCGAGCTCAGGATCTCGATCGGCCGCGGCAGCGAACGCGGGCAGAGCGTGATGTTGCCCGCGCTCTCGATGCGCAAGGCCTCCTCGACGGGAAGCGGCGTGGCAATGGTCACGCACGTACCACACCAGCGCACGCCGTGCCGACGCTCGAGCGCTCGGGCATCCTCACCCGAGAGGCTCACCGGGCGGGCAATGCAAGGCAGCTCGCACACGGGCACGGCGGCGCGGCCTGAGGCATTCCCTGCGATGAGCTCGGCAAGCTCTTTCGGCAGGCAGATCGCCGCGCCTGGCAGGCCATCCTTTGGCCTCATCGTTGGCTGCGGCGCCGGTATTCCAATTTGGGGCGCGGGCTGCACAGGAGGATCGATCCGCGGCGTTACCAAGGGCGCTGCCGGAGCGGACTTTTTTGCCAGCGCGATCCGGCTCGCCCATACGACCCTGCACAGGCGCCACACCTCCGCATGCAGCGGACCGTCCTTCGACGCATCCCTCGGATAGCGCAGCTTCGCTGCGACGCGGATCTTGCCGAGCGCACGCAGCGTCGGTGTCGTCATCTTCCCCGTGACGGGGCCTTCGTAGTGGCCAAGCTCTCGCGCACAGAATTGGAGGCGGGCGACCCTCAGCAGGACATGGCGGCGCGGGCCTTTGAAGCGCGGATCGGGCACCGCGGCACAGACGGGCCCCTCGCGCCGCGCGCCGTCCGGGCATGAGCAGGTCGCGACGCCGGCCGCGAGGTCGGCCAGCGTACACGCCGGCGTCTCGGCCCGGGCCGCGCCGACAATCGCAAGCGCCCCGATCAGCCCGGCAATACTGAAGCCCGCGCATCTGCGAGCCTGCCACATCAGGCGACCCGAGACTCTCTCCCGGACGGTCAACATCGACATGTTTGCCCCATGACGCGCCAGCCACGCCGTGACGGTGGGCGGCCGGTGCGCCATGCGAGGCGCATGCCAACCGCACTTTCCTGACTTTGGCCCCCGTCGAAAGCCAAACTTTGCAAAGCCGCCCCGAGCGGCTATGACGGCTCCGAATGCACGCCAAGCACGGGACGCGCCCATGAACATCCATGAATATCAGGCCAAAGAGCTCTATCGCCAGTACGGCGTGCCGACGGCCACGGGCTATGCGGCCATGTCGATCGACGAGGCGGTGGCCGGCGCCAGGAAGCTCCCGGGCCCGGTCTGGGTGGTCAAGGCTCAGATTCATGCGGGCGGCCGCGGCAAGGGCAAGTTCAAGGAAGCCGCCGCCGGCGACAAGGGCGGCGTCCGGCTCGCCAAGTCGATCGACGAGGTGAAGGCTTTTGCCGGCCAGATGCTCGGCAATACGCTCGTCACCGCCCAGACGGGTGCCGCCGGCCGCAAGGTGCAGCGCCTCTACGTCGAGGACGGCAGCCAGATCGCGCGCGAACTGTACCTCTCCGCCCTGGTCGACCGCAATACGAGCCGCATCGCCTTCATCGTCTCGACCGAAGGCGGCATGGACATCGAGAAAGTCGCCCACGATACGCCGGAGAAGATCCACACGTTCACGATTGATCCCGCATCCGGCTACTCGGGCCACCACGGCCGCAAGATCGCGCTCGCCCTCGGCCTCTCGGGCGACCTCATGAACCAGTGCGTCGCCATGGTCGGCGGCCTCTACCGGATGTTCGTCGAGAAGGATATGAGCCTCCTCGAGATCAACCCGCTGGTCGTCACCAAGGATGGCAAGCTGCTCGCCCTCGACGGCAAGATGAACTTCGATTCGAACGCCCTCTTCCGTCACAAGGAGATCGTGGCGCTGCGCGACCTCGCCGAGGAGGACGCGGCCGAGGTGGAGGCCTCCAAGTACGACCTCAACTACGTGAAGCTCGACGGCCAGATCGGCTGCATGGTGAACGGCGCCGGCCTCGCCATGGCGACCATGGACATTATCAAGCTCTACGGCCTGGAACCCGCCAACTTCCTCGACGTCGGCGGCGGCGCCACCAAGGAGAAGGTGACGGCAGCGTTCAAGATCATCCTTTCCGACCCGAACGTGAAGGGCATTCTCGTCAACATCTTCGGCGGCATCATGCGCTGCGACATCATCGCCGAAGGCGTGGTGGCGGCGGCCAAGGAGATGGCCGTGAAAGTGCCTCTCGTCGTCCGCCTCGAGGGCACCAACGTCGAGCTCGGCAAGCAGATCCTCGCCCAGTCCGGCCTGAAGATCGTCCCCGCCGACAACCTCGCCGACGCCGCCAAGAAGATCACCGACGAGGTGAAGAAGGCGACGTGAGGAGGCCGAACGATAACAGCGGGGCCCCTGCCCCGCACGCCACCTGAGGCCTCGCCAACCGGCGAGACCTCAGCCGCTCGTCCGCGTGATCTCCACACCGACGGACTTGCATGACGGCATGATGTCTGGCTTTTCGATCCTGACGGTGACGGCTCTCACTCTGGTGTCGGCGAGGCAAGCAGCGGCAAAGCGCTCGGCCAGCGTCTCGATGAGGTTGGTGTGGTCGGCATCGGCGATGCGGGTGATCCGGCGCACGATTTCGGCATAGTCGAGCACGTCGTCGAGCCGGTCGGACACGCCGTCGTAGGAATCGATCACGTCGAGCGAAACCGAGACGACGATCCGCTGCTGGTAGCGCCGCTCCACCTCGAAAACGCCGACACTCGCGACAAGCTCGAGATCGCGGATGAAGACGCGGCGCCGACCGGAGGCTGCAGAGCCGCGCGTATCGCTTACCCCCCTTCTTAACTCGAGTTCTCTGTCATGTTGCATTCGGACGCGCTCCTGTCAGTCATAGACTGATCTACTTCATACCCTGGCGCAATCAATGCAGTATTGGACTGAGGGCAGGTCAAATGTGGCGTGAGCGTCCATGCGCCCGTGCAGGAAGCGGACGACCTCTATGCCATCTTTGGCGAGGCGATTGAAATTGATGTGCGAGCCGCTCGACGTTCGGCGATAGCCTCGACGACGAAGACTAAGGCGGCCGGTGAGGCCGAGGGCTTCCCGTCTCGAAGGTCGGGGCGCCCGCATCACGCCTCGGGCATGAAACCGCGGGCAATGAAACCGCGGGCCTGCTACACCATTGGCGGCGCCGCGAATAAACTCCTGCATCGGCTCCAAATGTTGTGCATGCAGGCGGCCGTATTCATCGAGGTCATCATGTCCAGGCGCAAGCGGTTGCTGTCGATCGCCGGTCTTCTGGCCCTTGTCGCAACCCCAGGCCCGGCTCGCGGCGAGGACATGACCGGCACCTGGATCGCGGTGCATGGGCTCATGGGCGACGTGATCGGGCATATCGAGGAGTTGACCGTCGCAGACGACGGCGCCGCTGTCGTCAACATATACAAGGTTCCCATCGATCAACCCTGCATTGCACCAGGGCGGCTCGGCAGGCCCGAGTGCATTTCGGCCGCTGATTATGTCGGCGGCCGCATCGCGGTCGACAGTTCCGCCAGGAAATTGATCCTGAAAGGCGCCCTCTCGGGGAAGGCCGCACTGCCGGGTATCGACGGTGTCCTTGGGCAGATCTATTGGCTTGCGCCAGACATCGAGTATTTCCTGTTCCGGAAGGACCGAATCCTCGACATCAGCGCCGCACCGGCGAACGCTCCCGATGGCGCGCCTCATCCGGCCCTCCGCCTCCCCCCGACGAAACGCTTCGTGCGTGCCGAGCCCGGTCTTGCGGCCGCGCTCATCATCTATGCCCAACTTGCCGAAGAGCCGGTGATCGATCTAGCCTGTGTCCTGCCGCTCGCAGCCGAAACCGAGGACGGATTTGCGAAATTCCGCGCCCTGGTGATTGATGGAGAGCGTCTTGGCCGCTTTCTGGACGCGACGGAAGCACGCGCAGAAGCGGGCGAGTCGATCGCGGCCAAAGGCGCGGCGCGCGAACAGCTTCGCGAAATCACCGGTCTCGCAAGTGACGACCCTGGCTACGCTGCCAAGCGCCTGAGGCAGGCCGCGCTGATCGGCATCAGCAGGGCCAATCTAGAGCTCTACTTGCGGCCAAAGGCTGCGAACCTGCCGGCTGGCCTGCCGCTGCCACCGGGGCTGCCAAAGCTCCGCGACATTGCCGAATGCCGCAGCTCGCTGAGGCGATGACGTGCCGAATCCGCCGCAGCCATCGCCCGCCGGCCT
>DAORNH010000136.1:683-10927 GCA_035440865.1 Hyphomicrobiaceae bacterium | reverse complement strand
CTCCCGAGGTTCGTCATGAAACCTTTGCTGCCGGCCGGGATCGTCGCCGCAACGGGTTCGGCGGCCCCGACCGCGATCTTCCCGTAGCGATCGAACATCGCCCGCTCCTCGGCCGAGAAGACGTATCGGTTCGTGATGGCAGTGAAGCAGTAGCCCTGTCCGCCGTCGCGCTCGTAGACGACGAGGAGGTCGTTCGCGAAGCGCTTCTGGCGAACGATCGAGAGCTTCAGCAGCGGCTGCTCGAACGAGCGGGCGAGCGCCTCAGGGCTCATGCCCTTGTCGCCGTAGACGCGCGCGCCGCCCGTCAGGAAGGCCGCACACTGGCCCGTCTGCGAGAAGGGGACGGGCGTGCCCGTACGGTGCAATTCGTAGCCGATGCCGAAGATCGATTCGAACCGCCAGCGATCTCTGCCAGCATCATGGCGTCGCAGGATCGCGGTCCTGGCGACGAGCGTCGACAGGTCCCAGCGCATCTCGTTGCTGACCTGGTTGAGGCCGCCCATGAATTCGCGGCCAGGCTTGTCCCAAGGCTTGTCGAGCGCGCGCAGTGAATCGGCGAGCGCCCAGGCCGGCATGGCGATGGCGACGATTGCCGGGACGAGCAGCGCCGCCCGCGCGATCATCGAGCCGCGCGCCATGGCGAGCAGCGCGCCGACGCCGAGCCCGGCGATGATGGCGAGGCCCGGCATCGCGAACATGAGGTAGCGGGACGAGCCGTAGATCACGAGCTCGACCTGCGGCGAATAGCTGAAGTATAGAAAACCGACCAGCACAGGGATCGCCGCACCGACGAGCACCCGGCCGTGGGCGCCGCCGCACGGCAATCCGATGGTGCGGGTGATCGGCTTTCCCCATTCGAGCCAGTGCGCGATCGAAAACAGCGTGTAGACGCCGCCGGTCAGGATGGGGAGATTCAATGCAATCGACAGCCCGGTGCGCAGCGGCACGGACGGCAAGTTGTCATTCATGCCGAAGGCCAGCATGTACCAGCGCCACACGTCGCCGACGTTGTCGGGATTGTAGAGAAGGCCGCGCGTGAGGCTAAAGGAGCGCACGGCGCCCTTGCCCTGGCTGCCGAGCATCTGGCGGATGTTGTCCCAGCCCGTGGCGATCTCGCCGAGAATGTAAGGAGCCAGCAGCAGGAGTGTCAGCAGTATCGAAGCGACTACCTCACGCAGAGGGATGCGCGTGCGCGTGACCATGAGGGCGAGCGCTACGCAGACGACCAGGAGATAGGTCGACAGGTGCATCTGCATGCCGAGTACGAGCGAAGCGATGAGCCACTTGAAGCTCGGCGTGTGCCGTTCGCCGAGCAGCCGCACCATGAAGGCGAAGCTCAGGATGATGAACGGCGCCTGGAAGCTCGGGTTCCACAGCCGCGTCAGCGTGCCGAAGAGCACGGGCGAGG
Organism: Hyphomicrobiaceae bacterium; assembly: GCA_035440865.1. Taxonomy (GTDB): domain Bacteria; phylum Pseudomonadota; class Alphaproteobacteria; order Rhizobiales; family Hyphomicrobiaceae; genus DAORNH01. Next base: position 9,519 of record DAORNH010000136.1, on the reverse strand, counting down.
CCATCAGCACGATCGTCGCCGTGATCGCCGCGACCCCGCCGAAGCTCCGGCGCATGGCGAGATAGAAAGGGATCAGCGACAGCATGCCGAGCGCCACGCAGAACTTGTAGCTGAGGTCGGGATCCTTGCTGACGAGCGTCGGGAGCACCCAGAGATAGTGCAGTGCGCCGCCGGGGACACGCGCCGCCGAACCGTAGGAGAGCTCCGCTCCCATCCACTGGAAGTCACGGAGCAGCATCTCCGAGCGGACCATGTCGCGGTCAGTCCAGAAGTTGAAGAAGGAGTCGTTGTCGAGCACGATGTAGAGGATGCCGAGGCCGACCAGCACCGCGGCACCGATCGCCTCGAGCGACATGAGGCCGAAGAGTGCGAACGGGCGCTCTTTCTCGCCCGCGGCCGTCGCTGTCGTCATATCCATGTGACGTGCGGCCATGGCTCAATCCTCCAGCCGCTCGATCTTCAACGACGTCACGCGAAGTGTGCCCTGCGGTTTCGACCGATTGTCTGGGATCAGGGCGATGACGATCTGGTCGCGGCCGCCTCTTGGCGCCACGAACTCGACCTTGAAGGGACCGCTGCCGACCGGGATCTGGGCACGCTCGAGGTCCATCAACCGATTGCGGATGATGACCGCTGCAGGCTCGCCCTCGACCAGGCGATCGATGGTGACGCGGTAGATCTTCTGCGCTTCGAACTGGGCCAGGTCGAACTTGGCGCCGATCCAGGGCGTGCCGCCGTACTTCACGGTGACACCGGCCGGATCGTAGGTGACCGTCGATACGGTCGCGCCGTTGTAGTAGCCCCAGCTGCCGACCTCGCTGCGGCCGCCTCCAGGCGTCTCGGTCGCGAAGTTGGACTGGTAGACGAGCTTGCCCGCCGGCAGCTTCTTCACCTGCTCGAGGCGCTCCCACTGGTCGCGCGTCGGTCGATCCGGCGAAAAATAGCCGGTCTGGATCGCGTACCAGTGGCCGCCAACCACCAGTACCGCCAGGACATTCTTCAGGATGGCCTTGATCATCGGCGTGCCGCCCCCGACGTCCGCAGCGGGCAGCGGCCGCAAATCCTCGATGGTTCCCGCGTCCATGGTCGACTGCCCACTCGTCCCCCCAAATTTGCCCGAGACTTCGGCTAGAGGCATACGCGCGTGCAATCCGTAGTTCCACTGACTTGGAGCGCGCCGGTCCATCCTGACGGCAGTCCCCGCAAATTGAAAGGGAGCGGCAACCCGGCCGCTCCCCTTGAATGATGCCACTGTGCTTCGCCGGCAACGAGCGCGGGCCTCGGCGCCGCGCAAGTCCGGGGTGTGGAGGTCAGGTTGTCGCGTGCCGGCGCACCCAGGCGACGTGGCGATCGACCCACGCCTGGAGGAACTGGCGGCTTCCCGCGCCGATGCTGCCGTCGGCCTCGAAGAGGCCGTCCTTGACCTGGAGGAACGCCTCGGGCTGGCCGAGGGTCGGCATGTCGAGGTAGGCCGTGATGTTGCGCAGATGCTGCTGGGCAAGCGCGGTGCCGATGGCGCCGACCGAGATGCCAATGATGCCCGCGGGCTTGCCGGCCCAGGCGCTCTGGCCATAGGGCCGAGAGGCATGATCGATCGCGTTCTTGAGAACTCCCGGGATCGAGCGGTTGTACTCGGGCGTCGCGAACAGGATGCCGTGCGAGGCCTTGACCTTCTCCTTGAAGCGCTTGACGGAGGCCGCTTGCGCCGCGTCGTCGTCCTGCGAGTAGAGCGGCAGATCGCCGATCTCGAGGATTTCGAAGGTGACGTCGGCCGGCGCCAGCTTGGCGAGCGCCAGAGCAAGCTTGCGGTTGAAGCTGTCGCGGCGGAGGCTGCCGACGACGACACCGATTTTCAATGTGCTCATGATGTGATCCTGACTACGTGTTCGATTGCGTGGGTAAGGTTGCCGCGGGTCTACGCGGCATCCTTCAAGAGGGCCTCGAGGTCGAGCGGCTTCGTCACCATGGCAAGCTCGCCGCTCGCCGTCCGCGGCCACTCGGCCTCGTCTCGGTCTCGATAGAGCTCGACCCCATTGCCATCCGGATCGCGGAGGTAGAGCGCCTCGCTGACGCCGTGGTCGCTCGCGCCATCGAGGGCGATGCCGGCGGCGATGAGCCGCTTCAGGGCATCGCCGAGTGCCGCCCTGGTCGGGTAGAGGATCGCGGTGTGGAATAGCCCGGTCGTTCCCCGCGGCGGCGGCGAGCCGCCCTTGCTCTCCCAGGTATTGAGCCCGAGGTGATGGTGGTAGCCACCCGCCGCGAGGAAAGCGGCTTGGCTGCCATAGCGCTGCTTCAGGTCGAAGCCGAGGACGCCGCAGTAGAAGGCAAGAGCGCGGTCGAGGTCGGCGACTTTCAGGTGGACGTGCCCGATCCGGGTGCCCGGATGGATGGGCTTCGGATTGAGATGTGGCTCGATCCGCGGCAGCGTGCTGGTGTTCGACATGGCGATTTTACCTCGATGAGCGCGGCGTTACTTCAGCGGGCTTCGGCAAGGCGGGCAGCGCCGATCGCGGGCCGCCAGGGCCAGGCGCCATCACCGAGCAGTGCCTGCACGACTAGCATGACTGTCCAGAAGGCCGGAAACTCCCAACCGCCCTTCGCCGCCGAAAACACCCAGCCGTTGCCGAGATGCTGGATGGTCGCGCCGATCAGGATCGGCAGCAGCAGGAGGGAGATGGCGCGTGTCCACAGACCGAGGATCAGGGCGATGCCGCCACCGATCTCGCCGAGGATCACGAGGTAGGCGAAGACGCCCGGATAGCCGATGCTCTGGAAGTAGCCGACGGTGCCGGGGATGGTGAACGTGAAGACCTTCAGAAGAAGGCCGTGCGCAAGAAGGAGCACGCCGAGGCTCACGCGGAGGAGTAGGGCGGCATAGGGCGCGGTGCGTTGGTCGATCATGGTGGAAGCCTTTGCGGTGGGTAGCGGGTCGAAGTCCAGGGTGGCGGTCGCCGTGCCGCAGGGGCACAGCGAAAGCGCGACGCTCGAGGTCAGGGCGCCGAGCGCTCGAGGTCGCCGAACACGCCGTCGGAGCGGGGAGCTGTGTCGCGGATGCCATCGAAGATGGTGCGCGGCGCGGTCTCGTTGAGCGTCTCCAACACCGAGCGCGGGGCCGTGCGGTCGAGCTCGACGAAGTTGGGATGCTTCGGCGCCGTCTCGGCGAGCGTCTCGAACACGCCCTTGGCATTGGCGGGGCCGACGAGGACGGCGGCGGCGGCGAGAGCGGCGAACAGGGTCTTCATGGGATCATCTCCTTGTTTGCGGCCCGAACCACCGTTCGGGTCGGACCGTGTTGATGAGCCGAAGATGCCCTCGATCCAATAGTTTGATAATTAGCAGAAACTGGATATTATATCACACCATAGGTGTGAGACAGAATATGCTGGACCGCTTCACCGGAATGCAGGTGTTCGTTCGGGTTGCAACGCTCGGCAGCCTTTCGGCGGCAGCGCGCGCGCTCGCCATGTCGCAAACCATGGCGACGAAACACGTGGCCGCACTCGAAGTGCGGCTCGGCGTAAAGCTCCTGCATCGCACGACGCGCCGGATGACGCTCACCGAGGCGGGCCGTCAGTATCTCGAGGCGGCGGAGCGGATCGTTGCCGACGTCGCGGCGGCGGACGCCCGCGCCTCCGTTCAGACGGTCGAGGTTACGGGGAACCTCAGGCTCAACACGCCCGTCTCGTTCGGCATCCGCCAGATCGCGCCGCTGCTGCCCGAGCTGTCGCGGCGCCACCCGGGCCTCACCATCAACCTCGGCCTCAACGATCGCTACATCGACCTGATCGAGGAGGGCTGGGACCTGGTCGTGAGGATCGGTACGCTGGCGCCGTCGAGCCTCATCGCGCGGCGGCTGGCGCCGGCCCGCACGGTTCTATGCGCCGCGCCTGACTATCTCCGCCGTCGGGGTACGCCGCGCACAGTCCGCGACCTCGCCGCGCATGACTGCCTCGGCTACACACTTTCGCGGTCCAACAGTGCCGGCCGCTGGAATTTCGGAGCAGGCGGCAAGGTCGGCGTCGACGTGACGGGACCCCTGCTCGCCAACAATGGCGATGCACTCGCGAAGGCCGCGATTGCCGGCCTCGGCATCATCTACCAGCCGACCTTCATGGTGGCCGACGAGATCGCGCGCGGCGAACTCACCGTGATCACGCTCGACCATCCGCCGACGGAGCTCGGCGGCGTCTATGCGGTCTATCCCTCCGATCGCCGCCCGCCGGCCAAAGTGCGGGCGGCGATCGACTACTTTGCCGAAGTGCTTGGCCCGGTGCCGCCCTGGGAGCGGAGCGCTCAGCCGCAAGCCAACTAGCGTTTGTCCCGGAACGAACGGCGGGAGGCGGCTGCGGCAGAATAGGCAGCCGTCAACTGGCTCTGATCCGCATCGCCAAACGAGGTCGCGGTATTGAGTGCACCGGCTGTGGCGTTGATGGCCTGTTTGACCATTCTCGCCGTGGCAGGCGGCATGGCGGCGGCCACCTCTGCCATTCGGAGGGCCTTGGAAACGGTCTCGCCATCATCCGCGACCTCGTCGACAAGCCCCCAATCGAGCGCCTGCTCGGCCCCCATCCGCTCGCACAAGATGGTGATCCGCTTGGCGCGGGCCGGGCCGACCAAGGCAATCAGCCGCGGCAAAGCTCCCCATTGCAGGTTCAGTCCAATTTTCACTTCTGGAACATAGAGGTAGGCGCTGCGACCGAGTACACGCCAGTCACAGGCGATGGCAAGTGCCACGCCGCCACCGACAGCCAGACGTTCCATGGCGGCAATGGTGATCTGCGGCATCTCTTCCCATGCTTTGCACAGCCTCACGCCGCCATAGGCGCGGTGGCGGCGCTTCAACTCATCGCTCTCGCTCGGCCAGCTCTCTGTCGCCTTGAGATCAAAGCCGGCCGAAAAGGCTTGGGCCGCGCCAGCGAGTACGACGGCGTGGGTTTCGAGATCGTCATGAAAGCTCCGCGCTGCCGTGGTGAGCTCGTCGACGAGTTGCTCGTTGAAGGCGTTGAGATTGGACTTGCGATCGAACCCTACGACAGCAACGGGGCCACGGCGCTCGATAGAAACGTACTCGAACTTCATCCGCCGTGTTCCGCCTATGCAGCCTTGATGTTCGAGCGCTTGATGTGGTCGAGGTTGGCGCCCTCGATGCGGATGAGCTTGGTCGGCCCGTTGCGCATCGGCGAATGCACTGCGCCCTTCGGATAGTAGTGCGCATCGCCGGGCTTCAGCTCGTAGTCGCGCACCCGCTCGACCAGCGAAGGCTGATCGCCCGAGCCCTGCTTGACGATCTTCCAGTCTGTCATCACGGTCGTACCGGTGGCGAGGCCGTAGATGGCCCAGGACGAGCCGTGATCGTGGGGGGCGCCCGTGTTGGCCTCGCCGTAGACATGGCCGCAGACGCAGAAGCCGAGCTTCGGGTCCTCGAAGAGCACCTTGCGCGGCCGGCACTGCTCAGCAGTCAGGTGCTTCTCGACGAACTCCTTGTCGCGCAGCGCCTTGGCGACGAACTCGCAGATCTTGCGCTTGCCGGCGTCACCACTGTCGGCCGTGAGCACGTTGCGGATATCGGCGCTGAGCGCTTCGAGCGTGTAGGCCATGGCGTTCCTCCGGCTGGCTCTCCCTGATGTGGCAGCATTATGCATGCGAACGTTGCCGGCAACACCCCTTGCGTCAATCGAGATCAGCCCTTGCTGCTGGGCTCGAATGCACGTGGCGAATGCCTTCCGTCCGGGGAGCATGCTAGGCAAGCCTCGGGGATCAACGGCATGAGCCTGGGAGGCGCGCGATGAGCTGGCGCATCGGCGTCGATATCGGCGGCACATTTGCCGACTTCTGCGCGCTCGACAGCGCAAGCGGCACGCTCCACACCTTGAAGGTCCTGACGACGCCGGATCGGCCCGGCGCCGAGATCGGCCAGGGCCTCGACCAGCTCGCCCGCCAGTATGGCATTGCCGCCGCCGACGTCGCCGGCTTCGTGCACGGCACGACCGTCGGAATCAATACGGTGATCCAGCGGCGCGGCGCGCGGCTCGGCCTCATCACCACGGCCGGCTTCGAGGACGTCCTTGAACTCGCCCGCCTGCAGATGCCGGACATGTACAGCCTGTTCTGCAGCCGCCCCGACCCGCTCATCACGCGCGACTGCATCATCGGTGTCGGCGAGCGCGTGCGGGCCGACGGCTCGATACAGATACCGCTAGACGAAAGGGACGTCGCGCGCGCGGTGTCGAGCCTTCGTTCAATGGGCTGCGCCGGGATCGTGGTGTCCTACCTCAACGGTTATCGGAACAGCGCGCACGAGCGGCGTACCGTCACGCTGCTCAAGCAATTGGCACCCGATCTTTTCGCATTCTCCGCCGCCGAAGTCTGGCCTGTGGTGCGCGAATACGAGCGGACGACGACCGCAATCCTCAATGCCTACGTGCACCCGCGCGTTGCCGGCTACCTTGATGCCCTCGAAGGCGAGCTCTCCTCGCGGGGCGCTCCCGCGGCAGCCATGATCACCAAATCGAACGGCGGCATGATGAGCGCCCGCCTCGGCCGTCGGGACTGCGTCGGCATGCTGCTCTCAGGGACGGCGTCCGGCGTGATGGGAGCCGCCTACGTGGCGAAGCTTGCAGGCGTGCGCAACGCCCTCACCCTCGACATCGGTGGGACGAGCGCGGACGTCGCGATCATCGTCGACGGCGAGCCACAGTTCGGCTCCGGCGAAAAGGTCGGCGATTTCCCGCTCAACATCCCGAGCGTCTCCGTGACCTCGATCGGCGACGGCGGCGGCTCGATCGCCTCGGCCGACAGCTACGGCATGCTCAGGGTCGGTCCCGAGAGCGCGGGCTCGACGCCGGGCCCCGCCTCATACGGGCGCGGCGGCACGCGGGCGACGCTCACTGACGCGCTGGTCGTCACAGGTTACCTCGGCCACGCGCCGCTCGCCTACAGCGCGATCAAGCTCGACAGGGCTGCCGCCGAGCACGCCATCGCGCCGCTCGCAATGGCCATCGGTCGCACGCCGGTAGCAACCGCCGATGCCATCGTCGAGATCGCCGTCTCGAACATGTTCGTCGAGGTGAACAAGCTGATCGCTCGCTTCGGCGTCGACCCGCGCGACCTCACCCTCGTGCCGTTCGGCGGCGCCGGCCCGATGCTTGGTTGTCTCCTTGCCCGCGAGATCGGCATCGGCCAGGTGATGATCCCGAGGCGCCCCGGCGTCGTAAGCGCGCTCGGCGCCCTCATCGCCGACGTGAAGTGCGACTTCATCGCGACCGTATTCTCGCCGGTGACCGCCGAGGCCATGCCCGGCCTCCAGGCCGCTCTCGCGCAGCTGCGCCAGGACGGCGAGCGCTGGCTGTTCGAGCAGCAGGGCTTCAAGGGCGCGGCATTGGTGACACTCAACGCCGACATGCGCTACGTCGGCCAGTCCTTCGAGATCGAGGTGCCGATCGAGGAGCGCTGGATCGCTGAGGGTGATATCGAGGCGATCCGGCTGGCCTTCGACCGCCGCCACAAGGAGATCTACGATTTCGCCGACGAGGCGACCGACGTCGCGATCGTCAACCTGAGGCTCGTGATCGCCGGACCGACCACGAAGCCGGAGCTGCCCTCCGTCGGCGACGGTTCCGGTCCACCGCCTCCCGCCGCAACGATAGAGGTCTGGTCCGAGGGCGCTTTCCACACCATTCCGCTATTCCATCGTGAGGCGCTCCGTCACGGCCACATCCTGCCGAGCCCGGCCGTGATCGCGCAGGAGGACACGACCTCGATCATCCCCGCCGGCTTCGAAGGTCGCATCGACCGGATCGGCAACATCCACCTGAAGCGCGTTAATTGAGGCCCACCATGAGCATCGACAAGGTGACGCTGCAGGTTCTCGCCAATCACACGCGCGCGGCCGCCGAGAACATGGCCTACACGCTGCACCGCACGGCGCACTCGACATTCGTGAAGGAGACCCAGGACTTCACGGTGATGCTGCTCGACCCCGAAGGCCGCACCATCGCCGTGCCGATGGACCTCGGCGCCACCTGGTATCCCGGCATCAGCTACACGCGTGCAATGGCGATGGTCAATGGCTACGAGCCCGAGGACATCGCCTTCACGAACGACCCCTACAGCGGCTTTCTCGCGACGCATACGCCCGATCTCCATCTGTGGAAGCCGATCTTCCACGAGGGGAAAATTGCAGCCTTCACCGGCGGTCACATCCACAATACCGACATGGGCGGCGCGATCCCGGCGTCCCTCTCGCGCTCGCTCACGGAGATCCATCAGGAAGGCATCCGCTTTCCGCCAATGAAGCTCTATCGCAAGGGCAAGCTCGACGAGCAGGCGCTGGCGATCATGATGCTCAACGTGAGGAAGCCCGAGCAGAACCTCGGCGACCTGAAGGCGCTTGTCGGCGCGCTGCGTACGGGCGAGCGCAAGGTGCGCGCCATGATCGCCAAGTTCGGGCCCGAGGTATTCTCGGCGGGCCTAGCAGGCCTCCTCGACTATGCCGAGCACCAGGCGCGCGAGATACTCGCCGGCATCCCGGACGGCGATTACGTCTTCTCCGATTTCGCGGACGAGGACGTGGCCGGTGGCCATCCCTGCCGGCTCGCGCTCAACCTGAAGATCCGGGGCGACAGCGCGATTCTCGACTTCACCGGCACCGACCCGCAGGTGACGGCCTCGCTCAACGTGCCGACCGGGAACGACCCGCGCCACACGCTGCTGCTCGTCGGCGTCTACTACGTGCTCTTCACTTTGAACCCGAACCTCCTCCTCAACCAGGGCCTGACGCGTCCCTTCACCTGCATTGCGCCCGAAGGCTCGATCCTGAACCCCGTGTTCCCGGCTG
>DAORNH010000136.1:0-584 GCA_035440865.1 Hyphomicrobiaceae bacterium | reverse complement strand
TCGATCATGAACGTGATGACGACCGACAACCGCACGCATCGCACGGTGATCGCAGCGGTGAACCCGATTGTTGGCGGAGGCGGCGGCATGCCGACGCGCGACGGCACCAACGGCTCAGGCGCCGACAGCGCCTATCTCAAGAACACGCCGATCGAGATCACCGAGGCCGAGGTGCCGATCGAGATCGTGCGCTATGGGCTCCTCCCCGATTCGGGCGGGGCAGGTCGCTGGCGCGGCGGGCTCGCGACCTCGCTCGACTTCAAGGTGTTCGCGCCCAATTCGCGCATCACGGCGCGGAACCGCGACCGCTCGCGCTTTCGGCCCTGGGGCACGCTCGGCGGCAAGGCGGGCGCGGCTTCTAACTTCGTCGTCAATCCGGGCACAGCGCGCGAGCGCATCCTCGGCAACACCGACTTCGTGGTCGCGGAGCCGGGCGACATCATCCACATCCACTCGCCGGGCGGTGGCGGTCGCGGCGACCCTTTCGAGCGCGAGAGCGAGCGCGTTGCCGCGGACGTGGCACGCGGCTACGTCTCAGCCGCCGCCGCCGAGCGCGACTACGGCGTCGTCATCCGCGACGGCGC
>DAORNH010000135.1:9492-10953 GCA_035440865.1 Hyphomicrobiaceae bacterium | reverse complement strand
GCATAGGCCGCCGCTCCAGCGCCGCAGCCGATCAACATCAGCCCGAGCAATCTCGCCATGGCTGCTACTCCCTGCCACATCAGCTCCAACGACCCGGAGCACGTGTACGCGACGGCGCACGGCCCCCCGACCATGCACTCACATTGGTACACTGATTAACTTCTACCGACAACGCCCCGTGCCGTCATCGCAACTCATTTCTGTAGACTAACACTTTCATGCCACGGTCCGTGAGTGGTATTGGCAGATCGCGGCACGTCCATGGCGCAAATACGGCATCGCGACCGCTGTGGATGGTTGGCCGCGGATGATCGGCGCCAGGCTTGCGCGTGGGCGACATTGGCTTAAGCGGCGTGGGCCGTGGCGGATGGCCGAGCGGGCCACGAGGCGGTCGAGTGCAACTTGTGAGCCAGCCGCCAGCGGTCGCTGCATGTGGCAATGAGATCGCTACGACAAAAAAAGGGGCCGTTCGTTGCCGAACGGCCCAAGTCTAGGGAGGAAACGCCCAAAGGAGGGCTGCGTCGACGACGAGGCTGGCTCATCGCCTTCGCAATGCAATAGTTAAGTGTGCATTGCACAAAATGCAAGTGCGAAGTCGCCCCAGATTGTCGCATCGGGGTTGCAGTGGATAATTAGCTGCCGGTGATCCGCCAGCCAATCCAGCGCGTTAATGGTGCCTTTCGCATTCAGCCCCCTGCGATCACGTGCGGCACGAAGCGCGCGCCGCGTCCGGTGATGGCGCTCCGATCCTCCCGCACGCCCGCCCCGTGAGGCACGCCGCCGACCATCCAGACGCCGACAACGGGGTGCCAGCCGCCGTACTCGGGCAGCGGGGCAAGGGTCTGGGCGATCGCCGCCATCTCGGCATAGGGACCCTCTGCACGGGTCACGGGCCCGGCAGCCGTCTCGATCACCACGTTGGCGCCCTCACGACCAAGGATGGGCTTCAGCACCCGCGGCCGCTCGATCAATGAATGCCGCATGCTGGCGGCCAGCAGGTTCGGGTGGTCGGGAAACCGCTCCCACAGCACCGCGAGCAGCGCCTTGCTCGAGGCGATCACGCGCCAGGCCGGCTCGACCATGCGCACGCCGCTTGCCGCGATGTGAGCAAAGAACGGATCGGCGGCCATCCAGTCCCACGGGTAGAGCTTGAACAGGGCGTCGATCCGTCGGCCCTCGAGGTCGACGAAGTTGCGGCCGTCCCAGCCAATCTCCGGCACCTCCAGCATGACGCCATCGAGGCCCGCCTGGAGTGCGGTGTCCATCAGGTAGGCGGTGGTCAGCAGATCGTCATCGTCCTCGGGGAAGCACGCGAAATGCACGCGCGACATCCGGCCATCGCGGCGCCAATTGCGCCAGGTCTCGATCAGCGCCTCGTGGATCGAGTTGTACTGGTCGAGTTCCGCATGCCCCTCTTCCAACCAATGCCACTGCACCACCGCAGCCTCGAAGAGAGACGTC
>DAORNH010000135.1:0-9353 GCA_035440865.1 Hyphomicrobiaceae bacterium | reverse complement strand
ACCACATGATCGACGGCAGCACAGATGAGCCGCTCGATCTCGGCCGCCGCATCGTGAAGCGCGTCGATCTCACTCGGGGAGAACCGATAGTAGGCGTCCTCACGCCAGTAGGGCGATTGCGGCGAGGCGGCGAGGTCGACGCCGAGCGCCCCGATGCGGGCCTGCCAATCGGCGCGCTCGGGGCAGGCGACTCGATGCATCAGCTGCCCCAGCGCCAGCTCGACGAGGAGTGCGTGGACGACGTGCGCCGCGACGACCTGCAGGCGACGCCGAAGCCGCCGCGGGGAACGGCCTCCACGCCAATTCGTCCCGCCCCGGCGAAGCCGTTCCAGCTACGTCCGGCACCCGGGTCCGTGCTCGTGCAGGCCGACGGTCGGCCTGCAAGCATACGATACACCGGACCCTTGACGGCCGCGCCGGGGGTGACGACGCCCGTTGCCAACGACGCAGCTCCGCCGCGTTCACACTGGTCCGGCCGATAGTCGCGGGCACAATCCTCGAGCGAGGCATAGACGTTGCGATGGAAGGTGCCCTTGTCGCCACAACCGCCGGCGCCGACCGCCAGCAGTGAACCCGTCCCGACGAGGACGAGCTTCACCTGTGTGCTGCGCCGGCGGGGCGTCGCCTCGTTCATGGCGTCATGCTCGCCGCATTGATGAGGCCGAGCGAAATGGCAAGGCTACCCTGCATCAGCCCAGCCGACATCTGACCTTGCTCGAGCGAGGAATAGAGTTGCGGCATCACCTTGCTGAGGATGAAATGCGCCGCAACCTGCACAACGAGGCCGATCAGGCCCCACACCAGCGTCTCGAGCAACCCGTGCGAAACGGTGATGGCGCGGCTCAGCACGATCGCATAGGCGATCAAGGCCCCGACGAAGCCGAGCGTTGCGGCGAGATTGCCTTCACGGATGTGGCGCAGCTCGTCATGCGGCGTTGAACGCATGTAGGTCAGGGCAAAAACACTCATGAGCGCACATGCCAGGACGAGGTAGCCGAGGAAGGCAAGGAGTGCGCTGAGGAAGGCCGTCGTCATGGGATCTCCGGATGAAAAGCACTCTTCGGCACACGCCGTCTTTGAGGGTATCCGGCAAAGGTGAATGGATTCAAGCCAAAGCGTCGGTCGAGGTTTCTCGACAAACCGCGCGACATGAGCGCGATGGCTTGCATCGGCATGCTTGACGGCAACGCTGGATAGCCTACATGCGTCGCCATGAGCTCCTCGACAAACGCCCAGCCGCCGTCGGCCTACTTGATCTACGGCCTCGCCATCGCGTTGGCCGCGCTGTTCGTCGATCAGGCGCACAAGTGGGCCATGATTAAGGGGTTGGCGCTGCCAGAGGGTCAGCGCTTCCAGCTCGCCCCGTTCCTCGACATCATCTACGTGCGCAATACCGGGATCAGCTACGGCTGGCTCTCGCAAAGCTCGACGGGCGGGCAGTGGGCGCTTGCGGGCTTCGCCGTTCTGGCAGCGATCGGCCTCTCGCTGTGGCTTGCGCGTGGTGTCAGCAATCGCCTGCTTGCGGCAAGCGTCGGCCTCATCATCGGCGGAGCCATGGGCAATGCCATCGACCGCGTCGTGCTGGGCGGTGTCGCGGACTTCTTCTCGCTGCACGCGTTCGGATACTACTGGTACGTGTTCAACATTGCCGACGTGGCGATCGTCGCTGGCGTGGTCGGCATGTTATGGGAAAGCATCATCGGGCCACGGATGCCGGGCCGGTAGTTTCATGACGCCGGCACGCACCTCCGCAAGGCTCAGATGAGCGCGCGGAGCTCGTCGGGCCGGATGACCGCGCGCCGGTTCACCCAGGCACACATCGCGAGCCCGAGCGATATCATGACGGTGATCATCGCCGTACCGCCATAGGAGACGAGCGGCAGCGGCACCCCGACCACCGGCACGAGGCCCGTCACCATAGCGACGTTGATGACGACGTAGATCGAGATCGAGATGCACGTGCCTGCAATCACGATTCGCGAGAAGCCGGAGCGGCAGGCGAGCGCCATGGCTATCAGCATGGCAATCAGCACCCCGTAGAGGGCGAGCAGGCTCGCCGCGCCGACGAATCCCCATTCCTCGGCGAACATGGCGAATGCAAAGTCGGTGTGCTTCTCCGGGAGGAAGTCGAGGTGGCTCTGGAGGCCACCCAGATGGCCAAGCCCCGACCAGCCGCCCGACCCGACCGCAATCTTAGACTGCGTGATGTGGTAGCCCGCGCCGAGTGGGTCGGCATCGGGACTAAGAAACGTGGTGACGCGGCGCCGCTGGTAGTCGTGGAGACCCATCCAGATCAGCGGGGAGGCGATCGCGAGCCCCATCGCGCCGCCGAGAAAATAGAGCATGCTCACGCCCGCGAGAAACATCAGCGCAAATCCGACCGCCGCAAACAGCGTCGCCGTGCCGAGGTCCGGTTGCGTCAGCACGAGCGCCACCGGAATCACGATCAGGACCAGCGGGATCGCGACCCAGAGCGGCTGCGACACCCGCTCGGGCGGCAGCCAGAGATAGTAGCGCGCCAGCGCCAGGACGAGGCCGATCTTCATGACCTCCGACGGCTGCAGACTGAGCTCTCCGAGCTTGAGCCAACGGCGGGCACCGAGCGCCTCGTTGCCCGCGACGACGACGAGCACGAGGAGGACGAGGCCAGCCGCATACGCGGGGTAGGCGAGCCCGATCCACAGCCGTATCGGCAGGATCGCCAGCAGGATGACAAGGGCGAGGCCGAAGACGAGCCGCCAGGCCTGCTTGTCGGCCCAGGGCGACATGGAGCCGCCGGCAGCTGACTGAAGCTGCGCAATGCCGACGATCGCGATCAGGGCGACGAGCGCCAACAGCGGCCAGTTCACGGCGACGAGGCGCTCGGCGATAGTCGCCGGCAGCTGGCCCCCTGACGAATGCTGGCCCATCACTCAGCTCCTCCGCGATCCGACCGGCTTTCCGGGCGGCGCATCCCGATCGAAGAGAAACTGCATCACCTCGCGCACAAGCGGGGCGGCAACAGCCCCGCCGCTGCCCGCATGCTCGACGATCGCCGCAATCGCGTATCGCGGCGCCGCGACCGGCGCATAGCCGACGAAGAGCGAGTGGTCACGCTCGGTCCAGCGGGTCGCGGCGGAGAACCGTTTGACCTGCGCCGTGCCGGTTTTTCCCGCAAGCTCTCCCATCTCCTGATCGAGCCTCGCCGATGCACCCGTACCGCCGTCCTCGTTGACGGCCGCCACCAGACCGCGACGGACGAGATCGAGATGGCGACGCTCGACCGGGAGCGGCAGGGCATCGCCCCGAGCATCTTCCGGGCGCGCGATCACGAGTGTCGGCTCGATCGCCAGGCCGCTCGCTGCCCGCGCAATCATGACGGCGAGTTGCAGCGGGTTGGTCAGCACGAAGCCCTGCCCGATGCCAGCGAGAACGGTCTCGCCTGTCACCCAGGATCGCCCATAGCGGCCACGCTTCCAATCGGGATCGGGGACGATACCGGACCGTTGCAGCGCGAGCCCGCAGTCGTAGGTGCGGCCGAAGCCGAGGAGGCGCGCCGTAGCGGCCAGGCGCTCGATACCGGTCCGTCGGGCCGCTTCGTAGAAATAGCAGTCGCAGGATTGGGCGAGCGCGCGCACCAAGTTGCTCGAGCCGTGACCGCTGCGCTTCCAGCAATTGAAGGTGTGGCCCGCGAGTTCGAAGGCACCCGAACAGGGAAGCGGCTCGTCGGGCGCGACGGCACCCGACTCGAGTGCCGCCAGCGCCGTCACGATCTTGTAGGTCGAGCCGGGCGGATAGAGGCCGCGGATCGTCCGATCGATGAATGGCTCGTCGGCTAGCCTGGAATTGGATTTCTCCGTCGTGCCACGGCCGGGGCTCGACAGGTCACTGTGCTCGTACCCGGGCGTCGAGGCCATGGCAACGATCTCGCCCTCCCGGCAGTCGAGTGCGACCAATGCCGCCCGCCGTTCCTGCGACATGCGCTGCATCACACGCTTCTGCACCTCGAGATCGATCGTCAGCGTGACGTCCGTGCCGGTGATGGCGCGGCCGTCGTCGAAGCTCCTTACGATGCGGCCGCGGGCATCGACCTCGCGACGGATGCGCCCCGCATGGCCCCTGAGCGTCGTCTCGAGGCCGAGCTCGGCCCCTGTCTTGCCTACACGCACATCGGGATGGCGCAACACTGGATCGTCGCCGAGAGCAGGCCGCTCGGGGGCACCGACGTAGCCGACGATATGATTGACAGCGGCGCCGCCATGATACACGCGGCGAGCAAAGTGCTCGGTCAGCACGCCAGGCAGGTCGCTGCTCAGCAGGTTGATGCGGGCCGCGTCCTCGAAGGCGATCTCATCCGCGACGACGACCGGCAGGTTCGGCGGCTGGCGGCGCGCACGATCGACGATAGCGGCCTGCTCGTCCTCGCCGAGCGGCACGAGCCGCGCCAGCGCGCGAAGCACGTCCTGGAGCCTGCCGGCCAACGCCGGAACGACAACGACGCGGATGGAAGTCTCGTTGCCGGCGAGGACTCGCCCCGTGCGATCGAGAATACGACCACGCAACGCCGGAATGGCGAGTGTGCGCGTTCGGTTCGCCTCGGCAAGCCGCGCATAGTGCTCGCGCTCCGTGACCTGGAGATGATAGAGCCGCGCGCCGAGCAGCCCGAGGGCGCCGGTCTGCCCCAGCCCGAGCATCAGGGCGCGCCTCGTGAAGGTGCGGCGGCTTGTTGCCTCGTCTCGTGGACTGTCGGCCATGGCGTCAGGCTCGCTCCGGATGACCGGGCGCCTGGTCATTGCGGCGCCGTGAAAGCGCGGCGTTCATACCGACTCCTATGAGCCCGCTTGCGAGCGCCATCGCGATAATGGACCGGAGTGCCCCGCCGGACGACATGGTGCCAGGGTCGCGGAGCGTTGCCGCCGCAGCGATCGCGGCGACCACCACGGAGGCGACCGGCACGGCGGTGAGCATGGCGACGAGCGGGCTCATCGGTCGATTGCCGCGCCAATCCGAGACAAGTGTCGCGCTCTGCGTTGAGGCGAGGTAGCCGACGAGGTAGAGGAGCGCCCAGAAGCCGAGCGGGCCGTCGGTCAGGGTATCGGTGAGCACCCCGCCCGCAAAAGTCGCGGCGGCGCCGAGTGCGGCGCGAGGCTCGTGGGCCGCCGCATGAATGTAGGCGAACGGGATCATCACCGGCACAAGGTGCCAGGCAGAGGGCACGCCCCAGCTCACCGCCGAGAGCAATGTGATCGACAGAAAGGCTATGGCAGCTGCCGCTCGGGCAATCATGTCCTGGCGCTCTCATCTCGGCGGTTCATTTGCCCGGTTCGGCGCCCGGTCCGCCCACAGCTCCGCTCGCGAAGTTGCGCGGGAGCGCGCTCGCCGCGACGCGGTCGCGATCGATGATGTCGAGCAGCGGCGACTGGAACTGGAGGACGCTCACATAGTCGAGCTGATCGAGATGCGCGTAAAGCTCGACGGTGAGGTCAGCTGCGACCTGTCGCGCCACGCCGATGCGCAGGCCCCTCGGGAACAATCCGCCGACCCCCGACGTCACGACCTCGTCGCCGTCGGAGACCTTTGCGCCATTGGCGAAAAGGGTCAGGCGCGCGGAGCTGCCACCGCCACCGAGCAGGATCGCGTCGACGCTCGCGGCGCCGACAATCACCGGAATGCGGCTCGCGGGGTCGCTGAGGAGGAGGAGGCGCGCCGACCTGTCGCCAGCATCGACTATCCGCCCGACCAACCCGTCACCGTTGATGACCGGATAGCCGGGCCTGAGCCCGTGATTGCGCCCGGCCCCAACGAGTGCGGTCCGCACGAACGGGCTACGGGCCTCGACGATCACGCGGACGGTGACAAAGCCGACTGCCGGCTCGTCGACGACGCGCGCGAGCGCCGTGAGATGCCCGATCCGGCGCTCGAGCTCCTTGGCGCGCGCCTCCCAGGCGCTGAGCCTCTGGACCTCACCCTTGAGCCGCTCGACCTCTGCAACGAGCGAGGAATGGCTCCTGAGTTGCCGGCCGAGCGCTCGTACCGGCTCCGTGAGCGCATTGGCGGCGGTGAGCGCCGGCGTCAGCAGATCGCTGGCATGCCGCCGCGCCGCCGCGAGGAGCGGGTGGTCGATCTGGCTCGAGGCCAGGAGTGCGGCAGCGACGAGCATGAACACCATCACGCTCGTACGCGCGGACCGCGGTTTGTCTTGCACTGCCCGGCGGGCAAAGCGATCTTTCGCCAGGCTGGACATGGTGCTGCTACCTTCTCCGGCGTCGATCCCACACTCGCGGCATCGATCCGTTCGCTCTACGGCACGACGATTGCCGCCGGCCTGCGGCGACCCTCACAACTCTGATTGGCCCCACGGCACCGAGGCCGACCAAGGTGCGAGAACCAATCCTATGGCTTGATAAGCAGATGCTCGCGTATCTTCAAGCTATCCAGGAGCTTGGCGGCCCCCCGGACCACGCACTGCATCGGATTGTCGGGCACCGTGAACGGTACTCCGACGCGGCGCTCGAGCTCGAAGCTCAGCTGGTCGAGCAGCGCGCCGCCGCCGGTCAGCGTGATGCCGCGCTCGCAGATGTCGGTCGAGACCTCGGGCGGCAGGTCCTCGAGGGTGCGCTGGACGAAGTCGGCGATCTCCTCGATCGGGGCATCGAGCGCCTCGGCGATGTCGGCCGGGCCGAGCACGACTGTCTTGGGCCGGCCCTCCCTCAGGTCGCGACCGCGGATGTGGATCTCGGCCTGCTCCACGGCGGGCGTCACCGATGCCGTGCCGGCCTCGATCTTGATGCGCTCGGCATTGGCAATGCCGATCTTCAACTCGTGCTTGCGCCGGACATGGCGCACAATCGCCTCGTCCATGGCGTTGCCGGCGCAGCGCAGCGAGCGGGCCTGCACCACGTCGCCGAGCGACATGACGCCGATGTCGCTGGTGCCGCCCCCGATGTCCAGCACCATGGAGCCCGCCGGCTCGTCGATCGCCA
Source organism: Hyphomicrobiaceae bacterium (assembly GCA_035440865.1). GTDB lineage: Bacteria > Pseudomonadota > Alphaproteobacteria > Rhizobiales > Hyphomicrobiaceae > DAORNH01. Next base: position 2,391 of record DAORNH010000135.1, on the reverse strand, counting down.
TGCCGGCGCCGAGGGAGGCGGCGATCGGCTCTTCGACGAGCAGCACGCGCCGCCCATACGGCGGTATCATAGACGGCGCGCCGCTCGACGGGCGTCGCGCCCGCCGGCACGCAAATGAGAATGCGCGGACGGCGAAAGCCCATGAGCGAGCGCGTGCGGCGGATGAACTGGCGCAGCATCTCCTCGGTCGCGATGAAATCGGCGATGACGCCGTCGCGGAGCGGCCGGATCGTCTCAATCGATTCCGGCGTCCGGCCAATCATCATCTTGGCCTTCTGGCCGACCGCCAGGACCTCGCGCGTGCCGCCACGGGCGCGGATCGCCACGACCGACGGCTCGTCGATGACGATGCCCTGGCCCTTCACATAGACCAGCGTGTTCGCGGTGCCGAGATCGATCGCGATATCGTCCGAGAACGCGCCGATGACACGCTCAAGCATTGACCTTGCCCCAGTCGCCGGCCGAGCCGGAAGGGGTCGTTATAGCAGCAAGAATTCGGCTGCAACTCGGCTCTGCGCGAAATTCTTAATTCACAGGCAAGCGAGCCGGGACGGCACACCGTCACCGGTCGGACAAGGATCATCGTCGTCCGGAGCATGCCGCCGGTCAGGCGCGGCGCGAACGCTGCCGTCCAGGCAGGCGATGACCACGCCGGCGCGTGGCATAGCCGCCCTCGCGGAGCCGGCGGCCGTCGCTCAGCATCTCGAAACGCATCGCGCCCGCGGTCGCCACCACCTCGACAAGGCGCACACTGACGTCGTCGCCGAGGCGGAACGCGAGCCCTGTCCGGTCGCCGATCAGGGCGTGAAGCGCCTCGTCGTGGCGCCAGTAGTCGCCGCCGATGGTCTCGGCTGGAATGAAGCCGTCCGCACCGGTCTCCTTCAGCCTGACGAACAGGCCGCCGCGCGTGAGGCCCGAGACACGCGCCTCGAACTCGGCGCCGATCCGGTCGGCGAGGTATGCCGCGATCAACCGGTCGGCGGTCTCGCGCTCGGCGGCCATGGCGCGCCGTTCGGTCATCGAGATCGCCCTGGCGATGTCGGGGAGCCGCGGCTCGCTCTCAACGGCGAGGCCGTCGCTGCCGAACTTCAGCGCCCGGATGAGCGCGCGATGCACGAGTAGATCCGCATAGCGGCGGATCGGCGAGGTGAAATGGGCGTAGCGGCTGAGGTTGAGCCCGAAGTGGCCGATGTTCTCGGTTCCATAGACGGCCTGCGCCTGCGATCGCAGCACCACCTCGTTGACGAGATCGGCAACCGGCATCTCGCGGGCCCGCGCCAGCATGGTGTTGATGTGCGCTGGTGTCAGCTCGGACGCCTTCGGCAGTGTCAGATCGAGGCTCGCAAGGAAATCACGGAGCGCGTCGAGCCGCTCGCGGTCGGGCTTGTCGTGTACGCGGTAGACGCAGGGCGTACGCCGCTCCTCGAGTGCCTCCGCTGCCGCGACATTCGCCTGGATCATCATCTCCTCAATGAGGCGATGGGCAACGAGGCGTTCGGGGACGACGACGCGGGCGACGCGGCCGTCCTTGCCGATCAGGATCTTGCGCTCCGGAAGATCGAGGTCCAGGGGCGCACGCTCCTCGCGGGCCATGAGCAGCGCCTTGTAGGCGGCCCACAGCGGCTTCAGGACATCGTCCAGGAGGGCCGCGCCCTTCTCCGACGGCCGCCCGTCGATCGCCGCCTGCGCCTCCTCGTAGGCGAGCTTGGCGCGAGAGCGCATCAGGCCGCGCATGAAGGTCGACCTGAGCTTGCGACCGCGCGCGCTGAACGTCATACGCACGGCAAGGCAGGCGCGGTCCTCCCCCTCGCGGAGCGAGCAGAGGTCGTTCGAGATGCGCTCCGGCAGCATCGGCACGACGCGATCGGGAAAATAGACCGAGTTGCCGCGCAGCTCAGCCTCCCGGTCGAGGCGCGTTCCTGTCCGCACATAGTGCGCGACGTCGGCGATGGCGACGATCACGACATGTCCGCCGGGATTGGCTGCGTCCGTGTCGGCTTCGGCGTAGACGGCATCGTCGTGGTCGCGCGCGTCGGCCGGATCGATCGTGATGAGCGGCGTGCGGCGGAGGTCGACGCGGCCGTCCAGCAGCGCCGCCGACAACGCGTCCGCCTCGCGGAGCACGGCTCCAGGGAACGTGTCCGGAATGCCGTTCGCATGGATGGCGATCAGGCTCACCTGGCGCTGATCGCCCGGATTGCCGAGCCGTTCAGCGACGATCGCGTCGCTCGTCCCGAAGCGGCCAGTGCGCGTGAGGTCATAGCGCACGAGATCGCCGTCTTCCGCGCCCCCCGTGTTGCCGACGCGCACCGAGATGCTCCTGAGTGCCCGCCGGTCGATCGGCGCGATCTCGCCGCCGCCGCGGGCATGCGCGCGGAAGATGCCGAGCGC
>DAORNH010000134.1:5162-11019 GCA_035440865.1 Hyphomicrobiaceae bacterium | reverse complement strand
CGCCGCCCCCGCGGCGCCACCGGCCTCAGATACGGCGCGCGCCCTCGCCCGCATCGACAGCTTCCCCTACCGCCACACGGTCGGCGATGTGATGAGCGCGCCGCCACTCTGGGCCGAGCCGACGGCGAGTGTCGCCGACGCTCTCCGCCTCCTGCTCGAGCGCCGCGTCAGCTCGGTTCTCGTCCGCGATCAGTCCGGCGCACCGGGGATCGCGACCGAGCGTGACCTCATCCGTGCCATTGCCCGCGATGGCGCGGCGGCGCTCACGCGATCCGTCTCGGAGGTGGCAACCCGGCCGCTGCAGAGCATTCCCGTCGAGACCTACGTTTACCGGGCCATCGGCCGCCTCGACCGGCTCGACTTCCGCCATCTCGCCGTCGCGGATCAGGGTGGTGAGATCATCGGCATCGTGACGACGCGCAACCTGCTCCGCCATCGGGCTCGCACGGCAATCGCGCTCGGCGACGAGATCGACGCCGCCGAGAGCGTGGGCGCGCTCGCCGCTGCTTGGGCCAAGGTGCCGGCCGTCGCCCGCGCACTCATCGACGAGGACGTCGACCCGCGCATCATCTCCAACGTCATCAGCACCGAGGTGTGCGCCATGACGCGGCGGGCCGCCGAGATTGCGGCGAACCGCATGCGCGACGTCGGGCGCGGCGAGGCGCCCTGCCGCTACGCCGTGCTCGTCCTCGGCTCGGGTGGTCGCGGCGAAAGCCTGCTTGCCGCTGACCAGGATAACGCCATCGTCTTCGAGCACGGCGATCCGGATGGCTCGGAGGACCGCTGGTTCGCCGAGCTCGCGACCGTCATGGCTGAGTATCTCGACACGGCCGGCATTCCCTTCTGCAAGGGTGGCGTGATGGCCAAGTCCGCGAAGTGGCGGCAGAGCGTCGCTGGCTGGCACGCGACGGTCGACACTTGGGTGCGCCGCCAGAAGCCCGAAGACCTCCTCAACGTCGACATCTTCTTCGACGCCGCGGTCGTGGCCGGCGACGAGGGGCTCGGCGACGAGGTGATCGCCTATGCCTTCGCTCGCGCTCACGACGCCCGCGACTTCCAGATGCAGATGACGGAGCTCGCCCGGCGCTGGCAGCCACCCTTCACGCTCTTCGGCAACTTCAAGACAGGCCCAGAAGGCCGCGTCGACCTCAAGCTCGGGGGCCTCCTGCCGATCTTCACGGCGGCCCGCGTCCTCGCCCTCAAACATGCCATTCGCGCCCGCAGCACACCCGAGCGGCTCCGCAATTTTGCCGCCACGACCGGGGCCTCGGAGACCGATATCGAGACCCTGATCGGCGCTCAGGGCGTGATCCTCAAGGCCATGATCTCGCAGCAGCTCGTCGACATCGAGACCGGCATCCCGCCCTCCCCGCGCGTCGATCTCAAACGCCTCGATGCCGGCCAGCGTGCGCAGTTGAAGAGCGCAGTCCAGGGTGTGCGCATCGCCACCTCGCTCGTCGGTGAGGGCTTGAGCTGATACGGAATTGAGGTGTGCCGCTGCGGTTGAGCATTCGGCGCAACCCTGATTAGAGTACACCTCACGGTCCGCACAGTCCGGGAGCCGCGCTTGGCCGATCAGAAGGCAACCGAGGACGCACTAAGAGAATCCGAGGCGCGCCTCGCCGGCATTCTCGCCATTGCCGCCGATTCCATCATCACGGTCGACAGCCACCATCGCATCACGCTCTTCAACGATGGCGCCGAGGCGATGTTCGGATACCGGCGCGCCGAGGTCATCGGAAAGCCGCTCGACATCCTGCTTCCTGAGCGCGCACGCGAGTTGCATCGCCTGCACGTGCAGCGCTTCGGCCAGTCGACGACGACGGCCCGCCGCATGGGCGAGCGCCAGCAGGTCTATGGGCTACGCAAGAGCGGCGACGAATTCCCGGCTGAAGCCTCCATTTCCCGGCATGACTTCGGCGGCCGGCGCACCTACACCGTGATCCTTCGCGACATCACGGACCGCCGCCGCTCCGAGGAGATGCTCGCCCGCAGCCGCGCCGAGCTCGAGCAGCGCGTCGTCGAGCGCACGGCCGAGCTCAGCGCCGAGATCCGCCGCCGCGAGGAGACTGAGGCCCAGCTCGTGCGCACCCAGCGCATGGAGGCCTTCGGTCAGCTCACCGGCGGCATCGCGCACGACTTCAACAACCTACTCACAGTCATCATCGGCAACCTCGAGCTGCTCGAGATGCGCCTCAAAGACGAGAGGCAGCTGGCGCTGCTCAGCCGCGCGCGGGAGGCGAGCGAGATGGGGGCCCGCCTCACCTCGCGCCTGCTCACCTTCGCCCGTCGGCGCAAATACGAGAGCCAGGTGCTCGACCTCAATGACCAGATCCTCGGTATGGTCGAGTTGCTGACGCGCTCGCTCGGCGATCACATCAATCTGACGACCCGTCTCGCACCGAGCCTGTGGGCCGTGCGGGCCGACCCCAGCGAGATCGAGAACGCCATCCTGAACCTCGCCATCAACGCGCGCGACGCCATGCCAAAGGGCGGCGAGCTCAGCATCGAGACGCGCAACGTCAGCGCCGAGGCCAACCAGATCGGCGCCATCACCAAGCTTGCCGCCGGCGACTATGTGCGCATTTCCGTCTCCGACAGCGGTACCGGCATGACGCCCGACGTGCTTCGACACGCGTTCGAGCCGTTCTTCACGACCAAGACACCTGGCAAGGGGACCGGCCTCGGGCTCTCCACCATCTACGGTCTCGTCGAGGCGCTCGGCGGCACGGCGACCATCTACAGCGAGGTCGACCACGGCACCACCGTCAGCCTGTATCTACCGCGCGATCATGCGGAGGCACCAGCCCCCGTATCACGTAATGTCGCGAGCATTCCCGTGTCCGCCGGCGAGACAGTCCTCCTCGTCGAGGACAACACCGAGGTGCGCGAGGTGACGCGTGAGCGCCTCGCGGAACTCGGCTACATCGTGCTCGAGGCCGAGAGCGGTCCCGATGCCGTCGAGCAGCTGCGATCGCAGGCCGCAATCGATGTCGTCCTGAGCGACGTCGTGATGGCGGGCGGCATGTCGGGGTTCGACGTCGCCCGGGCCGTCGCCCGCGACAGGCCTGGACTGAAGACGCTCCTGATGTCGGGCTACGCGGAGGATGTGCTGCGCGATGAGGGCGGCGGGTCGGGCGGTCTGCGCATCCTGCGCAAGCCCTTCGGCCGGGCCGAGCTCGCGACCGCGCTACGAGAGGTGCTCGATGCCTGATGCCCAGTCGGCATCTCGGGCGTCGCTACGCCCGCTCCAGCCGAAATGCCGGCGCCCGGCTCGGCTCGATCGTCAGGCGGCCGACCGGGAGAGCGGGACGCGCGTCGTCAAGTGACATGCGATACCGCTCGCTGAGCCACGCCAGCACGATCTCGGCCTCGGCCATCGCGAACACCGCAGCGATGCAGATGCGCGGCCCGGCGCCGAACGGGAAATAGGCCCCGTTCGTGGTCCACGGCGATATTTGCCCCGCGAAGCGATCCGGCATGAAGGCCGTAGGATGCCGCCAGTGCGCGCGGTGGCGATGCATCACCCAGGGCGAGGCCCACACCTGACACTTCGCAGGGATCGCTTCACCCTTGATGATATCGGCCGTGCGCGGCTCGCGGACGAGGTGCGGCACCGGAGGGTAGGGACGCAGCGCCTCGAGCAAGGCCATCCTGAGACGCGGCCAGGCATCGAGCTCATCGAGCCGCGCCAGCGAGCCCGGACGTAACGCTCTGACCTCCGCTCGCACCCGCGCCTGCTCCTCGGGATCGAGGGCCAGCATATTGCTCGCACAGAAGAGGAGCCGCGCCGTGGTCTCGAAGCCGCCGAAGATCAACGTCGCTGCCTGATCGCGGACCTTCTCGCTCGCGGGGCCTTCGCCCGTCTCGGGATCGCGGGCGGCGAGCAGCGCATCGAGGAGATCGCGGCGCTCGGGGACCTGCGACGCGCGGCGAACCAGATTTTCTGGAACGCGCGGCGCGAGCGCAACAGAAGCGGATAGGAGGTTTCGCTCGGCGCGATGCAGTCGAGCATGCTGACCCGCCCCGGCCCGGCGACGAACTGGCGAACGAACCCGCCGAGCTGCACCCGCACCTCGCTGTCCGGCAGCGAGAACATGGCCAGCAATGCCGCCTCCAGCGCCGTTTCCTGGAACTCGACCGAGAGGTCGGCCTCCGGTTTCCCGTCGAGGCGGCGCAGTAGAGCCTCGGCCGCAATCTGGAAATGAGGAATGAGGCCACTGACGCTTGCCGGCGTGAAAGTCGGTGCCAGCACTCGTCGCTGCCGGCGCCACTCCGCGCCCTCCGAGAGAATGATGCCACGCCCGAGCGGGCCACGCAGCACCCGCGCCATGAGAGGCGGACGGCCATAGTTGGCAGCATGCGTCACGAAGACGTGCCGGATTGCCTCGGGATCGTTCAGCGGCACGCTCTCGACGCCGAGCACGCGGCGTCCATTGAACGGCACGTCGAAAGCGTAGTCGGGCCAGATGTCGAGGTTGCTCCGAGCCGAAGTGACGAGCAGACGAAGCGTCGGGAGATTGCGCGCGTGAACAAGCGGCGCCGGCGGAATGACGGGTGAACGCGCTGCAACCATGGGATATCCCTTCGACGGCCAGCGGTCCTCATTGGGACGGATCTGCGTCGCATAGACGGGCGACGTTCGGAACGTCGCCGGCCGTCACCGCATGGCGATCAGCATCTCGATCAGCCGGTGCACCTTGAGCGCCTCGCGGCCCGTCACGCGCGGCGGGCGGCCGTCTCGTACCGCCAGCACGAAATCGCGCCACACGCTGCGGTGATAGTCGTGCGGGAACGCCATCGGATCGGCGCCCGTGCCGCCGGGCGTCGCATCGGGCGCGATCTGCTCGCGCCGGCCATCGTGGAATGCCACGTCGAGGAGCGTGCCTGCGAGCGAGAGGGAACCATTCTCGCCGACGAGATCGATACGCTCGGCCGCCCCAGGGTAGGCCGCCGTCGTCGCATCGATGACGCCGATGGCGCCGCTCTCGTAGCGCACTGCAGCCGCCACCATGTCCTCCGTCTCCATGCGATGCACCGGCGACGTTGTGACGAAGCCCCGCGCCTCGGCGATTGGCCCCGCCAGCGACAGCATCAGGTCGAGCGTGTGGATGCCTTGCGTGAGCAGGACACCGCCGCCATCGCGCGCCCGCGTGCCGCGCCCGGGCTCGTCGTAGTAGCTCTGTGGCCGCCACAGCCGGATCGAGGTCGAGCAGTTGACGATGCGCCCGAGCGCGCCGGAGCGGACGATCTCCGCCGCCCGCTCGCCCGACGGCCGGAAGCGATGCTGCAGCACGACGCCCATCGTGCACCCCGCGGCCTCCGCGGCCTTCACGAGCGCCTCGGCCCGCCCAATCGTAATGTCGAGCGGCTTCTCCAGCAGGATGTGCTTCCCCGCCGCGGCAGCAGCCGTGACGAGTTCGAGATGCGTGTTCGGCGGGGTCAGGATGCCCACGGCCTTGATGGAACTGTCTTCGAGAATGCGCCGCAGATCGTCGACCACAGGAAAACCGTAGGCCTTGTGGAACGCGGTGCGCCGCGCCTCGCTCGGCGAGAACGTCGCGGCCACCTCTATCAGACCTTATCGCGCGAGATCGGCAAGCCCCTTCGCATGCGGGCCAACTGCCATCCCGAGCCCGACGAGCCCTACTCTCAGCGCTGCCACATCGTCCTCCGCAAAATGTCCAAGAAGGCGGGCGGTCTGGCGGCTGTCCCGCCAGCGGGGTCGCGTCGCGCAGGAAGCGCGCCTCCGGCACGACGCCGCCCCCCGCGTCGCGAAGCGAACCCTACCACGCGGCACTCGCTTCGCGAGAAGGGCTGCTGCCCTTCGACCCGCGCGAGGGGTGACCCCTCGCAC
>DAORNH010000134.1:3567-5111 GCA_035440865.1 Hyphomicrobiaceae bacterium | reverse complement strand
TGCCATGCCGGGTTCCAGCCGCAATCCGCTTCTCGGCGAGGAGCATGAGATGCTGCGCGCGCAGGTGCGCCGCTTCGTCGAGACTGAGGTGAAGCCGGTCGCCGAGCGCTGGGAGACCGATGGCTTCGTGCCGCGGCCGATCCTCAGGCGCGCGGGCGAGCTCGGCTTCCTGGGCCTGCGCTATCCGACCGAGTACGGCGGTTCGGCGATGGATCCGCTCGCGAGTGTCATCCTCGGCGAGGAGCTCGGCCGCTCGACCTTCGGCGGCTTTGCGATCACCATCCTCGATCACACCGACATGGCCGCGGTGCACATCCTTCACTCAGGCAGCAAGGCGCAGAAGGAGCGCTGGCTGCCGCGCGTCGTCGACGGGTCGGCATGGAGCGCGGTCGCGATCACGGAGCCCGACGCCGGCTCGGACGTGAAAGGCATCCGCACGCGTGCGCGCCGCGACGGCGACCACTGGGTGATCGACGGCACCAAGTGCTTCATCACCAATGGCGTGCTCGCAGACGTCTACTGCGTCGCGGTGAAAACCAATCCCGAAGGCGGCAGCCGCTCCGTCTCCATGCTGCTCGTCGAGAAGGGCACGCCCGGCTTCCGCGTCGCGCGCAAGTTCGACAAGATGGGCTGGCGCTCCTCCGACATGGCCGAGCTCGTCTTCGAAGGCGCGCGCGTTCCGGCCGAGAACGTTATCGGCGATGAAGGCCGCGGCTTCTACGCCCTCATGCAGAATTTTCAGAACGAGCGGCTGGTGCTCGGCGCACAGGCGGTCGGCGAGATGCTCGCGGCGCTGGAACTGACCCTCGACTACGTGACGACGCGCAAAGCCTTCGGCGCGACGCTCTTCGAGAAGCAGGTCGTGCGCAACAGGCTCGCCCTCCTTGCGACCAAGGTCGAGGCGGCGCGCGCGCTCGTGTACACGACCGCCGCCGCCTACGGCCAGGGGCAGGACTGCACGCGGGAGGTCTCGATGGTGAAGGCGCTCTGCGGCGAGCTCGTCAACGAGGTCATGTACCAGTGCCTCCAGCTGCACGGCGGCTCGGGTTACATGACTGGTTCAGTGATCGAGCGCATGGCCCGCGACGCCCGCGCCCACCCCCTCGGCGGCGGCGCGACCGACGTCATGCTCGAGGAGGTGGCGAAGCGGCTCGTCCGGACGTGAGGAACGCGGTCCGACCAGATCCGCCCCCCAAGCTACTGAACTCTGGTTCGCCCGCGTCCATCCGCTCCGCTGCACGGGTTACTACTCGTGGCTTCCATCCTGAGGGCGAGGGCAGACACCCTCTCGGGGCCTGGGACGAGTTTGCTCGTATTCGGGCCATCTGCATCAAATGTCCGTAAGGCGGGGCCATGCATCCAGCCGGAACGCGCGGGGAGCGAGCGCCAGAATCGACGTGACCCGATGGCACATGGTCCAGCTGTTCATACAGTCCCATTCGCCGAAGAGCCAAAGCAGTAATGTTGTGCTCCGATCAAGAGCAGCAGCTCGATCGGGTCGCACAGCTCCTCCCCGGGCGAGGGGATGCCCTCGCGCTCCCGCC
>DAORNH010000134.1:0-3557 GCA_035440865.1 Hyphomicrobiaceae bacterium | reverse complement strand
GGGAGCCACAGCCTCCCGGACCCACAGTTCTTGACTCGAGACGACGTTCCGTGTCGCGGCCTGCCGCTCAACTCACCAGCTCGTAGCTGTAGTTCTCGATCACCATGTTGGCGAGCAGCTGCTTGCACATGCGGTCGACCGCGTCGCGGGCCTTGGCCTCGCTCGTCTCGACGAGATCGACCTCGATGTACTTCCCCTGGCGCACGTCGTTGATGCCGCCGAACCCGAGCCCGCCGAGCGCGCTCTGGATGGCTTTCCCCTGCGGGTCGAGCACGCCGTTCTTCAGGGTGATCTTGATGCGTGCCTTCATGACCTGTCGCTCCCTCGAACGAAACGGGCTGCACAAGAATTCCGAGAGCAGCCCTTTAGCATCAGTCAACTATCGATTGCCAGTCCATCCCGCACCCGGCCGGTCCTGCCCCTACTTGCCGCTGCCGAGCACCAGAAGACGCAGCAGCTCCTCCACGAAGCGGAGGCCAGTGTCCGTCGCGGCGTCGAGACGGACACTGGCAGGCCGCGATGCGACATCACGGGGAGCGGCAAATTGTGCCGCGCCCCCAAAAGAATGCCTCATCCGAGCAGGCACCGCCGCTCCGCACGTCTCTACATTGCCCACGCCGCCACGCGTAACCGCGCGCCGGTCGGCGCGGGCTGGCAGCATCTCGGACGTCGAGCGCTCTCGGGCGAAAAGCTCGGTTGGCCGGTCAGGCTAGCGGTTCGTGAGCTTCAGCTCGATGCGGCGGTTGCGCTGGTAGGCCAAGTCGCCGTCGCTTTCATCGAGCGGCTGGAACTCGCCGTAGCCTGCGGCGACGAGCCGCTTCGGCGACACGCCCTGCGACACGAAAAAGCGGACGACCGAAATAGCGCGGGCCGTCGAGAGCTCCCAGTTCGAGGCGAAGGCAGAGGATGCGATCGGACGCTTGTCGGTGTGGCCGTCCACCTGGAGCGCCCAATTGATCTCAGGTGGGATCTGCGCCTCGAGGTCTCTGATGGCGGCGGCGAGCGCGGTCATCGCCGCGAGCCCTTCCGGCGAGAGCTGTGCCTGCCCCGAGGCGAACAGCACCTCGGACTGGAAGACGAAGCGATCCTCGACGATGCGGATGTCCTTCCGGTCCTTCAGGAGCTCGCTCAGCCGACCAAAGAAGTCGGAGCGATAGCGCTGCAGCTCCTGCACTTTTCGGGCGAGCGCCACGTTGAGGCGCTTGTCGAGATCGTCGATCTTGAGCTTGGCGTCCTTGTCCTTGGCCTCAGCAGCTCCGAGCGCCTCCTGGAGAGCCAGCATCTGGCGCCTCAGCGCGAGCAGCTGCTGATTGAGCAGGTCGACCTTGGCGAGCGCCTCACCCGAGAGAAGCTTCTGCTCCTCGAGGTCCTTGGTGAGCGTGGCAATCCGCGAGCCCGCCGCCGCTGCCTTTTCATCGCCGATCCCAGCGGCCCCGGCAAGGCGCGCATTATCGGCCTTAAGCGATGCGAGCGAGGATTGCAGCGCCGCAATCTCGTCCTCGAGCGTACGCCCTTTGCCCTTCTCGAGCGACAGGAGGCTCGTGAGCTCGGCGATTTGGCGCGTCAGACGGCGCAGCGCCGTATCCTTGCCGCTGCTCTCCTGGCTCACGAAATACTGCGCGATCATGAAGACCGACATGAGGAAGGTGACCGTCAGCAGCAGCGTCGAAAGCACGTCGACGTAGCCCGGCCAGAACTCGCCGTAGTCTCCGCTGCGCCCGCGACGGCTCCGGCCCGCCATGGCTCAGCCTCCTCGACGCGAGATCGTCGCGGAGAGGTCGCGCAGCACGGTCGAGAGCTCCGACTGGCGGGCTGCCTGCTCATCGACCCACTCGCGCACGACCTTCTGCTCGGCGCGCATCTGGCGGACGAGCTGGTCGACGCCCTTGGCGAGCTCGCGCACGGAGGCTTCGGCGCCGTTCGCTGTATTGGTTGCCGGGAGTGCCACGCGCTGCGACATCTCGGCGATGGCGCGCTGCACGTCGAACATCGCGGCATAAAGCTGACGGTTGAGTGCTTCCGAGGACCCGGATCCGGGCGTCAGCTCCGTAATTCCAGAGAGCCATTCCTCGAGCTCATTATAGAAGCGGTTGTGCGCGTGGCTCGCCTGCAGCTCGAGGAAGCCGAGGATCAGCGAACCGGCGAGGCCCAGCAGCGACGACGAGAAGGCCGTGCCCATGCCGCGCAGCGGTGCGGCAAGGCCATTCTTCAGGTCATCGAAGACCGTGACGCTGTCGCCGCCCTTCGTATCGAGTGTCGCAATCGCCTTGCCGACGGACTGGATCGTCTCGAGCAGACCCCAGAACGTGCCGAGCAGGCCGAGGAAGACGAGGAGGCCGACCATGTAGCGTCCGGTGTCGCGCGCCTCGTCGAGCCGGCCAGCGATCGAATCCATGATCGAGCGCATCGACGAGGCCGACAGCGAGAGCACGCCCGTACGATCGCGCAGCATGGTCGCCATCGGCGTCAGCAGCACCGGCCTGTGGGCGATCGCGAGGCCTGGATCGGCGATGCGGAAGGCATTGACCCAGCGGATTTCGGGATAGAGCCGGATCACCTGGCGGAAGGCATAGAGGGCGCCGACCAGCAGTACGAGCACAATGCCACCGTTGAGGAACGGGTTCGTGAGCAGCGCCGTCCAGAGCGGCTTCGCGATGATCACGACGACAAAGCCGACGAGCATCAGGAAGATGAGCATGCGCCACAGATAGACCGCTGGCGAGCTCAACGTACGGTGGAGCCGCTGACCCGCCGCATCCTGTGGTCTCGGTTTTGCCATTCGTTCACTCCGCCCGTCGTCCGCGGGACCATACATAACGAACAAGGCGGAGCAAGTGCAGGCTCGCATGCCGCGCCGCGACCAACGGACCTCCCGCGAGCGGCGGCAATGAGGCCGTGTCGTTCAGAGCATCACTGTGCCGCCATCGACCGAGATCGTCTGGCCGGTCGTGAAGGCACTTTCATCCGAGAGCAGCCAGAGGACGGCGCCGGCGACATCACGCGATTCGAGATTGCGCGGGATCGTCTGATTGCCGCGGATGACCTCCAGCGCCTTGTCGTGCTTGGCCCCGAAGAATTCGCGCGTGCCCTCGGTGAGGACCGCGGAGGGCGCCACGGCGTTGACGCGGACGCCATCACGGCCAAGCTCGCGCGCCAATCCGCGAGTGAGGCCGATCACGGCGGCCTTGGAGGTTGTATAGTGGAGGGCGAAGGGCATGCCGTAGGTCGCAGCCAGCGAGGCGATGTTGACGATCGAGCCTCCGCCCGACGACTTCATCACCGGCACCACCGCCTTGCAGCAGTTCCAGATGCCCTTGACGTTGACGGCCATGGTGGCGTCCCAATCTGCCTCGCTGATCGCATCGAAGCGACCGCCCTTGAGCGAGCCATAGAGGGCTGCATTGTTGACGAGCCCGTCGATGCGCCCGAACCGGTCCTTGGCCAGCGCAGCCATCGCTGCGGTCGACGCCTCGCTCGCCACGTCGACCACGGCTCCAAGCGCCTTGCCGCCGGCAGCCGCCACCGCCGCGACGGTCTCGTCGCTCGCCGTGCGGTCG
>DAORNH010000133.1:10703-11039 GCA_035440865.1 Hyphomicrobiaceae bacterium | reverse complement strand
GGCCTCGAGCGCGTTGTCGGCCGTCTTCAGCTCGGCCCGTGCCGCGGCAAGCGCCCGCTCCTTCGGCTCGATGCCGAGCGCCACCATGCGTTGGCGTTCGATCGCGCCGCGGGCCGCTTTGAGCTCGTCGGCGGCGGCCCGTCGCGAGGTCGCATGGGCGCCGAGGCGAACGGGGATCTCGCTCAGCATCACGTAGTTCGGGCGCGCATTCGAGTAGCCGATGAACTCGGCGACGAGGCCATCCATCATGCGCGCGACGTTGCCGGCATGATAGCGCGGCGTCAGGTATCCTCGTCCCCAGAGATAGGCGAAGAGCGGATCCTCGTCATAGGGCTT
>DAORNH010000133.1:8025-10627 GCA_035440865.1 Hyphomicrobiaceae bacterium | reverse complement strand
GCCGCGTTCGCCTGCAGCCAGGCGGGCTCGCGCTCAACGGCCGTCTCGGCGGCGAGGCGCGTGTCCTCCACCTCCTTGACGAGCGCCTCGACGCGCTTTGCCGCCTCGTCGCGCGTCGCCTCCGCAGCTTCGACGGCGGCAACGCGGCGCTTCTGCTCCTCGGCAGACTCCGTGAGTGCACGCTCGCGCGCCGCCATCATCTCGGTGACCCGCCGCTCGGCGAGGTCGAGATCGCGCGTGAGCCGGCCGGCCGCCATCTCGTCGAGTTTCACCCGCGCGAGCTCACGCAGCGCCGCGATGCGCTCGCGCCGGAGCCGCGCAACCTCGGCGGAGGCGGCGCGCACCGCCTCCTCGAGCGTCTCCTGCTCGCGGTTGATGCCCGAGATCGAGGTCTCGAGCGTGCGCAACGTCTGGCGGCCGGATGGCATCTCGCAGGGCTCCTACCAGGCGGTGATCATGCCGCCCTCGAAGGGCATGAGATACTCGACGGCGAGAACACCGCGCCGCTTGATGGCGAAGCGGTTGTTCTGGACGATGCCGTCGTCGCGACGGTCGGCCGCCGCGGCACTGAATGTCGCCTCCGGGACGCGCACGCCGAGCTTGGTGACCGTCTCGGTCTTGCCGGTCTCCTCATTGCGCACGGGCAGGGGAAGCGCGCGGCCGTCCGGCGTGATGGCCTCGACGATCAGATAGTAGTTGCGCCCCGTCTGGCTCTTGGGAGGCGTCCGCCAGACGCCCATGGCCTCGCCTTTGCGGGCGACGATCGTCAGCGTGTATTCCTGGGCAAGCTCGTCGCGCAGCGCCTTCAACCTGGCGTTGCTCTCGCGGGCGGCCGCGGCACTGCGCTCGCGCAAGGCCCGCTCGCCGTCGGCGAGGAGCGCGTCGGCGCGCCCCTTGGCGCCCGGATCGGTCGAGACGGCGAGGACGTCGGCGTAGGCGTCCTTCAATGCCTTGGGCAGCGTGACCGTGATCTCCGTCTCCTGCCGCCTCGCTTCCTCGCGCGCCGGCAACGCAATGGCGAGCTGATAGCCGACCACCGCCGCAGCAGCGGCGCCCGCACCGATACCGACGGTGCGGCGCCGCGTCCAGAGTGTGAGCAGCGTGCGCTTCAGGCCCTTCGGCGGAGGTGTGTACGTGAAGCGGCTCTCGCGCAGCGCTTTCACGCCTTCGGCGAGCACGTGATCCGGCACCTCGATGCCCTGCTGGCGGTAGATCTCGCGGAGCCGCGCGATGAGATCAGCCTCGCGCCCCGCCTCGTTGAGCTCGCGGCGGACGAGATCCTCCCGATGGCGGACCGTATCCACCACGTCCATCGCGATCATCACGTCGTCGAGCGTGCCGGGCGACTTGGCGGCACCCGGAGCGGGCTCGCCCGCGGCCTCCGTCGTCATCTAGCTCGCACCTCACCCTGGCCCCGGCAGCGCGTCTCCTGCCGCAACCAGCTTGGCGATGCGCTTCTTGCCATCCTCGACGGCGTCGCGGATCTCGCGGCTGTTCTCGGTCGCGAGCTTGCGCATCTCGGCGATGATGGTGACCGAGCGCTCCTGGAAATTGACCACGCTGTCGACGAGCTTCTTCACGGCGTCGGCCTTGATGTCGCGCGAATCGTCGGGCCGTAGCCCGAGCGGATCGCGGCGTCCTGCACCTTGTCGCCGATCTCGGAGATCGTCTCGATGCTCTTCGACATGCCTTCCTTCATGGCATCGAGTGTCTTCGTTGACTCATGCAGCCCGAACATGCCGGTGAACGAGGCCTTTAGCGCGGTCAGCACCGTGTCGTTGGTCGAGAAGAAGGAGACCGACTGGCTGTAGATGCGCTCCTTGGCCGAGGTCGTCTGCATGAGTCGCGCCATCACCACCTCGCTCGTGTTGTAGGAGATGGTGAGGTTGTCGGAGAGGTCCTTGGCGATCTGGTAGCGCTTCTCCTCGTCCTGCGTGCGGCGCAGGACTTCATCGCGTGCGAGCTCGAGCTTGGCGCGTTCGGCGGGCTCGCTGCCGGCGAAGCCCGCGACCTTCTGCGAAGCCTCGCCGAGTGCCGACTTCGCTTCCTCGAGCTTGGCCTCGGCCTTCTTCAGCACCTCAAGCGCCAGCACCTCGGAGTGCTTGAGGGCGCCACGGTAATCGCGGTAGGCGTCGAGGATCTTCCCCTCCCGCTCGATCTGGTTCTTCGTCTCCTTGGTGACGGAGAGATAGATGGCGCGGATCGCGTCGAAGCGGGCGGCGATGTCGCCGCGTACGATCTTCATCCAGATGTTTGTACCGCGCTCGAGGAGATCGACCTTGCCGTCCGAGACCTGGTCGACGAGGCGCTTGGCGTCGTCGCGAATGGAGTTGAAGCCCTCCGTGATCTGCTGGTAGCGCTGCCCGACCTCCATCTTCGCCGTCTGGTCGCGCACGACCGCATTGAACACTTCCGCCTGCCCGAGCGTGCGGGCGATGATGGTGATCTTGTCCTTGTCGAGGTCGGAGATCTTCTCGAGGAGCGCATTGATCGGTGCCGGCTCCACTTTGTCCGGCATCAGGCCGAGATCGCGAAGCGTGGATGCCGCCTTGTCGAGGTACTGAAGCGGCTGGCGGGGTGCGGGGGCGGCCATCACGAAGTC
>DAORNH010000133.1:0-7830 GCA_035440865.1 Hyphomicrobiaceae bacterium | reverse complement strand
TCTCCGCGATGATTTTTTCGATGTCCAGGGGGCGGATGGTCTTCCGGCCCGCGCCGCCTTCCAGCTGATGACGGAGGGCGTCGCCACACAGGCGCAGATGGGCGCTTTCCTGATGGCGCTGCGCGTGAGGGGCGAGACGGTGAGCGAGCTCACCGGGGCGGCCGAGCTGATGCGCTCCAAGATGCTGCGCGTGCATGCGCCGCCGGGCGCCGTTGACATCGTCGGGACTGGCGGCGACGCGCACGGCACTTACAATGTCTCGACCTGCGCGAGCCTCGTCGCGGCAGGTGCGGGCCTCAAAATCGCCAAGCACGGCAACCGCTCCGTCTCCTCGATCTCAGGCGCCTCGGACGTGCTCGCAGCCCTCGGCGTGAAGCTCGATGTCGCGCCGCCCGTTGTCGAGCGGGCAATCGTGGAGGCCGGTGTCGGCTTCATGTGGGCGCCGATGCATCATCCGGCCATGAAGCACTGGGCGCCGGTCCGCGCCGAGCTCGGCATCCGCACGATCTTCAACCTGCTCGGACCGATCTCCAATCCGGCCGGCGTGAAGCGCCAGATCGTCGGCGTGTTCTCCTGGCAGTGGGTCGAGCCGATCGCTCTCGTGTTGCGCAACCTCGGCGCCGAGCATGTCTGGGTGGTGCACGGCCATGACGGCCTCGACGAGCTGACGACGACCGGTTCGACCGACGTTGCCGAGGTGAAGGGCGGCGAGATCCGCGTCTTCGAGGTGACGCCCGCCGATGCCGGCATCGCGCCCGCCAAGCTCTCGGATCTCAAGGGAGGCGACGCCAAGACGAACGCGGCCGCGATCCGCGACGTGCTGGCGGGGAAGAAGGGACCGTTCCGCGACATCGTGCTCCTCAATTCGGCGGCAGCCCTGATCGTCGGCGGCGCCGCGGCGAACCTCACGGACGGGGCGGCGCTCGCCGCGCACTCGATCGAATCGGGCGCGGCCATGCGCGCGCTCGAAAGGCTCGTTGCCGTGTCGAATGCCACCTCGGGCTGAGCGAGAAGAACCGCCAAGGGACGATTGCAGAGATGCCCGTCAACATTGATCTTGCAGTGCTCGGCGCATTCGTCCTGCTCTGGGCCGTGATTGTGCCGACGCCTGGTGCCAACTCGCTGATGGTGACGCACGTCGCGCTCACACGCAGCGCCGCTGACGTCGCCATGGCGATCGCCGGCAACATGGTCGGCAACGTGCTGCTTGCCGGCGCGGCCCTCCTCGGCATGGCGGCGCTGCTCGCGACATTCCCCTGGTTGCGTCTCGCCATGCACGTGCTCGGCGGCGCCTATCTCATCTATTTCGGCGTGCGCCTCCTGCTGCGGAGCCGCAACGCGCCAGAGGGCGAGCCTCTGCCGGACACTGCACCCGCCCCGGGCGTACCCCTCTGGCGGACATTCAGCCTCGGCTTCGGCACGGCGCTCTCGAACGCGCAGGCGATCGTGTTCCTGACCTCCATCTTCGCCGCGACCCGCGTGCTCGATGCGAGCCTCGCGACAGGGATCGCCTGTATCGCTGCGATCGTCGCCATGAACGCGAGCTACCTCTCGCTGCTCGGCTGGCTCTTCCAGCGCGCGGCCGTGCGCCGGGGCTATGCCCGCATGCGGTCCGGCGCAGAGGCAGTCGTCGGCGGCCTCTTCGTCGCCTTCGGTCTCCGGCTGATCTGGCGCGAGCTCGCGGCCCGCTGAGCCTCGCCCGTCAGCCACTCCGTGACCGGCGCCCCGCAGTCATGCGCCGACATGCCTTGCCGCCACGGGTCCCGGGCGTGTACGCCTGGGGGTTCGGGACCGGGAGCGACGCGGGAGGCAACATGTACGGCCGGCGACCAACAATCACTTCCGTGCACGGCATGGTGGCGGCGGCGCATCCGCTCGCCGCGCAGGCGGGTGCGCGGCTCCTCGCGAGCGGGGGCAACGCCTTCGACGCTGCGGTCGCGACCGCAGCGGCGCTGAACGTGGTCGAGCCCTACATGTCGAGCCTTGCAGGCCAGGGCCTCGCGACGGTCTATTCCGCCAAGGACAAGCGCGTCCGCTGCCTCGACTTCGTGCCGCGCATGCCGCGCAAGTTCCCGGTCGACAAGCTCTCGAGCCGCGAGCAATTGCAGCGCGGTGCCATCGGCACGGGCGTCCCCGGCAACTTCGGCGGCTGGGCGGAGCTCGTCAAAGCCTACGGCACGAAGCCGCTTTCCGAGATCCTGGCGCCGGCCGTCGCGCTCGCCCGTGACGGCTACCCGCTGATTGAGTTCAACATCTACGAGACGAACGAGGCTCGCGCGCAGCTTGCGGCCCACCCCGACCTCTATCCGGAGTGGGTGAAGACCTACACCTTCGGCCGCGGCTCGGTGGAGCTCGGCGAATTGCTCAAGCAGGACGACCTTGCGAAGACGCTCGATGCCCTCGGCAAGGAGGGCCCCGGCCTCCTCTACGGTGGCACCCTCGGCAAGGCGATCGTCGCCCGTCTCACGGCGCTAGGCGGCGTCATGGAGATGGCCGACCTCGAGGCATTCAAGCCGATCTGGCGCGAGCCTCTGACCGTCGCCTATCGCGGCCTCGACATCTCCTGTCCGCCGCCACCCTGCGAAGGCTTCCAGTTCTCGCTGACCATGCGCATCCTCGAGGGCTTCGATCTCGCGCGGCTGCCGCGCAACGGCGTCGAGCACCTCGATATCGTTTGGCGGGCGATCCGCCTCGCGGCCGGCGTCCGCCTGGCCCATAACGGCCCATCGCCCGAGCGGCTCGCCGAAATGCTCTCGGACGCCAACGTCGCGAAGCTCCGCGCCCGCGTGGAGGACGGGAAACCGATCGTCGGCCCGACCGAGCAGTGGACCGCGCCCGCATCGACAGGCGCCGCCGACCAGCACACAACCTCGTTCTCGATCGCGGACAAGGCCGGCAACCTCGTCTGCATCACGCAGAGCATCGGCAGCCCCTTCGGCTCTGGCGTGATCGTTCCGGGCACGGGCCTCTGCCTCAACAACTTCCTTTACTGGTCCGACGTCAACCCGAAGAGCCCGAACCGCGCGACGCCGGGCGGCGACCTCCACATGTGCGTGACGCCGACCATCTCCATGCGTGGCAAGGATGCCGTCCTCGCCCTCGGCACGCCGGGGAGCTACGGCATCCTGCAGACGCAGGTGCAGGCTCTTGTTCAGCATCTCGACTATGGCCTCCCCCTCCAGGACGCGATCGAGGCGCCGCGAGCCCGTCTCTGGGACGGCGCCATCGTCGAGCCCGAGGCGCGATTTGAGCAGCCTGTCCTCGATCAGCTGCGCCGCCGCGGCCATGCCGTCACGCCAGGGGAGCCCTGGACGATGCGCGTCGGCGGAATGCAGGCCGTCTCGCGTGATCCGAAGACCGGTATCCTCGTCGGCGCGTGCGATCCCCGCCGCGACGGCTACGTCGCGACACCCTGAGGCACACCCGTGACCGAGCTGCAGACCGTTCTCCTCTTCGGGTTCGCCAATCCGATCGCCGTCGCCATGGCCTTCTGGCTGGGCCGCTCGGCCGATCAACCGCAGAAATCCGTGATCGGCGGCTTCCTCGGCGGTTTAATCGCCGTGCTGCTCGCGGCGGCAGCAGCGAGCGTTGGCTGGATCAAGCTGCTGCCGCGCTCCTATTCGGGTGTGTTCGTGTGCGCCTTCGCCGTCGGCATGCTCGCTGCCTGGCTCGGGTATCGCACGCGTCGACGATAGCGGGTACTCTCCCGGGCATCGACGCCGTCCCGAGGAGCGACCATGTCCGACGAGAGCCCCCGCTTCGACACGCTGTCGCTGCACGCTGGCCAGCGCCCTGATCCCACGACCGGCGCGCGCGCGGTGCCGATCTACCAGACGACCTCGTATGTCTTCCGCGATACGGAGCACGCCGCAGGTCTCTTCAACCTGGAGCGAGCGGGGCATATCTACTCGCGCATCTCGAACCCGACAGTCGCCGTGTTCGAGGAGCGCATGGCGGCCTTGGAGGGTGGCGTCGGCGCAGTCGCGACGGCGAGCGGTCAGGCGGCCCTCCATCTCGCCATCGTGACGCTGATGGGCGCCGGCGGGCACATCGTCGCCTCCGCGCGCGTCTACGGCGGCTCGCACAACATGTTCACGCACACGCTGCCGCGCTTCGGCATCACCACGACGCAGGTGGACCCGCGCGATCCGGCAGCCTTCGCGCGCGCCATCCGCCCCGAGACGCGCCTCGTCTTCACCGAGACGCTCGGCAATCCTGGCCTCGAAGTCTCGCACATCCCGGTGATCGCCAATCTGGCTCACGAGGCGGGCGTACCGCTGATGGTCGATGCCACCTTCTCGACGCCCTACCTCTGCCGGCCGATCACGTTCGGCGCCGACATCGTGATGCATTCCGCGACGAAGTTCATCGGCGGGCATGGCGTCGCGATTGGCGGCGTGATCGTCGACGGCGGCCGCTTCGACTGGCGCCGCTCGGGCCGCTTCCCGACCATGACGGAGCCCTACGCCGGCTATCACGGCATCGTCTTTGCGGAGGAGTACGGCCCCTCAGCCTTCATCATGCGGGCGCGCGCGGAGGGCCTGCGCGACTTCGGCGCGGCGATGAGCCCGACGACGGCGTTCCACCTGATCCAAGGGCTCGAGACGCTGCCCGTGCGCATGGCGCGGCATGTGGCCAACGCCGAGACGATCGCGCGCGCGCTCGAGAAGCATTCAGCCGTCGCCTGGGTGAAGTATCCGGGCCTCGAAAGCCACCCCGATCACGAGCTCGCCAAGCGCCTTTTGCCGAAGGGGGCCGGCGCGATCATGAGCTTCGGCGTGAAGGGCGGGCGGGCGGCCGGCGCCAAGCTGATCGAGCGGCTCCGCGTCTTCTCCCATCTCGCCAACGTCGGCGATGCGAAGTCGCTCGTCATCCATCCGGCCTCGACGACGCATCAGCAGATGAGCGCGGAGGAGCTCACCCGCGCGGGCGTCGGCGAGGAACTCGTCCGCCTCTCGATCGGCCTCGAAGATGTCGCCGATCTCGTTGAGGACCTAGATCAGGCGCTGAAGGCGTCGCAGAAGGGGTGAGGGGGCTGGTGGCGGATGGGCGCAAGAGAAACTGCTTGCGCCTGAGCAGCAACGCTCAAAGCAGCCATCCTCGGGCATGTAATGAAGTCCGCTGGCGCGACTTCCTACGCTGAGTCGTGAATGCCCCGTTGCTGAACAGGAAGCTGTCGTACGATGAAAGTCTCTATCGTGTCCGCTTGTTGCAGATGCTGACGCAGCCAAGACCTGCTGCTCCACCTGATCAAATTCGCAGCGATCATATCTACTGCACCGGCAATCCCGCCTTGCGCAAACCGTCGAAAAAATGATCGGCGTCTTCCGGGCGCCGGAACTGCGCAAGTCGCCGTACGGTGTGGTCGATCGTGAACGTCGGGTCGAGACGGAGGACTTCGGACACGTCTCTGCGCGCCTCGTCGAGTTGGCCCAATTGCGCGTGGTTGGCTGCCCGCCAGCTATGCCCAGCTCGAAAGTTCGGTGCCCGGGAGGTGCATTCCAGCAGCCACGGCTGCGCCTCGGCGTACCGCTTGAGTGTGTAGTAGGCAACACCGAAGAAACCGGCCGCCGCTGCCGGGTAGAAGGGGTCGAGGTGCGTAATCGCGCGCAAGACCTTGATGGCCTTCTCGGCTTCGCCTCCGTAAACGAGCGCCAGACCATAACGCCAGTTGGAAAAATTTGGGTTCAGGGCTGTAACCTTCTCGAACTCGGCAAGCGCCTCGGCGTGCCGGCCCATGTGACTCAAGACAAGCCCCAGGTGTTCGCGCGCAACTGTCAGGTTGGGATCGAGCTGCACGGCCTTCCTGGCGATCTCGTGTGCTCGCTCCAGAGCGGCATCCGTCAGATAGTCGTCGTCCAACCGATGGATGTAGCCGCACAAATGAATGTTCGAAAGCACGGCATGGGCGCGGGCATAATTCGGGTCGATAGCCAAGGCGCTCTGCAGGTGCCGTCGGGCCTCGTACAAGTCGGCCGCTCGATACGTCGTCAAGAACGAGGCAAACGACTCTCTCCCCTGCAAGTAGTAATCATATGCCTGCCAGGTCTGGGGCGGCCGTGCCAAGACGCGCGCGGCTTCTAATTTCCCCACATGCGCAGTCAGGATCGAAACTATGGTTCGCGCGACTTCGTCCTGCACCGCGAATACGTCCATCAGCTCACGATCGTAGCGTTCCGCCCAACAATGAGCGCCGTTGATGGCATCGACGAGCTTGGCTGTGATGCGAACGTGCTGTCCAACCTTTCGGACACTGCCTTCCAGCAAATAGCTGACGCCTAGTCGACTTCCGACTTGCCGGACGTCGACATCGCGGCCCTTCAGTTTGAAACTCGAGTTGCTGGCGATGACGTGCAACTCTGAGGACCGCGACAGCTCGGTGACGATGTCGTCGGTGATGCCGTCGCTGAAATACTCCTGCTGCGGATCGCTGCTCAGATTGATGAAGGGGATCACCGCGATCGCTGGCTTGCTGTGCAAAGGCGCACACCAGGCAAGCGCATCGCGCCGCGCACTCACCTCGAAGATTGTGCCGGCGGCGGACCTCTCATGCTCAACCGGGGCGACGAACCGGTAGCCGCGGCCGGGCACTGTCTGCAGATAGCGCTCGCCATCGCTGTCGGCGGCCAACACCTTGCGTAGAGCCGAAATCTGCCCCTGAAGGTTGTTCTCCTCTACGACTCTGTCGGGCCAGCCCTCGGCCATGAGCGTATCCTTGCTCACCACTTGACCTCTCCGCTCGACGAGCGCCAGGAGCACATCGAGCGCGCGCGAGCACGTGCGGGTGAACCGGCACGTCGCGCAACAGCAGCTCCCGCCGCTCGATCAACAGGCGGAAGAGACCAAACCGGTACTCCCCAGCGTCGCACGGAAGGGATCGCAGACCCGTCGTGGCTCGAGACGTGTGATTGGCGTCGCTTGTCACCCTTGGCACCCGACTGCAGGAGAATTCAGGACAATTCAGATCCGAGGCAATGACCTTACAGGCCCATCGGCCTCACAGTGTCCCCATCGACGGCAAAAGAAAAGCGGCCTCGCGGTTCTCGAACGACAACAAGCTCACGTACCGAGCCCGCTCGGCCACCGTTCAGTCCGTCAAGAGCCTTCGTAGCACGGATGATTCCGGGACGCAGGGCAATTCAGGCGTCCACGGAACCTGGCAGCCTTATGCGCCAGTCCGGAACTCCGAGTGATCCTCGAGCAGGAGGGAACGTTGAAGCACGTCATTCGTCGGATTGTGGCCTTGTCGATCATCGCTGGCACAGGAATGCTTGTGCCGGCAAGCGCCCATGACTGGTATCCGCATGACTGTTGTAACGACATGGATTGCGCGCCGGTCGAGAGTGCGGAGTGGCTCGCGCCGACGGCAGGAGGCCTGCCGCAACTCGTTGTGACGTCGAAGCACGGCAGAGCTAGAGTTCGCAAAGGAGCATCTATCCGAGCATCGAAAGACAACCGCATGCATGTCTGCATGAAGCGCTATGATCCGCTCGGAGAGATGGAAGTGGTTTGCCTCTTCTTGCCAACGGATGCGTGAGTCCGACAATGCGCGGCTGCGCTCGCCCCCGACGCGGCGCGCTGATCGTCTAGTCGATCCAGGTAGTTCTTCGGTCTGCCTGCCCATCCAAGTGCTGCCGAGATGAAAGCCGAAGGAAGCTCGCTGCACGTCGGTCGAAAGTGGCCCATCACGACGGATCACCGCTGCGGCACACTCGGTACTCGCGACGAACCCAAGTACAACGTCGGAGCATGTGGCGGCTGGGACGCACGACGCCCGTTCAGGGCATGACCGTCTCCACCCGCAGCGCTGCCCGCCCTCCCCCGGCGCAC
>DAORNH010000132.1:6526-11048 GCA_035440865.1 Hyphomicrobiaceae bacterium | reverse complement strand
CGCTGGTGGTGGCAAGGGCGCTGGTGCGGCAACGACCGGCGGCGATGACGGAGCCGGCGCGGGGGGAGTCGATGGCGCTGTCGCCGGAGTGTCGGATCTCGGCGCCGGGGGAGCAGCAGCTGCCGCCGGGCCGCCCGAGGCTGTGCCTGTCGATGCCGGAGCGGCTGCAGCCGGCCGATCGACCGGTGGAGGCGCGGCATTCGGCGATGGAGTGTGCGCGCCGGACACGGGTGCATCGCCGTCCCGCGGCGGCTTGCTCGTGGTCGGAGATGACGGATTGGTCGGACTCGAGGCCGGGGCAGGAGGCGACGACGGGTCACCGCTCGGCCTCGGCGTATCCTGCGCCATGGCCACTCCTGCGGCGCCCGCGCCGAGCATGACTGCCAGTGCGTACGCTGTCAGCCGCGATGCCCCCGGCCGGCCCATCCTTGCATGCTCGCCCATCACACAATCCCTCTGTCGCGGCAACGCCCGCGGCGACGTTCAATGGTTGCTCTTGATCCACACAGCAGCCGGCCTGCCTCAGGCGCGATCGCCTCCGCCTCGGTCCCACTTCTGTCGCGCCTGCTCCCAGGCCGAAATGATCCTGTCCATGGTTTCGTAGAAGTGGTCTGGGCCACCATAGCCTGAGAAGCGCGCGATCTCGATGCCGTCGGCGACGATGACGAAGGTTGGCGTGCCGCGCACCTTCTCCTTCAAGGAGAAGTCCGGCGTCTCGCGTTCGATGTCGATGATGCGCAGCGGAAATATTCCGCCGGCGCGCGTGCTCGAGTAGGTGGGCGCAACCTCGCGCTTGAATTTCTTGCAATAGCCGCACCAGGTTGCATCGAACATGATGAGCTCTGCGCGCGGCGCCGCATGGGCCTTGGTGGCCATGCCTGCGGCGAGGCCCGATAGGCCGGCAAGTGTGGCCCTGCGGCTGATCGAACGTTTGCGCGGCATGCGTCGGCTCCAGTTGAATGCGCAGCGACTTTGGATGCGGCTCGTGACCAATTCGAGGCATCCGGCCACGGGGGGCACTATAGCAGCAACGTTGTTTCGCCGTCCCGTGCTTCGCGATAGGCTTTTCATGCGGTCCGGATGGCCGGCGGCTTCAAGACTTCAGGAAGAGGACGATCATGGCAAAATCACGCAAAGTCATCATTACCTGTGCGGTCACGGGCTCGATCCACACGCCGTCGATGTCGCCGCATCTGCCGGTGACGGCTGAGGAGATCGCGGACGCCGCAATCGGAGCCGCCGAGGCCGGTGCCGCCGTCGTGCACTTGCATGCCCGCGATCCCAAGACGGGGAAGCCCGACCAGTCGACGGAGGCCTTCGCGCCGTTCCTCAAGGTAATCAAGCAGCGCTCCAACTGCGTCGTGAACATCACGACGGGCGGCGCCATGACCATGACAATCGAGGAGCGCGTGCGCCCCGCTGCGACCTTCAAGCCGGAGGTCGCCTCGCTCAACATGGGGACCATGAATTTCGGCCTCTACCCGATGCTCGAGCGCCAGAAGGAATTCAAGCACGATTGGGAGCGGCCCTATCTCGAAGGCTCGCGGTCAGGCTTCTTCAAGAACACCTTCGCCGATATCGAGTACATCCTGACGACCTGCGCCGCCAACGGCTCGCGCTTCGAGGTGGAGTGCTACGACATCGGGCATCTCTATACGCTTCGCCACTTCGCGGATCGCGGCATCATCAAGCCGCCGTACTTCATCCAGTCGGTGTTCGGCATACTCGGCGGCATCGGCCCGCACTACGAGGACGTCAACATGATGAAGCGTACGGCTGACCGCCTGTTCGGCGACCAGTACCGCTGGAGCGTGCTCGGCGCCGGGCGCAACCAGCTGCCCATCGCGGCAATGGCGGCGGCCATGGGCGGCAACGTCCGCGTCGGAATGGAGGACAGCCTCTGGATCGGACCTGGCAAGCTCGCGAAGTCGAATGCCGAGCAGGTGACGAAGGTGCGCCAGATCATCGAAGGCCTCGGCCTCGAGATCGCGAGCGCGGATGAGGCCCGCGAGATCCTGGCCTTGAAGGGCGGCGACAAGGTCGCGTTTTGAGCGTGCACGTCGTGTGAAAGCAGAAGGGGCCGCCGCAGCTGCGGTGGCCCCTCGCCCATCGGCCTTTTCACGGGTCGATCAGTTCAGTTCTGGACGTAGGTGATCTTGCCGTCCGCGCCCTTCTTCCAGGTGTAGAGCACGTAGTCCGGACGGGTGATGTCACCCTTCTTGTTGAAGGCGATGGCGCCGATCACCGTCGCATAGGGCTTGCCCTCGCGCATCGTGGCTGCAACCTTCTTGGCATCGTTCGACTTCGAGGCGTTGGCCGCGTCGGCGACGATCTGGAGGGCTGCGTAGCTGTACAGCGTATAGGCTTCGGGCTTGAACTTCTTCTCGAGGAACTTCGCGACGATGGCCGCGGCCTCGGGGCGCTTCTGCGGGTCAGGCGGGAACGTCATGAGCGTGCCCTCGACGCCCGGGCCGCCGATGGTAGCGAACTCGTCCGTCGTGATGCCGTCGCCCGATATCAGCACTGTCTTGAGACCGCCGTCGCGCATCTGGCGAACGAGCAGTCCGCCCTCGGTGTGGAGGCCGCCCCAGTAGATGTAGTCGGCGCCGGAAGACTTGATCTTGCCGACGAGCGCGGACATGTCCTTTTCACCGACGTTGACGCCCTCATAGAGCACCTCGGTTACGCCGAGGGCATTCATCGCCTTCTTGGTCTCGTCGGCGAGGCCCTTGCCGTAGGTCGTCTTGTCGTGGATGACGGCGATCTTCTTGCCCTTCAGCGCCGAGGCGATGTACTTGCCGGCAACCTCGCCCTGCTGATCGTCACGGCCGCAGGTGCGGAACACGTTCCAGAGGCCGCGCTCGGTGATCTGAGGGTTCGTCGCAGATGGCGTGATCATCAGGACGCCGTTCTCGGCATAGACGAGCGACGCCGGCATCGTGACGCCGGAGTTGAAGTGACCGATCACGAACTTCACGCCGTCGCCGACCATCTTGTTGGCGACCGACACGCCCTGCTTCGGATCCGACGCATCGTCACCGAAAACCAGCTCGATCTTCTGGCCGTTCATGCCACCCTTGGCATTGATGTCGGCCGCGGCCATCTCGGCGCCGTTCTTCAGCTGCGCGCCGAAAGCGGCGTTCGGGCCGGTGAACGGACCGGCGACGCCGACCTTGATCTGCGCATTTGCGGCGCCCGACAGTGTCAAGCCCGCGATCAGCGCGGCACCCGACAGCACGAAACGTTTCATGGACCTCACTCCCATTAGGTTCATGCGAACTGAAAGATCATTCGTAGTCCAACTTGCGTAGTCCAACTGCGGCCGACCACCCGTCGCCGGGCGGCAGACACGATCGCGAGCAACCCCGTTTCGGCCGCCGTTAGCGCCCGACCCTTCGTGGCAAGCCCGCCTAGCGCGCTTATGAACCAAGATTGTGGCAAGAGTCATCCGAATTCGCCCGAGTTCTCGGGTGTCCTCATGTCGGTTGGCCGGCAGCCGGACAAGGGCCAGGGATTGGGTCATCGTTGTGGGCGCGCGCCGCGGGCGGGATGGAGCCGTCGAGCGCGGGAAAGGGAATGAATCATGCACGACTTTCTGGTCCAGGCGGCCATTTTTCTGTTGGCGGCAGCTGTCGCGGCCCCGCTCGCGCGGCGTGTCGGTATCGGGTCCGTTCTCGGCTACCTGTTCGCGGGCGTGCTGATCGGGCCTTATGGCCTCGGGCGGATCTATCCCGTGTATTCGGCCGAAAGCGTGCTGCGTTATGCCGAACTCGGCGTCGTCCTGCTGCTCTTCGTCATCGGGCTCGAGTTGCAGCCGTCGCGCTTGAAGGCGATGCGCGCCGCCGTATTCGGTGCGGGAGCGCTGCAGGTCGTCGGCACCGGACTGGTCCTGACGCTCGGCGCGTTGATTGCCGGCATGTCGTGGGGTGCGGCGTTCTACGTGGGGCTCGCGTTGTCGTTGTCGTCGACGGCCTTCACGTTGCAGGCCCTCGGCGAGCGCAAGGAGCTTGCGACGCGGCACGGCCGGCTCGCGTTCGCAATCCTGCTCTTCCAGGACCTCGCCGCCCTGCCGATCCTGGCACTCGTGCCGCTGCTGGCGGGCGCGGTATCGACCGCCTTCTCGCCGATGTCCGTTGCGAAGGCATTGGCGGTCGTTGCCGCCGTGCTCCTCCTTGGTCGGCCGATCCTGCGGCATGTCTATCGGCTGATTGCACGTGCCGGCCTGCACGAGGCCATGATTGCGACCGCACTGCTGACGGTGATTGTCACGGCCTTGGCGATGGAGGCGGCAGGGCTATCGGCCGCGCTCGGCGCGTTCGTTGCCGGCGTGCTGCTCGCCGACAGCGAGTACCGCCACGAGGTCGAGGCCGATATCGAGCCGTTCAAGGGCCTCCTGCTCGGGCTCTTCTTCACGGCGATCGGCATGGCGCTCAATCTCGGTCTGCTGGCCTCGAGGCCGGTGACCATTCTCGGCCTCGTCGTGGCCGTCGTTGCTGCAAAGGCCGCGGTCCTCGTCGCGATC
>DAORNH010000132.1:2791-6516 GCA_035440865.1 Hyphomicrobiaceae bacterium | reverse complement strand
GCAGCGCGGCGGCTCGGCATCGCATGCTCGCAGGGCGGCGAGTTCGCGTTCGTGCTGCTGACGGCGGCGGTGGCCGGTGCGCTGGTTGCCGGGCCGACGGCCGAGCTCCTCGCTGTCGTCGTCACGCTGTCGATGATCGTGACGCCACTGGCACTGGCGATCGACGACCGCTTCCGGCGGACCGACACAGCACCGAGTCGGGCCTATGATCCGCTGCCCGACGATGCCTCGGGTGTCGTCATCGCTGGCTTCGGGCGCGTCGGGCAGATCGTCTCGCGCATCCTGAGAGCCCGCCGGATCCCGTTCACCGCCCTCGACAGCAGCGCCGAGCATGTCGATTTCGTGCGCGAGTTCGGCTCGAAGATCTACTACGGCGATGCGGCGCGCCCCGACATCCTGCGGGCGGCCCAACTGGAGAAGGCCCGGGTCTTCGTGCTCGCCATCGACGACGTCGAGCAGTCGCTGAGGACGGCCGAGATGGTGCGTCGCCAGTACCCAAGGCTTCCGATCATCGCGCGTGCCCGCAATCGCCAGCACGCCTATCGGCTGCTCGACCTCGGTATCGAGCAGGTTCACCGCGAGACATTCGAGGCGGCACTCGGCATTTCACGCGACGTGCTGCGCGGTCTCGGCCTCAGGGAGAGCGAGCTCCGGGCAACAGTCGAGCGCTTCAAGGACTATGACGAGCGCCGCCTCAAGGAGGACTATCCGCTGCGCTCTGACATGGAGAAGCTGCGCATGCGCGCTCGCAATGCCGCCGAGGAACTCGAGCAGATGTTTCGCGAGGATGCCGCGAGCGGGGCCGCGACGCCTGCAGCGCTTAGGCCGGCCGAGCCGAACAGCAAGTCGGGCGCGTGATCAACTCGTTTTCCAGCCGTACTGCAGGGCCATCTGCCGCCGCCGTGCGAGCACATGCGAGAGCGCGGCCAGCGCCAGCAGGACGAGCAGATCGACGAGGAAGCTTCGCCACGAGAGCAGCTTAGCCTGGAAGATCGCATAGTGGATGAAGCGCACGCTCGCCGCGAGCATCACCATGTAGACCGGGATCTGCCAGTAGGGCCGCCACGTCTCGGCGATCGAGCGGCCGGTCACCCAGGCGGCAAGCCCGCCGAGCAGCACGGTCGCGAGGAGGAAGGTCCACACTCCGTTCGGGCCAGCCTCGTAGAGTGCCGGCGGCATCGGCCAAGGCGTGAATGACGCGAGCATGCCCGTCTGTCTCCTAATGCCGTCCGCCTTCGAGATAGGCGGCTCGAACCTCCGGGCGGGCGAGGAGTTCCTGCCCCGTCCCAGACATGGTGATCACGCCGTTGACCATCACGTAGCCGCGATGCGCGAGGCGGAGCGCGTGGAAGGCATTCTGCTCGACGAGGAAGATCGTCATGCGATCGGAGCGATTGAGTTCGCGGATCACCTCGAAGATCTGCTTCACGATGATCGGCGCGAGACCGAGCGACGGCTCGTCGAGAAGGAGGAGCCGCGGCCGGCTCATCAGCGCGCGGGCGATGGCGAGCATCTGCTGCTCGCCGCCGGAGAGCGTACCGCCGCGCTGGTCGAGGCGCTCGCGCAGTCTCGGAAACATCGTTGTGACGCGCTTCAGGTCCTCGTCAAAGTGGGCAAGGCCGTCGATCTCGGCTCCCATCTGCAGATTCTCGCGCACCGTCATGCGCGGGAAGATGCGGCGGCCTTCGGGCGATTGCGCGATCCTGAGGCGCGCGATGTCGTGCGTCTCGAGCGTCGTGATGTCCTGCCCGTCGTAGACGATCCGGCCGGCGCGCGCCCTGGGCTTGCCGAAGATCGTCATCATGAGTGTGGACTTACCCGCGCCGTTGGCGCCAATCAGCGTGACGATCTCGCCGCGGTTGACGTCGATGTCGACGCCCTTCAAGGCCTGGATCTTGCCGTAGAAGGTCTCGACGCCGCGCACGGTGAGGAGTGGCATTGCTCTCTCCGAGCTCATCGTGCGGCTCCCAAGGCGGCGGGCACTTCCTCGTCGTCGACGCCGAGATAGGCCTGGATGACGCGCGGGTCGTTGCGCACGAAGTCGGGAGTGCCGTCAGAGATCTTCGCGCCGTACTCGAGCACGACGATGTGGTCCGAGATCTCCATGACGACGCTCATGTCGTGCTCGATGAGCAGGATGGAGACGTGGTCCTTGTCGCGGATCGAGCGCAGCAGCGCGTTGAGCTCGGCGGATTCGCGCGGGTTGAGTCCGGCTGCCGGCTCATCGAGGCAGAGGAGCACGGGTTCGGTGCACATGGCGCGGGCGATCTCGAGCCGGCGCTGCGCGCCATAGGGGAGGTCGCCGGCCGGATCGTCGGCGCGCTCGATAAGCCCGACGCGTTCGAGCCAATGCTTGGCGCGCTCGACGGCCGCAAGTTCGGCTGTCTTGTAGCGTCGCGAGCCGAGGAGGCCCTTGATCGTCCAGCCCGAAGCGCTCATCAGGCGGTTGTGCTGCGCGACGATCAGGTTCTCGAGGACCGTCAGGCCCGAGAACAGGCGGATGTTCTGGAATGTGCGCGCGATGTGGGCACGCTGGGCGATCTCGAAATCCGGCATGCGCTCGAGCAGGAAGATGCCGCTCGCGGCATCGAAGCGACGACCGGTCTTGGTCAGCGCCTCCATCGCGCCGGCCTCAGCCGCGCTGATTGCCAGTGCCATCCGGCCGACGGTCGGCTTGTAGAAGCCGGTGATGCAGTTGAAGACGGTGGTCTTGCCGGCGCCGTTCGGGCCGATGATGGCGGTGATCTCGCCGCGCTTGGCCGTGAACGAGAGATCATTGATCGCGACGAGGCCGCCGAAGCGCATCGTCATGTGCTCGACAGTGAGGAGGGGTGCCGACGCCATCAACCGTGCCCTTCCTTGACGAGGTCGGCCGATATGCTGCGGCGCTCCTTGAGAACGATCGTCGGCGAGCGGGTCGCGACAAGCCCGCGCGGCTTCCAGCGCACGAGCAGGACGCCTGCGAGCCCGAACAGCAGCATGCGGTAGTGGGTCGGATCGAAGTCCTTGCCGAACAGCACTTTGAGGTAGTCGAGTTCGCGCAAGAGCTCCGTGCCGCCGATCATGATCACGGCGGCGATCGCGACGCCGATCTGCGAGCCCATGCCGCCAAGCACGACGATCCACAGGATGAGCGCGCTTTCGATGAAGGTGAAGCTTTCGGGCGAGATGAACGCCTGGCGGGCGGCGAAGAACGAGCCGGCGATGCCGCCAAAGCCGGCACCGATCGCGAAGGCCGTGAGCTTCGTATTGGTCGTGTTGATGCCGAGCGAGCGGCAGGCGATCTCGTCCTCGCGGAGCGCCTCCCAGGCGCGCCCGACAGGGAGCCGGCGGAGCCGCAGCGTCACCCAGTTTGTCAGCAGCGCCAGCGCTGCGATGACGTAGAAGAGGAAGATGGTGCGGTAGATCGGCGAGAACTCGAGACCGAAACGGGCCGAAAAGCCCTCATCCGACGCGTTGAACGGGATGCCGAAGAAGCTCGGTCGCGGGATCGGCTGCGTGTGCCCGATGCCCTGGTAGCCGCCGGTGACGGGCACCCAGTTGATGAGGATCAGCCGGATGATTTCGCCGAACGCGAGCGTGACGATGGCAAGGTAGTCGCCGCGCAGGCGGAGCACCGGAAATCCGAGAATCACGCCCCAGAACGCGGCGAGGATGCCGGCGACGGGCAAGCATATCCAGAAGGCCCAGAGCGGCCAGAAGTTCGGACCGAGCAGGTTGCCGAC
>DAORNH010000132.1:1235-2694 GCA_035440865.1 Hyphomicrobiaceae bacterium | reverse complement strand
CGGCGAGGCCGACGACGATGTTGAGCCCCCAGCCGAGCATCACGTAGATCAGGATCTGGATGCCGAAGTTGTCGATCCACTTGATCGAGCCGGAGGGACCAAGGCGCCACAGTACGAAGATTGGATAGGCGACGAGTAAGGCAACGCCGAAAATCGCCAGAGCCGTCTGGGCGGATCGCGGCATTGCGGCGTGGCGCTGCGCCTTGCCGCTTGAGCCGCCACCCCTCAAGTGGGGCCCGACGAGCTCCCAGCCGAGGCGAGCCGCGAATGCGATGCCAACGAGTGCCGCAACGAGACCCCACCGCCATTGCAGGATCAGCGTGTTGTTCATATCCTGCTCGGTGCGCAGCAGGACGATCGGCACCGCGAGCCCGAGTGTGAGTGCGGCCGTGATCAGCGCTTCGCGCAAGGCTTTGCCGAAGTCGACTGACGAGGTCTCCGTGGTCGTATCCGCCATGGCGCTCAGACCTTTTCCACCTCGGGCCGCCCGAGCAGTCCGGACGGCAGGAAAATCAGCGTGATGGCGAGGATGGAGAAGGCCGCGACATCCTTGTAGTCGATCGACACATACTGCGACCACAAGACCTCGATGAGGCCGATGAGAAGCCCGCCGAGAACGGCTCCGGGCAACGAGCCGATGCCGCCGAGCACGGCGGCGGTGAAGGCCTTCACGCCCGGCACGAAGCCGTCATCGTATTTCACCACGCCGTACTGGATGAAGTACATGACGCCCGCGACAGCCGCGAGTGCTGCCGCGATCACGAAAGTGAGCGAGATCGTGCGGTCGACGTTGACGCCGAGCAGTGCCGCCATCTTGCCGTCCTGCTCGCAGGCGCGCTGAGCGCGGCCGAGCGAGGTGTGCTGCACGAGATACCAGAAGATGGCGAGAAGGATGCCGGTGATCAGGATGATCGAGATCTGCTTGTGGCTGAGCGTCACGTCGTAGCCGATCAGTGACTTGAGGTTGATCGTCTCGCGCATCATCGGCGGCAGCGCCTTGTTGCGCGGGCCCTGGACGAGCTGCACGAAGTTGACGAGGAAAATCGACATGCCGATCGCCGAGATCAGCGGGGCGAGGCGGAAGGAGCCGCGCAGCGGGCGATAGGCGAGGCGCTCGATCACCCAGTTCCAGAGCGAGGTGAGCAACATGGCGCCGACCAGCACGAGCAGCAGAGCAATGACGAGCGTCGCGCCAGCGAGCACCTGCCCCGCGGCGCCTATCGCCTGGATGATCAGGAGGAGCAGGATCAGCACGAAGAAGGTCGCCAGCATGAACACGTCGCCATGGGCGAAATTCACCATGCCGATGATGCCGAAGACCATCGTGTAGCCGATGGCGATGAGGCCGTAGATCGAGCCGAGCGTGATCCCGTTGATCACCTGCTGCAGGAAGACTTCCATCGGATGACTGTACCCCCTCGAGGCGCCTTCCGTTGACCGGTCCGCGCGCCGCCCGACC
>DAORNH010000132.1:155-1225 GCA_035440865.1 Hyphomicrobiaceae bacterium | reverse complement strand
GCCAAGCTAGCAGACGGCATGTAAAAAGTGCAACGCAGCTGTCACAGTCAGAGTTAGCTTGACGTTCGGGCCGTGGCCGGCCGGCCCCAGCCTGTGGCCAGCGATCAAGATGCGCCACGAGCGAATTTCGTGGTCGCGCCTGGTGCCGACTTTTGGAAAGATGCCATTGCCAAGCAGCATTCGGGAGACCGCCATGTCAGTCCGCCTCGGCTCGGGAGAGCACACTTATCGCGTCGTCGAGAACTGGGCGAAGCTGCCGGACGGCTGGGAGTTCATGGACGTCGGCTCGGTCGCCTGCGACAGCCGGGATCGGGTCTACGTGTTCAATCGCGGCGAGCACCCGATGATCGTGTTCGACCGCGACGGCAACTTCATCAAGAGCTGGGGCGAGGGCAAGTTCCCGCGCGCCCATGGCCTGCACATCGACGAGAACGACCATCTCTACTGCACCGACGACGGCGGACATTTCGTCAGGAAGTGCACGACCGACGGCAAGGTGCTGCTCGAGATCGGCGTGCCGGGAAAGCCTGCTCCGTTCATGTCGGGTAAGCCCTTCCACCGCTGCACGCACACGGCCCTCTCACCCAAGGGCGAGATCTACGTTTCGGACGGCTACGGCAACTCCTGCGTCCACAAGTTCTCGCCGGACGGCAAACTCTTGAAGACCTGGGGCGAGACCGGCTCGGGGCCGGGGCAATTCAACCTCGTCCACAACATCGTCACCGACAAGGACGGCTGGGTCTACGTCGCCGACCGCGAGAACCATCGCGTACAGGTGTTCGACGGCAACGGCCGCTTCGAGACGGAGTGGCACAACTTGCACAGGCCATGCGGCCTCTACTGCTCGTGCCCGCCGGGAGCCAAGTCGCCGACCTTCATCGTCGGCGAGCTCGGGCCGACGCAGCCGGTCAACCGCGCCTACAAGAACCTCGGGCCGCGACTCTCGATCGTCGATGCCAAGGGCCGGCTCGTCGCGCGCCTCGGCGGCGAGGACGGGCCCGGCACCGAGACGGGACGCTTCATCGCGCCTCATGGCCTCGCGATGGACAGCCACGGCGACATCTACGTCG
>DAORNH010000132.1:0-118 GCA_035440865.1 Hyphomicrobiaceae bacterium | reverse complement strand
GGCCGGAGAAGCCCATGCCGCGACCGCTGCGATCGCTGCAGAAGCTCGAACGGGTGTAATAAGAGGCAGTAGGCAGTAGGCAGTAGGCAGTAGGCAGTAGGCAGTAGGCAGTAGGCAG
>DAORNH010000131.1:8444-11461 GCA_035440865.1 Hyphomicrobiaceae bacterium | reverse complement strand
TAGGGCGCCGGCGCAGGAGCCTCGGGAGCGCTGGCGGCGCGGGCGTACTCGGTTGCAATGGAGCGTCCGAGCCGGCCGGAAAAGGCGCGCGTCGCGATGGTGTCCTCGGGCGCGGCCCGGCCGATCGCATCGGCCCAGACAGGTGCAATGGCCGCTTCGGTCGATCTCAGGAAGCCCGTGCCAATCTGCACGGCGGACGCGCCGAGCAGCAGTGCCGCTGCGATGCCGCGTGCGTCACCGATGCCGCCGGTCGCGATCACCGGAACCTTGACCGCATCGGCGACGGCCGGCAGCAGCGCGAACAGGCCGACGAGGTGGCCGTCCGGCCTGGTTGCGTCGAACGAGCCGCGGTGCCCACCCGCCTCCATGCCTTGTGCGATGATCGCGTCAGCGCCGGCCACCTCAGCGGCGATCGCCTCGGAAACGGTCGTCGCGGTCGCGAACCAGCGGATGCCACGCTCCTTGAGGCGGGCGACGAAGGCCGGCGGATAGACACCCATGATCGAGGAGACGACGGCGGGGCCTACCTCGAGAATGGCCTCGCACTGGGCATCGAAATCGATGAGCCGCGTATCGCCGGCCGTGGCAGGAACCTCGGGGCCGAAGCCCGAGAGAAACCCACGTACGGCAGCCTCGCGGACCGGATCACGCGCGGGCGGCGGATCCGGAATCCAGAGGTTCAACTGGAAGGCTCCGTTGGTCTTCGCACGGAGCTCGCCGGCCCAGGACTTGATTGCCGCGGGCTGCATGAGAAGCGCGCCGCAGGCCCCCATGCCGCCGGCCGTGGCAACGGCGGCCGAGAGCGCAGGCGGGCAGGCACCGGCCATAGGCGCGAGCAGGATGGGCAGGCGCAAGTCGTATGCGTCGCAGAATGCCGTCGCGCGCGTCAAGGCTGGGTGACGAGACGGCATCGCGATCCTGGCTCCAAGCGATCGGGTCGGCAGGGAGACAAGTGTAGCGGCTCACGCGCGGGGGTCAATTGCAAGCGCGACCACCCGCGCGCGGTACGAAGCCACGACAGGAAGAAGCATGTCGTGGCTTCGTATGGGCCTCACCGCGCCAGCAGCATGGCGACGATCTCATCGAGCTCGATGCGATGCTCCCGCTCGTCCGCGCTTCGCACCCGGCGGCTCAAGGCATACTGGCCGACCAGCGCTTGATAGGCGAAGCGGGCGCGGTCACGTGCGACCCGCTCGCCAAATCCGAGTTTACGGAAAAGCGCCTCGACGTACGCCATCCGCTCCTGGTCGATCTTCGCCACCGCGCGCCCGACAGCGGGATCGGCGTCTCCCCAGGCCCTGATCGCGCGCTCGAGCCGGCCGTCGTCGGCCGTCACGATCGCGAGCAGCCGGCGCAGAAGCAGGCGCGCATCGCCTCCACCTTCCTCGACGGCGGCGATGACGCTGCT
Source organism: Hyphomicrobiaceae bacterium (assembly GCA_035440865.1). Taxonomy (GTDB): domain Bacteria; phylum Pseudomonadota; class Alphaproteobacteria; order Rhizobiales; family Hyphomicrobiaceae; genus DAORNH01. The sequence continues at coordinate 10,053 of DAORNH010000131.1, read as the reverse complement.
CGTCGCACGCTCGCGCCACCCCTGAAGGAGGGCCTGCAGCAACGCCGGCCGATCCTTGAAATGCCAGTAGAAGCTCCCCTTCGTCACGCCGAGGGTCGCGGCGAGCTTCTCGACGCGAACGGCCTCGACGCCGCCCGACCTGAGCGCCCTCAGTCCGGCATTGATCCAGGCATCGGGCTCGAGTCGGTCGGCCATGGCTCACCATACGCTTGCGTATTGACAGGGCGACATCGATGGGGCACCAACAGTACCATACGCAAGCGTATGGTGCAGTCGCCCCTGAGCGAAGCCTCCCCGGTGCGCAGTCGAGCGCCGGGGCGGACAAGGTCGCCGGGACGCGGACGGCACAGCGACAGCGCAACCCAAGGAGCGCGCATGACAACGATGCTACTGCTTGCCTCGGCGCTGACCATCGCCCTCGGCATCGCCCATTCCTGGATCGGCGAGGTGCGCCTCATCGGCCCGCTGCTCGATGCCGGGACGCGGAGCGGCATCCTGGCGCGAAGCCGGTTCGCGCGGCAGGTGCTGCGCTTCGCCTGGCACATCACGTCGCTTGCCTGGTTGGGCTTCGCCGGCATGCTGATCGGCTTCGCGATCTGGCCGGACGCCGACGCCCGGCGCATTGCGCTTGCCGTGATCGGGGCGACGATGCTGCTGAGCGGCCTCATCGTCCTCGTGATGTCGCGCGGCCGGCATCTCGCCTGGCCCCTTTTCCTCGCGATCGCCGGCATTTGCGCTGCCGCCACCGTCCAGCGCTGAGCACGGCCGCGGCGCCCGGCTCGATCAGCTTGCTTGGCTCGAATTCCGGGTTCGATTTCCACGATTGCCGATCAGGATCGAAGCCGCTAGTGTCCGCCCGCTCTCGGCCCCGGCCGAGGCATTGGGGCGTCGCCAAGTGGTAAGGCAGCGGATTTTGATTCCGCCATTCCCAGGTTCGAATCCTGGCGCCCCAGCCAGCAACTGAGGCAAACCCTGGGCCGCTACGGCGTCCGCCGGATGCTCAAGGGCCGACGACATGAACGGGCGGCGTCCCGATCGGCGCCTGTCCGCCTGCGGCCGCACCGCTACGACGCTACCTGTCGATCTCGCCGAACACGATGTCGAGCGAGCCGAGGATCGCGGAGACGTCGGCGAGCATGTGGCCGCGGTTCATGAAATCCATCGCCTGGAGATGCGGGAAGCCGGGTGCGCGGATCTTGCAGCGGTAGGGCTTGTTCGAGCCGTCAGCGACGAGATAGACGCCGAATTCTCCTTTCGGCGCCTCGACGCAGGCATAGACCTCGCCCGCCGGCACGTGGAAGCCTTCGGTGTAGAGCTTGAAGTGGTGGATCAGCGCCTCCATCGAGCGCTTCATCTCGCCGCGTTTCGGCGGCACGACCTTCTTGTCGTCCGCGGAGACCGGCCCCTCGCCCTCGGCCGAGAGCAGCTTCTGGCAGCACTGCCCCATGATCTTGACCGATTGGCGCATCTCCTCGACGCGCAGGCAGTAGCGATCGTAGCAGTCGCCGTTCTTGCCAATGGGGATATCGAAGGCGAGCTCGTTGTAGCACTCGTAGGGCTGCGCGCGGCGCAGGTCCCAGGCGGCGCCGGAGCCGCGCACCATGACGCC
>DAORNH010000131.1:4164-8402 GCA_035440865.1 Hyphomicrobiaceae bacterium | reverse complement strand
GACTACGCCGATATCCACATTGCGCTGCTTGAAGATGCGGTTGTTGGTGAGCAGCCCCTCGATGTCGTCGATGACCTTCGGATAGGCCTTGCACCAGGCGAGGATGTCCTCGATCAGCTTCCGCGGCAGGTCCTGGTGCACGCCGCCGATGCGGAAATACTTTGCGTGCATGCGGCTTCCCGAGGCGCGCTCGTAGAAGACCATGAGCTTCTCGCGCTCCTCGAAACCCCAGAGCGGCGGTGTCAGCGCGCCGACGTCCATCGCCTGCGTCGTGACGTTCAGGATGTGCGAAAGGATGCGGCCGATCTCGGAGAACAGCACCCGGATGAGCTGGCCGCGCTTCGGCACGCTGAGCCCAAGCAGCTTCTCGGCGGCAAGGCAGAAGGCGTGCTCCTGGTTCATCGGCGCAACATAGTCGAGCCGGTCGAAATAGCCGATGGCCTGCAGATAAGTCTTGTGCTCCAGCAGCTTCTCGGTGCCGCGGTGAAGGAGGCCGATGTGCGGGTCGACGCGCTTCACGACCTCGCCGTCGAGCTCGAGCACAAGTCGCAGCACGCCGTGTGCCGCCGGATGCTGGGGACCGAAATTGATGTTGAAGTTCCTGATGTCGGTCTCGGGCATCGCATCGGTCCTTGGCGGTCAGTCCGCTCACTCAGCTCTCACTTAGGCCGATACGCAAGGCGATGTGCTTTGACAAGTGGCGCCCGCCCCAATTAATCATATTAATGCTTGCGAATGTTCGAATGTAGGGCCCGTGAGCATCGCAGGCGCGTGGCCGACACCGAATTCGGGCTCCGTTCTCAGGGAGTGACGCATGCGGCAGCGAAGCAAGATCACACTCGCAGGATTGGCGGTTCTGGCGCTCGGCGCGACAGGTGCGATGGCCGTGGAGCTCAAGGACATGATCGGCCGCTGGAAGTGGACCGACTACACCGTCGAGGTGAAGGAGTGCACGACCAATCCGTCGGGCGCGGGGTTCTGCGCGACAGTCGTGGACGGGCCGAAGAACAAGGGCATGGAGATGATGCGCTCCAAGCTCGAGAAGAAGGGTGAGGCGATCGTCGGCAAGGTCGCTCATCCGGCGACAGGCGACATCTACGATACCAAGATGACCTATGACGGCAAGGACAAGTGGACCATGGATGGCTGCACGGAGAAGGGCGTGTGCGCCAAGGGCGATTTCGTCCGCGTAAAGTAGCTCGCGACCTGGAAAGTCCTAGGGCGGCGGCGCGTCCCGACGGCTCCGATATCTGGAACCTGCGCGCCGTCTGCCTGATGCCTCAGGAGGCTCCGATGAAGCAGCAGATGATCGATATGATGGCGATGATGATGCCCTACATGCGGCCGCTCGCTCAGGCGGCAGGCGCTGCAGCCCTGTTTGCCATCGCGGCCCGCCTGATCGGCCAGACATCGATTGCCCGACTTCTGGCAGCGCTCGTACTGGTGATTGGCGTGTTCTTCATCGCCTGCGAGGTCGCCGGGCGCTTCCTCGGCTTCGAACCGACTATCCTCTTCGCCGCGCCGGCGGATCGGGCGCTCTACCGCAATCAATGGCCGTTCTGGTGCATCGGGCTCACCGGGCTGGTGATCGGTCTGCTTATCAGGGCAGGCACATCGTCCAAGTCGGCCTGAGGGGCTCGGCCGCGCATCCAATTGTTTATGAATGGAGGTTCCCTTGTCTGATGCATCTGCTGCGCCGAATTCCAAGAGCATGTCCATCATCGTCACCAAGGGTACGCTCGACTGGGCCTACCCGCCGTTCATCCTGGCGACCACGGCCGCTGCCATGGATGTCAAGGTGACGATGTTCTTCACGTTTTATGGCCTGCCGCTCCTGAAGAAGAAGCTCGACCTGCAGATTTCGCCGCTCGGCAAGCCGGACATGGCCATGCCGATGATGGGCATGCACATGAAGATGCCGAACCTCGTTGCCATGCTTCCGGGCGTCAACGCCGGTGCGACGACAATGATGAAGAACCTCATCAAGAAGAAGGGCGTCGCCTCGATCGAAGAGTTGAGAAGCACGGCCGTTGAAGCCGAGGTCGAGCTGATCGCCTGCCAGATGACAATGGACCTCTTCGAGTTCAAGACCAGCGATATGATCGACGGCATCAGTCTCGGTGGCGCCGCGACCTACATGGAAAACGCGCTGAAGTCCGACATCAACCTGTTCATCTGAGGCTCTGGCGTAGACCGAGCGCTTGTCGCGCCGTGAGGGCCGCGGATCACTCGCGCGTACCGCTGCCGGCGCGCCTGGTGCCGCGCGCCGTACTGCGTCCATCGCTCATCGAATAGGAAGGCCGGCGAATCGGCGCCAATGTGCCCCATTGGCTACAGTCAACGCTCCGAACATCTGACAATATTCTTAGAGTCGAATATTCGCATTTTTGAATTTGCGCGTCCGCCAAGCGCGGCACGTCGCCAAGAACACGAAGCCTCGGGACAGCAACCCGAAGTCGGCATGGGGCAGCGGGCGGCGTGGCCGGGCGGGATGACCCACCTGCTGCGCGCCGCAGGTGGAGGAGACGGGCAGATGGGAACGGCACTCCGGCTCGCAACGGCGGGCATACTGACGGCGACGGCGATCTTGGCATCAAATGGCTCCGCCGAGGCGACCGAGGGCTACTTCCGCAACGCCTATGGCGCGCGCCACGGTGGCCTTGCCGGCGCCGGTGTTGCCGACGGGCGCGATGCCACAGCGGCGGCTCTCAACCCTGCCGGCATCATCCGTACGTCAACCGAACTCGTGATTGCGGCAACGGTCTTCAGCCCGCGCCGCGAGTACGATCACATCAGCGGGGCCGGATTCCTGCCTGCCTTCGACATCGAAAGCGATAAGAACTACTTCCTGATCCCCAACATCGCCATCGGCTGGCGCACGCCTGGGCTCGGCTTCGCGGACGCGGTCGCGCTGACGATGTACGGCAATGGCGGCATGAACACGACGTATCCTGCGACGAGCGGTGGCGCCTTCTGTCCGTTCCCCGGCATGGGGCCATTCTGCGGTGGCCGCGCCGGCGTCAATCTCGAGCAGATGATGCTGTCGCTCGCCTTCGCCAAGCAGGTGGCTCCTGGCGTCTCGGTTGGCATTGCACCGATCCTGATGGCACAGAAATTCGATGCCGACGGGCTCGCGGCCTTCGGCGGCCTCTCCTCCGATCCGGCGCACCTCACCAATCTGCGCCCGGACTGGGCTTTCGGCGGTGGCCTAAGGGCCGGCGTCGAGTGGACGGTCATGCCCGGCGTTCGCGTCGCCGTCGCCGGCACAACGCCGATCTGGTCGCAGAAGTTCGACGGCTACCGCGGTCTCTTCGCCGAGGGCGGCTCGTTCGACATCCCGGCATCCATCCAGGCCGGCTTTGCTGTCGACATGACGAAGAATGTCACGCTGATGGCCGACTGGCGCCGCATCTTCTACTCGGGCGTGCCGGCGATCAACAATCCCTCCACCAACATCGGGAACTGCGCGCTCGGCCAGCCGCAGTTCTGCCTCGGTGCCTCGTCAGGCGCCGGATTCGGTTGGGAGGACATCAATGTCTACAAGGTCGGTCTCGAGATGCGGCACGTCATGCCGAACCTCGACCTCCGTTTCGGCTATGCCTTTGCCGAGCAGCCCTACGGCAGCCGCGACGTGATGTTCGGTACTCTCGCGCCTGGCATCGTGCAGCATCACTTCACTGCAGGCGGTCTCCTGCATGAGGTGTTGCCGAACCTCGATCTCGAGTTCGCCGCGGCTTATGTGCCCGCCGCACGCGTCACGGGCTTCGAACTGCCTCTTGTAGCCGCCGGAACCGGCCATACCATTGCCAGCGAGATGTACCAATTCGAGGTCACCATGGGCTTCAAGTACCGCTTTGGCGGCCCGGCGCATGAGCCGCTCAAATGAGCCGCCACAAGGCTCGAAGGAAAAATACAGTAAACTGACAAAGGGGGCCGAGTGCCCCCTTTGCCTTGTCGCGTGCAGTGTCGTGTGTCTTGCGCGCCGCAATCGCGGAATCCATAACGTCCCGGGTCGAGCCTGAGATCAATTGGGGTTCCGCAATGATGATGTCCTCTGTCGAGTTCCGCGAGAGCCTCCGCCGCCTGAGGCCGCGTGTCTTCGTGAACGGACGGCGCGTCGAGAGTGTTGCCGACGAGCCGCTGCTCGCACCGGGCGTGGCGGCGATCGGCGTCACGTACGACATGGCGCTCCGCGAGGAGCACAAGCTCCTCATGACCGCGCGGCAAGGGACGTCGGG
>DAORNH010000131.1:0-4149 GCA_035440865.1 Hyphomicrobiaceae bacterium | reverse complement strand
TGCTGCACATCTGCGACACCACAACCGACCTCCTCTACAAGCTCGAGGCGGTGCGTCTTCTTTGCCGTGAGACGGGTTGCGCGCAGCGCTATCTCACGCACGACGGCCTAAACGCGCTCTACCAGGCGACAAAGCGCATCGACGCCAATCACAAGGCCGACCGGCACGCGCGCTTCCTGGCCTATCTGCACCGCGTGCAGGACGAGGACCTCACACTCGCCATCGCCATGACGGATGCCAAGGGTGACCGCTCGAAGCGGCCGGGCGCGCAGTCGAACCGGGATGTCTATGTGCACGTGAAGGAGCGCCGCCCCGGCGGCATCGTCATCCGTGGTACCAAAGCGATCGTGACTGCTGGCCCCTACGTGCACGAGCTGCTTGTCATGCCCTGCCGCACCATGACGGAGGACGACAAGGACTTTGCCCTCTGCTGTGCGGTGCCTGTCGACGCGCCGGGCGTCACGATCATCTCGCGCCCCGCGGGACGGCCTGGAGAGGCCGCCGCCAGGTTCTCGGCGAAGTACGGTCAATCAACCGCGGTCGTGCAGTTCGACGACGTGTTCGTGCCGCACGAGCGCGTCTTCGTCGACGGCGAGTTCGAGGAAGGCGGCTTCCTCACCACGAGCTACGCGACGCACCATCGCCATTCCTGCATCGGCGCCAGGGCCGGCTTCGGCGACCTGCTGATCGGCGCCGGCGCGCTCATGATCGAGGCCAACGGCCTCGACCCCGAGCGGCATGGCCACATCCGAGATGCCATGGTGGAGCTGATCAAGATCGTCGAGGGGTTCTTCGCCTGCGGTGTCGCGGCCTCCGTCTACGGCCAGAAGGACCCGGACGGCTCGATCATGCCGGACACGGTGTTCTCGAACATCGGCAAGTTGCTGCTGGCGACACAGATCTTCGACATGCACCGCCTTGCCAACTACGTCTCGGGCGGGCTCGTCGTGGCGCTGCCCGGCCCGGACGAGGACCACAATCCGGAAACGGCAGCCTCGCTCTCGGCCGTGCTCGCGGGCCGGCCCGATGTGCCGGCATCCGCGCGGCTCGAAGTCGCCCGTCTCATGGAGGATCTCACGGCCTCCTACACAGGAGGGTGGATGTCGGCGATCTCGCTGCATGGCGGCGGCTCGCCCGAGGCCATGAAACGCGAGATCTGGCGCAACTATCCCGTCGGCGAGAAGGCCGAGGTCGTCGACCAACTGCTCGGCCGCGGCGTCCTCGCCGATGGCCGCCGCGTCTCGAAGCAGCCCGGCCGCTGCTGCGCCACCGGTTGCGAGGTGCCGGAGATCGCAGCCCCACGCGTGATCGGATCGGATCGCAATGACAAGAAGGACGCGGCGGAGTAGGGCCCTCTTCCCTGTTCGCATCAGCAAGTCAGATCGATCATGCCGACCTCATTCGAGCTCCTGAGCGAGCGTGCGGCGGACGCGCCTCTTCCCGAGGTGGCCGTACCGGTGAAGATGTGGACGCGCGGTGTGCCGGTCGATGCGGCCTCGATCGGCCAGCTCGCGCGCACCGCCGGCATGCCCTTCATCTACAAGTGGCTCGCCGTGATGCCGGACGTGCACTACGGCAAGGGCTCGACCATCGGCTCGGTGATCCCGACCATCGGCGCGATCATCCCGGCGGCCGTTGGCGTCGACATCGGCTGCGGCATGATGGCGGTGAGGACATCGCTCGGCGCGGGCCATCTGCCGGACAGCCTCGCCAAGGTGCGCTCGGCGCTCGAAGCCGCCGTCCCGCACGGCCGTGTCGCGCAGAAGAAGAAGCGCGATCCGGGTGCCTGGGGCGAACCGCCCGACGCTGCCGCCGAGGCGTGGCGGCAGCTCGGACCGGGCTTCGAGGTGATCGCCGACAAGCATCCCGTGCTGCGCAAGGCGAACACCATCGTACATCTCGGCACGCTCGGCACCGGCAACCACTTCCTCGAGGTCTGCCTCGACGAGGCGGACAGCGTGTGGGTGATGCTGCATTCGGGCTCCCGCGGTGTCGGCAATGCGATCGGCAGCTACTTCATCGAGCGCGCCCGGGAGCGCATCATTGCGGAAGGGATCGACATCCAGGATCGCGATCTCGCCTGGCTCGCCGAGGGGAGCCCGCTGTTCGCCGACTACGTCGAGGCGGTCGAGTGGGCGCAGACCTTCGCCATGCTGAACCGCCAAATCATGATGCGCCACGCGATAGAGGCACTGCGGCGCGTCCTCCACCGGCGCTTCGAGGCGCACCTCGAGGCGATCAACTGCCATCATAACTACGTGGCGCGGGAAGAGCATTTCGGCCAGCACTGCTTCGTGACGAGGAAAGGCGCGGTGCGCGCGGCCGAAGGCGTGATGGGCATCATCCCGGGCTCGATGGGTGCGAAGAGCTTCATCGTGCGCGGCAAGGGCAATCTCGAGAGCTTCTGCTCATGCAGCCACGGCGCCGGCCGCGTCATGAGCCGAGGCGAGGCGAAGCGGCGCTTCACGCTCGAGGATCACGCGCGCGATACCGCCGGCGTCGAGTGCCGGAAGGACGCCGCCGTCATCGATGAGACGCCCAAGGCCTACAAGGGCATCGACGCCGTGATGGCGGCGCAGTCGGACCTCGTCGAGATCGTGCACACGCTGCGACAGGTTGTGTGCGTGAAGGGATGAGGCCACCGATCCACGCCGTCAGAGCCGCCCGGTCACGCTCGCGAGCCAGATCCGGGTGACGCGCGCGAGCGGCAGCGGCTCCGTGATCGCGTGCAGGCTCGGACGCGGTCCGCGGCGCTGCGCGGCGAGATAGCCGGTGACCGATGCCGCGGGAAGCAGTGCGAGTGCCGCGCCGCGCGGCAGCTGTCTGATGAGTTCGCGGGCACGTCCAACCGCGCGCTCAGCCTCGACCCTGAGCGCCTCGATCAACGGCTCGAGCTGGGCTGCAGCGTCCGCGCTCGTCAGTCTCTCGACATCGACTCCGGCCGCAGAGAGTTCCTCGCCCGAAAGCAACAGACCGCCGTGCTGGATCGCCGCCGGCAGGTGCGAGAGCGCGCGGGCGAGACCGTAGGCATGACCGGCGTCGGCACAGGCTTCGTCGGCCTCGGTCGAGGGCGGCAAGCCGAGGATGCGCCAGGCGAGCTCAAAGAGGGCCCCTTCGCGCTTGGCGAGCCAGGCGCGACGGGATCGCGCGTCAGGCAACAGGTTGCCAGTGACGTCGCCTTCGCGCGCATCGATCGTGCCGATCAGCAAGGCCGGCGGCAGACGGTGGCGGGTGATGGTCTCGCGGATCGCATTGGCGACCGGGTGCCCGCTCGCCTCGCCCGCCGGCAGAGCAATGGCGTCGCGCCACCACTGCAGGCGGATCGCGCCCATCATGGGCTCGCGCACGGTCGCGGGGATGCGCGCGATCTCGGCCGCAAAAGCGGCAAGCGTGATGAGATCGGCCCGCGCGGCTGCCGGGGATCTCGTTGCCGCGAGATAGCGATCGATCTCGCCTTCGCGCGCCCGCTCGCGGACCAGCTCGGCGCTGCTCGGATGCGTCGCCTTCGCCACGCGGCCCTCAATAGAGGTGGCCCGCCGCCACCATGACGAGCGTCACGGGTACGGCCAGCGCCAGATTGATGCGCGCATAGGTGTGAACGCGCTCTCGCGCCGCGGCTTTGGCCGCCGGATCGCCCTCCCGGAGCACGATCTGGAGCGATGGCCAGATCACGTGATGGACGAACGACCACATTGCGAAGCCCCCGACGACCGCGAGCCAGAGGAGTGCATGCCGCATCGGCGGGATGCCCTGGCTCACGACGGAGCGCGAGAGATAGCCTGCGAAATACAGGAGCAGCAGGCCCGACGCGACCGTCAGGTTCGACGCCATCCGGAACGTCCAGGCGACGCGCGGCACCACGCCTTGGAGAAGAGTGCGCCGCCCGGTGTCATCGGCAGAGGCGATCGCGGCGATCTGGATGAAATTCACGAACCAGACCATGCCGATCCAAACGATCACAGCGCCGACGTGAGTGAACCGCGTCACGGCGCCGAGCAGTCCGAGCAGGTCCCAGCCGATCACCAGCTTCCAGACGAGCAGGATCGCCGCCGCCGCACCAAGACCGGTGAGAAGGGCATTGCGGGCGCTGGCCGTGATCCAGGTCATCGGGCATCCGGGCAAAGAGGTTTCGCCGACCTTATAGGCGAG
>DAORNH010000130.1:0-11625 GCA_035440865.1 Hyphomicrobiaceae bacterium | reverse complement strand
TCGCTGCCTCCGCCTCGCTGTCGAGTGCGCTCGTCGCCTCGTCGAGCACCAGGATCGGCGCGTTCTTGAGGAGGACACGGGCGATGGCGATGCGCTGGCGCTGGCCGCCCGAAAGCTTCACGCCGCGCTCGCCGACGTGGGCGTCGTAGCCACGCCGCCCGCGCCCATCCTCGAGACCGAGGATGAACTCGTGCGCTTCGGCCCGCTTCGCCGCCTCGACGATCTCCGCCTCGGTGGCCTCGGTGCGGCCGTAGCGGATGTTGTCGCGCACAGAGCGGTGCAGGAGAGAGGTGTCCTGCGTCACGACGCCGATGTTGGCGCGCAGGCTGTCCTGCGTCACTTCCGCGATGTTCTGCCCGTCGATCAGGATGCGCCCCTTCTCGAGGTCGTAGAAGCGCAGCAGCAGGTTGACGAGCGTCGACTTGCCCGCGCCCGAGCGACCGACGAGGCCGACCTTCTCGCCGGGCGCGATGTCGAGCGTCAGGCGCTCGATGACGGAGCGCCGGGGCAGGCTCGGCATGCCGGCGAGCTTCGCAGGCTCCGCGCGCTCCTCGCCCGGATCGGCCTTCGCCCGTGCCGCCTTGCGGCTGTCCCAGAAGCTCTTCCGGCCGGCGCTTTCCACGTTCTCGACCGCGGCCTTCTCGTAGTGGAAGCCGATCGCCTCGTAGCGGATCGCGCCCTTCGGCACGTCGATCGGCTTGGCGCCGGGGCTGTCCACGACCTGCAGCGGACGCGCGATCGTCTGCATGCTCTCCTGCACAACGCCGATGTTGTCGAAGATGCCGGCGAGCGTCCACATGAACCAGCCGGACATGTTCATGAGCCGGATGACCAACGTCGAAACGACCGTGATGGCGCCGATGGTGATGAGATTGCCCGTCCACAGCCACACGGCAAGGCCGAGCGTGGCAACCAGAACGAGGCCGTTCAGCGACCAGAGCACGATCTCCATCAGCGTGTTGAGGCGGAGCTGCGCCATGTAGCGCTCGAGGAACTGGCGCTGTGCCTCGCGGGCATAGCGGTCCTCGTGGTCGGTGTGGGCAAAGAGCTTCACCGTCGCAATGTTGGTGTAGCTGTCGACGATGCGACCGGTCAGCATCGAGCGCGCCTCCGACATGTCGTGCGAGGCCCGCTCGATGCGCGGCACGAAGTAGGTGAGCGCGATGATGTAGCCGATGAGCCACAGCGTCAGCGGGATGACGAGGCGCCAGTCGGCCGCGAAGAACAGCGCGAACGCGCCGATCCAGTGGACGACGACCCACACGACGACGTCGCAGGTGTTGCCGGCGACATCGCGTACGGCCGGGCCGACCTGAATGACCCGCGTCGCCACGCGACCGGCGAAGTCGTTCTGGAAGTAGCTGATGCTCTGGCGGAGCACATAGCGGTGCGCCAGCCAGCGCGTGCGGATGTTCACAGGCCCCTGGATCATCTGCTGCTTGGTGAAGTCGGCGAGCGCCGAGACGAGCGGGCGCACGATGAGCGCGATGCCGGCCATGAGCGCGAGCTCGAGGCCGTGATCGGCGAAGAACGTGTGCGGGGTCTTCGCCTCCTTCATAAGGTCGACCACACGGCCGATGAACGCCATGATGGCGACCTCGATCACGGCCATGATGAGGGTCATCGCGGTCAGCGCTGCGAATGCCCACGCAACCGGCCTCAGATAGTGCCAGAAGAATGCGAGCAGCGTTGCCGGCGGCTGCCGGATCGGCTCCTCGGGGAACGGGTCGATGCGCGTTTCGAACCAGCGGAACATGCCGCGCTCCTTGCCTGTCATTTGGATGAAATAGTGGGTTGCGACCGAAAGAGCCAGTTTTGCACGATGCAGCGCCCTGACAGCAGAGGCGCTCGCCGTGCTAGACAGGTTCTACAGCTATGACGGCCGACAAGAGCCGAGGCCGTCGCTCAGGGAGGACCGTGCAATGTTGTCGAGCACGATGCGCCGTTCGGCGCTAGCAGCGGCGTGTGCCGTTGCCATGACTGCAGGCGTTGCAAACGCGGAGGTCGGCGAACTGAATGTCGCCAAGCAGTTCGGCATCGCCTATCTGCCGCTCATGATCATGGAGGCCGACGGCCTCGTCGAGAAGCACGCCAAGGCGGCCGGAGTCGAATTGAAGGTCACGTGGCGGACGCTCGCGGGCGGGGCGCCCATGAACGACGCCATACTCTCCGGCAGCCTGCACTTCGCCTCGGGCGGCGTCGGGCCGCTTACGACGCTGTGGGCCCGCACCAAGGGATCGATCGATGTCAAGGCTGTTGCGGCCATGAACTCGATGCCGATCTACCTCAATGTGCGCAATCCTGCTGCGAAGTCACTCAAGGATCTCACCGAGAAAGACAGGATCGCGCTGCCCGCGGTAAAGGTGTCGATCCAGGCCATCACGCTGATGATGGCGGCCGAGAAGGAGTTCGGCGTCGGCAATCACGCCAAGTTCGATGCATTGACGCTCGCCATGTCGCACCCGGATGCGCAGGCGGCTCTGCTCTCGGGCGCCTCGGAGGTGACTGGGCATTTCTCCTCGCCGCCCTTCCAGTATCAGCAGCTGAAGACGCCCGGCATCCGCACCATCCTCAACTCCTACGATGTGCTCGGCGGCCCAGGCACTTTCAATCTGCTCTGGACGACCAAGAAGTTCCATGACGAGAACCCCAAGGTCTACGCGGCTTTCGTGGCGGCGCTCGGCGAGGCAATCGAGACGATCAACAAGGGCAAGCCGAAGGCGGCGCTGCGCTATCTCGAGATCAGCCGCGACAAGAAAAGCACGGTCGAGGAGATTCTCGCCATGCTGGACGATCCGGCGATCGAGTTCACGATGACGCCCAAGGGCGTGATGCGCTATGCCGAGTTCATGCACAAGATCGGCCTGATCAAGGTAAAGCCCGGCGATTGGAAAGACCTGTTTTTCCCGAACGCCCACGGCCTGAAGGGGAGCTGAGGCCCGCGCCGGATTGCACGCCGGCCAGAGCGCGGCCGGCGCGAGGGACTGCGCCGACCCACCGTGGATGACCCACGGTGAAGGCTTTCTGTCAGCTTCGGACACTGAGGTGGCGCCATGTCGAACAAGACGCCCTATGAGCAGCTGCGTGACGGCGAGCTGCCGGGAATGGTCAGCTGGTACGATCCGCGCGTTCTCGCCCGCATCGGCGTTCGCACGATCGTCTCGTCGGTGTTCGGCCAGTACGCCGATCAGCGTCTCCTCCAGGCCGCGACCGACCAGAGCACCGTCACGCGGCTGATCGAGCGCTACGACTATTCCGACCCCTCCTCCTCCGATCCCGAGCGGCGCCTCACGACGGACGAGAACGGCGCCATCTGGATCGACTATGTCGCCGACACGGGCGACGGGTTCGAATCGACCTACACGATGGCCTATCTGCTGGCGAAGCCGACGCTCGACATGGGCGAGGTGGGCACGCTAAAGGCCGGCGAGATCCTCGTCATGGGCGGCGACCAGTGCTACCCGCAGGCGACGCGTGAGGAATACAAGAAGCGGCTCCAGGTGCCGTTCGGCTGGGCCTACAACGTCTCCGAGCCGCAGCGGAAGCTGTTCGCCATTCCCGGCAATCACGACTGGTACGACGGCCTTACCGCCTTCGACAGCCTGTTCTGCTCGGCGCGGGACCGGCTCTCGTCGGGACGCGGCAACGTCATCGGCGGCTGGCAGTGCCAGCAGCATCGCAGCTACTGGGCGCTGAAGCTGCCGCACAAGTGGTGGATCTGGGGCACCGACATCCAGTTCTCGAGCTATCTCGACAACGCGCAGGTGAACTACTTTCAGAAGATCGCCGAGGAGATGGGCCCGGACGACAAGCTCATCCTGTGCATCGCCGAGCCGTCGTGGATGATCGCCGACCTCGAGGGCGGCGACGAGGAGCAGAACTTCTTCAAGATCACCTCGATCGCGCGCCAGCGCGGCGTGCGCATCTGCGCGGTCGTCGCGGGCGACTGGCACCACTACAACCGCTACTACCAGCCCGATCTCGATGTGCACTTCTTCACGGCGGGCGGCGGCTCGTTCCTGCATCCGACGCACACCTTGAAGAACGAGATCAAGATCACCTGGCCGGAGCGCGTGCAGTGGGTCGAGCAGAGCCCGCAGCCGACGGTCGCGGGCCCGTCGGGAGACTGGTCGCCTGCAGAGTACAGCGCGCGGCTCAAGCGGCCCGATGGCCCGGTCGGAAGTGTTCGAGAGGCCGTGCGCGAGGCGCTCCGGCCGGGCAGCCCCCGCACTGCTACCGCGCCCCGCCAGCGCGACACCAAGTGCTATCCCGACAAGAGCACGAGCTGGTGGCTGAGCCTCAGGAACCTGTTCTTCCCGCTCTACAACATCCCCTTCGGCATCGGCATTGGCCTCATCTACTGGCTGATCACCTGGCAGTTCCACACGGTGGTCCGCGCCCACGACATCTCGTCCGGCGAGATCGATCACATCTCGTTTGCGACCATCCCGGCACAGCTCGCCTGGATGCCGGTCTACATCCTGCAGGCGACGCTCAGCATCGGCTTCGTCGCCATGGTCTTCGGACTGGCATTCGTGCTCCTGAGCTATGTGCAGGTGCACGAGCGCCGCGGCATCCGGGCAGGGCTGTTTCGGACCTTTGTCGGCGGCGGGCACTTCCTCGCGCACATGATCGCCGCGTTCGCCCTGTTCCTGACGTTCACGGCCTTCAACAATTGGCTCGCGCCGCATGCCGCGCGCGGCGCGTCCGCGATGCTCAGTGCGGACTGGATGCCGACGATCGTCAGGCCGGTCGTGCAGAAGACGCTTGAGCCGATCTCGACCTACCGCACGGAGACCCGGACCCGGATCGCCGCCGAGGAAGGCCGCAGCCGGTCCGCGCCCTCGAGCGTATCGAGCGTGCCTCCGCCGCCCGGGGCCGCGCTGCCGCCGCTGCAACCCATTACCGCGACGCAGACCAGCGTCGATCCGAAAGCTGCGCGAGAGCTCATCGGCCTCCTCTACCCCTTCCAGATGGTGCTGCTCGGCGGGCTCCTCGGCGGCTTCATCTGGGGCCTCTATTGGGTCATCACCGGAGTGCTCTGGCGCATGCACACGGAGGACGCCTTCGGCGCGCTCCGCATCGCCGACTACAAGAACTTCCTGCGCCTGAAGCTCGAGCCCGACCAGGTGACGATCTACCCGCTCGGCGTCGACAGGATCGTGCGGGCGTCCGGTTGGGCCGAGCCTGCGAAGGACAAGGCGCCGCTCCCAAACAATCCAGCGCTCGTGCCGGCCGACGGCAAGCAGCCGGCCGTCCGCCTGATCGAGGCGCCGATCGTCATCCGGGCGAGCCAGCAGGGGCCGACGTCGTAGTGCGGCGAGGTGCCGGTAGGGGAGTTCGTCCGAAACCTCGGCACGAGGTCGCGCTATTCGCGTTGGCGACGCTGGATCGCGTGCGCGATTGACTCTGATGCTTGGCGCCGGAAGAGGTCGGATTTGGGGCAGGTGCGGGCGTTGGACTTCACAGTCGCCACGCCATCGACTGTCATCCTCGGGCTCGTCCCGAGGACCCATCGTGCTGCACGCTCCGCCCGACGCGATGGGCCATAAGGGGAAGTCGTCTCGACGTAGGCCAATACTTGAACTATGTCTGCTCCCTACTAGAACAGCGGAAAGTTGGCCGTAGGCCCCAACTAGAAGCTGGCGCGAGGGAAACTAGCTAGGGAGCCACAAGTGAGTACGAGATCTTACAGGCGCTGCAATTCGTGCGGATACGAAGGGCAAGAAGATCTTAATACTGCTATTATTGTCTGCGAAAATTGCCGCCACATATTTTGTGACAATTGCAAGGGCGACTACCCGACAGGTAACCTTTACCCATGCCCTGTGTGCGAAGCGCCCGACGACGACACACGTATTATTGGCCAGATAGACGCATGGAGCAGTTGAGTGCAGCAGCGCGGTCAGAATAAACTCCATGGACGAAACATGGATCAAAACGCAGCGGACACCACAAGCGTCACCATGAACGCTCCAACGGAGACCGCGGCGACCTTCAAGTCTTCACCGTGACCGAGGTGGGCTGCAATCGCAGCGCTTGTGGCTCCAATTGCGAGTGAGAACAGGAGCTTGCGGAGTATCCGTCCGCCATCGCCTTCGGCCGAGCCCTTGCTTGTGAGGTAGAGGAACAGGCCGAACGCGGCAGCTGCAATCAAGCCCGCCGTCAGTACTATTTGGTTCTGTAAATCAATCTTGTGGCTGGCGGCAGCGTGCCTCAACAAGAAGTCTTCCAGTTTCGCAGTGATTTGGGTAACGAACGCCCGCGCCTGACCTGATACAGACTGCCCCTGGGCTCCGACCATTTGCCCCAAGTTGAACGATATATTCCCGCGAAACAGCGTCTCGGGATTGCCGCTTCTTGGCCAAGCGCGAACTTCGATCAGCCCAGTACCGTGTACAACGGCCTGCTGGTCCGAAGAATTGGTCGCGACTGCCCGACACAACTCGGGCCTTGTCACGACAAAGACGCTCACGGCTTCGGGCGGGCAGGACTGCCGCGCCCATCCTCCTTTCCAATCCAATTCGATCCGACTGATGCGGCGGTCACTGACCAACCGTTTAGGCATCAGCACGCTGCTCCGGTATGAGTCGGCCCCCGCTGCGCGGATGTAGTAGGGAACTAGTTCCTCAAGCCGTTGAGCAGACAGCTGAGAAACGTACGCAATTGTCGCAAGGGCGAACATGACAATGGCGCTGACTACTCGCATCATCCGCGCCCTTCAAGTAGCCATCGAAACCACGATACCGACACTGAATGCCGCCAATGTCGCAGTGACTAGCTTCACGCCGTCCGCGACGCCGAATGCCACGAGGATTGACGATGTTAAAGCCGCGATCATTGATGCCAGAGCAGACCTCTCTAGAATCGAAGGCGAGCCAACGCCGCCTCTCGAAGTCTTCAACATGATGAAGAGGATGCCAAGCGCACCAGCAGCTCCCAGGCCAACCATTACAAGCGCTGAGTTGTCGGGGCGGGGCGGTGGCGGCGGCGACACGTAATTGTCGCGTACCCTCTGCTTTTCAAGCAAAGGTGTAAAGTACTGGGCTGCAGCTGCCATCCAGTTCTGCTGGTCAGCAATTTTTCCGAGATTGAATGACGCCGGGGCGCTGAAGAGTGCCTCGCCGATGTAAGGAGTACCAATGTTGGGCCCTGTCACCAGGCGATGCATGGTTAGTGTTCCCGACCCATGCAGCCTGGGGGTGCTCGTTTCACATATACCGCTCCAGGAGTACGCGTATTGGCCCCAGTCCCTCGGTGTCTGAATGACGGGAATCTCGCCCCAACAGTGCCTCCGAGCCGACGGATCGTCCTGGACACCCCAAGACTTCCAAGGATTGGTCCTGTCAGCCCGAGCAGATACTTGCATGTTCTCAAGGGAAAAGCGCCACTGGTGACCTTGAGCCCACGCAGAAATTGCCAGCCAGACCGTCATCGCAATCGTGAAAATCAGGAGCCCAACGTAGTCTTCCACTTGCCTTCGTAACGAGGACACCATTTTCTGCCCCTAAAGCGTCATACCTTCGGTTGCGGACGAGGCGGCACCGAGCGCATAACGTCGGCGCCTTCTTGGACGCGATTATCGTAAGCGGACGCAGCGGCCGTGCGCAAGTTCCGGCCCTGCCACTTCCGCTCAGGGTCAGTAGCGCGCTCGGCGGTGCGCCACGAAATCTTTCACTTCGTTGCAACGGCTCCGAACCAATCGCCCCACCGCAGCTTGACGGCGCGGCCTAGAAAATCGCGCCGCGGGCGGCGACGGGCCAGAGGCATTCGACGTGTGCGTTGGGCGTGCCGTAGCCGCGCACGCCGACGTACCAGTCGTGGAGGTTGACCGTCGGGTCGCAGTGGCCGGGAATGAGGGCCACGCGATCACCGAGCGCGAGGCGGTGGTTCGACTTGGTGAGATCTATGATGCCGTGCTCGTCGGACGGGCGGATGTAGCTGGCGCCGTCGAGCCCGCGCGGCTCGGGCATGCCGGCGTCTGTCGCGAAGGTCTTGAGGCCCGCGTCGATCACCGCGCGCTCGGCGACAGGCAGGCTCATCACCGTGGCGATGACGAAGAGCGCGTGCTCGAAGGTGTCGTAGGGCCGGCCGTCGGCGCGCTTGTTGCGGGCGTAGTCGGCATCCATGAAGACGTAGGAGCCGGCCTGCAGCTCGGTGTAGACGCCGCTCGAGCCCTCGAGATCGTAGGTGCCGGTGCCTGCGCCGCCGACGATCGCGGGTGGCAGTCCCGTGGCCTCGAGGAGCTCGACCGTCCGCCGTGTGACCTCGATGGCGTGGTCGATGGCGGCACGCCGCTCTGCGATCGTGCGCAGATGCTGCGCGCGCCCCTGATAGGCCTGCAAGCCGCCGAACTTCAGGTTGGGCTTCGAGGCGATGAGGCGGGCGAGCACCACGGCGGGCTCGCCGGGCGCGACGCCGCAGCGGTTGGCACCGACATCAATCTCGACAAGCGTCGTGATGCGCACGCCCTGGCGTCCGGCCGCTGCCGCGATCGCCTCGATCGCCTCGACATTGTCGGCGCAGACCGCGACCGTCGCGCGGCGGCTGAGGCTCGCGAGCCGGTCGAGCTTGCGGGCACCGAACACCTCGTTCGAGACCAGCACGTCGCCGATGCCGCCGGCCACCATAGCCTCGGCCTCGGAGACCTTCTGGCAGCAGAGCCCGACGGCGCCCGCGGCGATCTGGCGGCGGCCGATATCAGGAGATTTGTGGGTCTTAGCGTGCGGGCGGAGCTTCACGCCGGTCTTCGCTGCGAACGCCGCGAGCCGGGCGATGTTGCGCTCCATGGCATCGAGATCGATGACGAGCGCCGGAGTATCGATCTCGGCGACGGGATCGCCCACGCGGGCGGGCGGTGGCATGGACATGGGCGATCCCTTCGCTTTCCTGCAGGAGAAGCGCGCTCAGCGCTTCACTTCCGCGAGATAGGCCTTGATGGCCGGCTGCGATGCCGGCACGCGCTTCATGTACTCGTTCAAGATATTCGCCGTCTTCGCCCGTAGGTCGGCCATCATTGCAGGTGGCAGCTCCACGACCTCCATGCCCTGCGCCTTGAGCTTGGCGAGGCTGTCGGCGTCGGCCTTCACGGAGACGTCCCAGAACTCGGGCTCGAGCTTGCGGGCGAGGTCCTCGATCGCCTTCTGGTGCTCCGGGGAGAGCTTTTTCCAGGCATCGAGATTGACGTTCATCATCTGCGACGACCAGACGTGGTTGGTCGGATAGACGTACTTCAGGAACTCCCAGAACTTGCCGTCGACGCCGGAGACGGCGGAGGTCGAGACACCGGCAACGACGCCCGAGGCGAGCGCCGGGATCGTCTCACCCCAGGGGATCAGCACGGGCGCCATGCCGACGAGCGTCAGCATGTCGGCCGCACCCTTGTCGGGCACGCGAATCTTCACGCCCTTGAGGCCGTCGAGCGTGTTCGACTTGACCTTCAGGTGCAGGTACTGTGTCGGCCACGGCACCATGTAGAGGATCTTCTGGTTGTTGCGGGCCGCGATCTGCTCGTAGATCGGCCGGATGTGCTTGTGGAGGAGCTTCAGCTCGGCGGGCGACGACACCAGGAACGCGATGCTCTCGATGCCGAGCAGAGGCTCGTCGCCGATCTGCTGAATGTTGAGGATATCGGCGATCGGCACGAGGCCGTCGCGCACGGCGCGCAGATGCTCCGGACCCTTGAAGCCGAGCTGGCCGCCCGACTTGACGGCGATGTCGACGGCACCCTTGGTCGCGGCCTTCACATCGGCAGCGAAGCGCACGGCGTTCTTGGTGTGGAAGTTGCCGTCCGGCCAGACTGTCGAGAGGTCCCACTTGGACTGGGCGACGCCTGCAGTAGGTGCGGCGCATGCGGCTGCGATGGCCAGCGCGCCGAGCATCAGCGCGCGTCGTGATCGAGACATCATGTAAGAGCTCCCTGTCGCGGCGGGCATCCGGCCCGCGCGCCGCAAAGATGGTGCCACGGACAGCCCGATGGCTCAAGGCCGGGGCATGTTCCCCGATCGAGCGCGTTGCAAGGCTGCTGAGGACGGGGCATTGTGGCCGGACGAAACCCACTTCGAGGGACTACTCTATCATGCCTCGTCACGCATCGATCTGGCGCAGTCTTCGTCCTGCTGCGCTCGTGGCCGCTATAGCTGTCATGGTCTCTCTTGCTGCTGCGCTGAGGGTGCCTGCACAGGAGAAGTGGCCGACGAAGCCGATCACGATCGTCATGGGCTTCCCGGCCGGCTCCGGCGTCGATGTCATTGCCCGGCTTCTGCAGAGCTCGATGGAGAAGCAGCTCGGCACCACTCTGGTGTTCGACTACAAGGTCGGCGCAGGCGGCAACAACGCCTCGGCACTCGTCGCGAAGGCCGCGCCCGACGGCTACACGATCCTCCTCGGCACCTCGGCCACGCACGGCGTCAACGCCGCGCTCTACAAGCGCCTGCCCTTCGACGTCGAGGCCGACTTCACGCCGATCGCGCCGCTCAACGACGTCTCGAACGTGCTGACGATCAACCCAAAGGTCATCGATGCCAAGAACATTCCCGAGTTCATCGCCAAGGTGAAGGCCATGCCGGGAAAACTCAACTTCGCCTCGACCGGTAACGGCACGGGCACGCACCTCGCTTTCGCGACCTTCGTGAAGGCGGCCGGCCTCGACATGGTGCACATTCCTTACAAGGGCGGGCCCGAGGCGCTGCAGTCCGTCGTCACGGGCGAGACGTGCTGCATCATGAACCAGGTGCAGACCGTGCTCGGACAGGTGAAGGCCGGCAAGGTGCGCATGCTCGGCGTGACGACGGCGAAGCGTGTCGCGGCCGTGCCCGACGTGCCGACGATCGACGAGTCCGGCGTCAAGGGCTACGAGAGCTTCATCTGGTTCGGCCTCTTCGGTCCGAAGGGGCTCGATCCCGCGATTGCCGAGAAGATAAATGCGGCGGTGCGCACCTCGCTCGCCAATCCGGACATCCAGAAGCGCATGGCGGAGCTCGGCAACACGCCGCGCTCTGAGAGCGTCGCCGAGTTCCGGGTAACCGTGAAGGCCGATCGCGCCAAATGGGCCGAGGTCGTGAAGGCCTCCGGCGCCTCGATCGATTGATGCCCGTGAGCGGACCCGCATATCAGCGACCCGAGACGATCGAGGAGGCGCTCGGCCTCCTCGCCCGCGACGGCGCGCGCGTGCTCGCCGGCGGCACCGATCTTATCGTGCAGATGAAGGAGGGCCGGCGCACCCCCAAGGCGATCGTCGACGTGAAGCGCGTCGGGCAACTCACGGCCATTTCCGAGCGGCCGGATGGCAGCCTCGCGATCGGCGCTGCGGCCTCGGCGACCAGCATCGCGCGGCATCAGCGCGTCCGTAACGACTATCCGGCACTTGCAGCCTCCGTCGGCCTGATCGGCAGCCTGCAGATCCAGTCACGCGCGAGCCTCGGCGGCAACATCGCCAATGCAGCGCCCTCCGGTGACGCCATCCCTGCCGCCATGGTGCTCGGCGCCGAGGTCGAGATTCTGGGTGGCGCGGGCGTCCGGAGCGTACCTCTCGCGAGCATCTTTACAGGCCCCGGCCAGACGACGATCGCACCCGGCGAGATGCTCGTCGCCATCGTCCTTCCGCCGCGGCGGCCGCGCTCGGCG
>DAORNH010000129.1:9280-11656 GCA_035440865.1 Hyphomicrobiaceae bacterium | reverse complement strand
CGCCGGGCACACCGGCCGAGCGGCGCAACGGCGCGCGCGTGAAGGACGCCAACGTGCCGCCCGAGGGCGTGTACCTGCCGAACAACAACCGGCTCGCCCCGCACATGCGCTCGCCGGACTATGTGCAGATGTCGACGGCGGCGGCCATCACGCTCGGCCTCATGCCGGGAAAGATGCACGGCTGCGGCTGCACGCGCTGCCTCAACCTGCTGCTCACCTACCCCGAAGGCTGTCGCGCCAACTGCGCCTACTGCGGGCTTGCACGCCATCGCGAGGCCGACCGCGACTACGCCGATCGAAACTTCATCCGCGTCGACTGGCCGGCCGTGCCGATGGCCGAGATCGTCGAGAAGGTCGCCAGGGACGGCGAGGCGAGCCCCTTCCACCGCATGTGCATCTCGATGATCACGCATCCGAACTCGGATGCCGATACGGTCTCGGTGCTGAAGGCCTGGACGAGCCGCATCGATCCGGCGACGATCCCGGTCTCGATCCTCTCGAACCCCACGACCATGACGCGCGCCGACGTCGCGCGCCTCAAGGACCTCGGCGCCGACATCTTCACCGTAGCGCTCGATGCCGTGACGCCGGAAATCTTCGATCTGACGCGCGGCAAGGGTGTGCAGTCGCCGCACACCTGGGCCAAGTACTGGGAGATCCTCGAGGATGCGCGCGACATCTTCGGGCCCGAGAGGTTCGGCGCGCACCTCATTGTCGGCATGGGCGAGACAGAGTCCGAGACGTTGCATCTCGTCCAGAAGCTCGTCGACATGGGCGGCCATAGCCACATGTTCTGCTTCTTTCCAGAGCGCGGCTCGCTGATGGACCACCTCCCCGCGACGCCACGCGATCAGTGGCGGCGTGTGCAGCTTGCCCGTTACCTCATCGACTACTGCGACGTCCGCGTCGAGCACATGCGCTTCGACGAGGAGGGCCGCGTCGCCGACTTCGGTATGGGGGGGGCCGATCTCGACGAGATCATCCAGCAGGGCCTCGCCTTCCGCACCTCGGGCTGCCCGGGCAAAGTCCGCGAGGACCTCTCCGCCTGCGACCGGCCCTACGGCGACAGCCCGCCTTCGAACATCGCGAGCTACCCCTTCCAGCCGACGGGCGCGCATTTGCGCAAAATCCGCCACCAGCTCGGCCGCGAGCGGCCCGGCGAGAGCTACGTCGAGGGCGAGGAAATCGAGGCGTCGTGACGCTCGCGGCGCACTTCCTCGGTCCGATACGCACTGATAGGTTGTATGAGCGAATTCCTGGACAGGCCGCCGGCCCTCTTCCAATTCGCCATCATGCTCCCGTCCAATCGGCCATGGGACCCTTACCGCTTCACAATCGATTTCTGCTAGTGACTTAGTTGCATTCGAGCAGAAGATGAGGGACCCCATGTCGCAATTTCTGGACATCATCCTGGCCTACGGCCCGTGGGCATGGTTCATTTTCGCCGTGATCCTGATCCTGCTCGAGATGGTCGTCCCGGGGGTGCACTTTCTTTGGTACGGCATCGCCGCGATCCTCGTCGGGCTGTTCTCGCTGGCGACGGGCATCGGCTGGCAGACGCAGCTCATCACCTTTGGCATCCTCTCTGTGCTCACCCTCTTCATCGTGCGCCGCTTCGGCTCGCCTGCAACTGCGCCGACCGACGAGCCGACCCTCAACAATCGCGGCGAGCAGTTCGTCGGGCGGACCTTCTTCCTCGATGAGGCGATTGCCGCCGGCCGCGGCAAGGTGCGGGCCGGCGACACGCTCTGGACCGTCGAAGGCCCCGACATGCCGAAGGGCGCCCGCGTCAGGGTCACTGCGGCGAGTGGCACTGTATTGACGGTCGAGCGCGATCGCGGCTGAGCGTCACGACGCTTTCGCGCCGCGGTCCTTGATGAAGCGCGCTATCAAGGTTTCGGCCTCGGCCTTTCTATCTGGGGGCACCGGCACGCGGACAATGATCGGGGGACCGCCCGACGTGTTCACCGCCCCTGCGATCACGCCCTCGATGCCGCCCCGCACGCCGGCCATTGCGCCGAGTGTCCGCGAGCGGAAGCCGTGGCTCGTGATCTCGAGAATTGCGGGTGTCGTCGGCAGCAGCGCGATGGAAGCGATGTTCCATCCGCTGCCGAACCTGTCGGCATGGTGGAGGCGCGAGTACTGGTTGTTAGCAAGGACAAAATCGCCCGAGACATAGACATCAACCATGCGCCCGGCGGCGCTGGACGAGCCGAGCAGTAGCTCGCGACCCGAGGTCGCGAGCGCGATCAGCCCGATCATCGCGAACACCATGAGGCCGAACGTCGGGCCCGAGGCATAGCCAATGACAAGACCGAAAATGGCGGCGAAGCCGAGCCCGAAAAGCAGCGTGTTGCCTGCCTCCCTCTGGAGCTC
>DAORNH010000129.1:1238-9258 GCA_035440865.1 Hyphomicrobiaceae bacterium | reverse complement strand
TGTGCCCAAGCGTCGCTCGGCAGGCGCCAGTGTGCCCAGACCTCGCCGCGTCGCGCCTTCGCCCGATCGGCGTCCTCGATGCGACCGAGCTCGTCGATGAACGGAAGCGCGATCGCCAGTACGATGGCGAGCGCAGTCGGCACGATGAGCAGCAGGATTCGCCACGTGTCACCGGGGCGAGGCTTGGCTCCGGAGAAATCGTCGAACATCGAACTGTAGGCGAGGATCATCAGGCCGATAGGCAGGAGCGTCGCCAGCACAACGTAGCCGAGGTGGCCGAACCGGGCGACGATCGCGTGTGCCAGTGAGATCGGGATCCGCAGATATCGACGGAGTGCGATCAGGTAGCTCACACGCAGCCTCCACCATCATCGGGTCCAAGTTCAGATCAGAATGCAGCTGATGCCGTCAGGTCAAACGGCGGCTCTCCTGGATGAGGACATCCCAGGCGGCATTGATCTGCTTCATGCGATCCTCGCGCGAACGTCGCTCAGCATCGTCCACAGCGAGATCAGGGTGCCACGTCAAGCGCAGCGCATCGACGACCTTCTTGATCGCCTTCATGTCGGACTGCGGATTGACGCCGAGAGCCTCGCACGCCTCGGCGCGAGTTACCGGAAGCTGCGGCTCACGCGGCATCGCCGCGATACGACGCTCACTCTCGATCCGTGCGAGCGTGCGAATGCGCTGCAGATCGGCGATGATGGCGTCGAGTGGGACGCGCGCCGCGGACCAGCGTTTGGCCGCGATGTCCGCGCGCAGCTTTGGTGCCGCAAGCTCGGCGTCGATACCCTGCAGGTCCTCCTTGAGCACGGCCGCGAGCTCCCCGTCGGAACCGAGATCGGCGACCATTTGGCCGACGATCTGGCTCAATGCGGCAGCCGTTGCGTCGAGCTCACGGCAAGCCTCGCCTGCATCGCCATCAGGCGTCGGCAGCGCCTCCGTATCCGTCGCTGGAGCCTGCGGCTGAGGTGCCGAGGCAACCGGCTCCGATGCGGCGGCAGCTGCAACACGCTCGCCGGCGCGCGGCTGGAGCTCTTGAGCAGCCGCAATTACGGTCTCGGCGACCGCCATCTGCGGCGCCGGCAACTGTAAGAGCACGCCGCGTACGGTCGACGCAGCCTCGATAATCGGCGATGCCGAATGTGCAGGTGGCTGGTCTGTCGATCCGTCGCGACGCGAGGCGGCCGCCCGGCGCCGGACGAGCAGCATTGCACCGAGAGCCATCAAGGCACCCGAGACGATGAACAAGAGCGGCCCTGGTGGCACGATTCCGAGCGTGCGCAGCATGGTAGCGAACCAGTTCGAGGCCGGTGCGGGCGGCAAGCGTGGAGATTCGAACATCCCCGTCATGCCTGGCGCTGCCATCAACGGATCGTGATCGCTCGTGCCTGCCGCGCGAGCCGGTTGAGGCTCTGATCCGGTCGGTGTCCGTCGCACCCAGGTTACCGGCATGCCGCCGCTGCGATGCTTGCCGGCAGCGTCCGTCGGCGAATCGAGGGATCCGGCCCCGTGCGTCGACGTGGTGATGAAGCGCGCGCCGATCCCTGCAACAGGCGCATACCCCTTCGGAAAGGTGACGGACCAGCCGTCGGTCCAGGACGAGCGCGGCTCGAAACAGCGCCTATCGAGGGGCAATCGAGGCCATGGAGCGCTTGTCGCATGACCGAGCGGCTTATCGCCCGGCCGGGGGCACGGCCCGAGGTACGGCGCATTGCCTGACGCATCAAGCCTGAGAGTGAGCGCGCCGTCAGAGATCGTGACTCGACCCGGAAGGTGCGGCGCGCGGGCGACAATGGCAACCCACGGCACGACCGCCGTGCGGCACCGCAGCTCGAAGCGATGCACCATCCAGGTGCGGCACCCCTCGCTGCCCGGGCCGCGACAGGCCGTGAAAGGGAGATTTTCGCGTTCACTTGTGATGTCGTGGGCCTGAGGTCCGGCGGGCGTCACGACAGGGCGATGGCCGTCGTATTCGCAATGGAACGGCAGCGAGGCCTGCTCCGAGGCCCTCTCTTGGGCGCGCACGTCGGCGCCGAGCCCGGCACCGAGCCCGAATGCCGCGGCCAGCATAAGACTACAGTCACGGAGGCTGGACTTCGCCCCGGTACCCCTCGCCACGCCGTCCCCCGAAGATCGTCGATGTTTTCCGACCATCGGCAGGGAGATTGGCCACAATGCGGCAGAAAGTCCTTTTCCTCGGCGATAAGGTGTCGCTCCCAGTTACGCCGCCTCGCGCCCCCCAGTCTTGGCTGCCGTCCCGAGAGCCGGCTCAGTTCGGCGGCTTGTGATCGGTGCGGCGGCGGGCTCGCCGTCGTAGACACCGTCGGCCGTCGCGAGATCGATGCCGTTGACGACACCGCCCGCAATCTTCCTCGCGTTCACGCCGAGCGCCTTAATGGCTCGGCGGGCATCCGCGATGTCGAGCCCGCCCCAGCGCACGACAAAGAGAACCTGATCGGCGTGCGCTGCAGCAATGCGGGCATCGACTACCGGCAGGAGGGCCGGAGAATCCATGACGATCACGTCGAAGGCCTGCCGCAGCTGACCGAGCACGTCGACCATCCGCTCGCTGGCCAGAGCCTCGGGCGGGGCGAGCCGCGCAAGCTGGCCGCCCGCCGGCATGAGCGCCAACCCCGTCGATCGATCGTTGAGCGCGACCGACTGCGGAACCAAGCCGAACTCGATCGCATCGAACAGCCCCGCGCGCGCGTCGACGCCGAGCGTCGCCGAAAGCGTCTTGCGGCGGAGATCGCCGTCGACCAGCAGCGTGCGCACGCCGGCGAGCGCATAGTGGAGCGCAAGGTTCGCCGCTACCATCGACTTGCCGTCCGCCTCCTGCGGCGAGACCACCAGGATGATGCGTGAACCCGCCTGGCGGCGGCGCGCATCGAGGCCGTGCCGGAGCGAGCGGATCGCCTCGGTATAGGCGCCTGTCGGCTCGGCAAGCACCATGCGCGCGAGCCGGAGCCGGTCTGCGTCCCGCCGGGCGCCCGGCAGGAACGGGAGCGAGGCCAGATGCTCGACGCCGAGCGACTGCTCGATCTGCTCAGGCTTGCCGAAGCCGAACGTGAAGAACTCGACGGCAAAGGCCGCGATGAGGCCGAGCACGAAGGCGCCGACGATGCCGACGGCCATCAGCTGCTTGCGCTTCGGCGAGCTCGGTCCGAGCGGCACCGCGGCCGGCTCGATGATGCGGGCATCTGGGAGCTCGAGGCCCTGCGTTTCGGCAGTCTGCTTGTAGCGGGCGAGGAACG
This sequence comes from Hyphomicrobiaceae bacterium, assembly GCA_035440865.1. Lineage (GTDB taxonomy): Bacteria > Pseudomonadota > Alphaproteobacteria > Rhizobiales > Hyphomicrobiaceae > DAORNH01. The sequence continues at coordinate 6,001 of DAORNH010000129.1, read as the reverse complement.
CCTCATAGACCTGACGGCTCGATGTCGCCTCGCGTTCGAGCTCGCGCAGGCGGACGCTCGCCTCCTTCGCCGCGTTCTGCTGTTCCATGACTCGGGCGAGCTCGTCCTGCAGGCGTCGCTCGCGATCCTCGGCGACCTTGAGCTCGGTTGCGAGGTTGTTGATGATCTGGCGCGTCTCGTCGGCGATCTGGCCGCGGATGTCGGCGACCTCCGCGCGGATTTTCAGCATCTCGGGATGGAGTGATCCGTACTTCGTCGCAAGCTCCGCCTCGCGGCGGGTCGCCTTGACGAGCTGGTCCTTCAGCATGCGCACGGTGTGGCTCGCGAGCACGTCGGCGACCGCTCCCTTGTCTGCGCCCTTCCTGAGGAGTTGCTGCACCTGCTCGTGCTTCGCGCGCGCCTCGGCGGCTGCTGAGCGGACGAGCACCGTCTGCTCCATGAGGCGGGCGAGCTTCTTTTCCGAGAGGAGCTGGCCCTCGGCATCGAAGATGTTGTTGTCGGCCTTGAACATGGCGACTTGCCGCTCGGCATGCGCGAGCTTCTGCCTGAGGCCGTCGAGGCGCGCCTCGATGAGGCCGGTCGCCTGCTCCGTGGCTTTGGCCTTGGCGTCGAGCTGCTCCTGGAGGTAGGCCTCGGCAAGGGCATTGGCGATGCGTGCGGCTTTCGCAGGATCGCCGCAGGTTACACGAATCTCGATCAGCAGCGTGTTGCGCACACGGCTGACCTTCAGCATCTTCTCGAGCCCGGCTGCGACCTCGTCCCGGTCAGGATCGATCGGCGCCGAAAGGTTTTCCACCGAGAGCGGCGGTGGCGGCGCCTTCGAGATGCCGAGCGCGATCAAGACGCGGCGGATGGGTCCGGGTCCGGCAAACTCGGGATCGGTGCGCAGACCCAGCTTGTCGATCACGCGCGTGACGATCGCCCTCGAGCGGATCACCTCGACCTCGCTTTCGACGGTCGGCGTATCGGGGCGCAGATCGGACTGTACCGGCTCGAGATTGACGATGAGGCGCTTCCGCGGATCGATCTGCACGGTCGCCGCCGCCTCGTAGCGCGACGGCAGGGCTGCGGCGAACCCGACCGCGATCAGGGCCAGCACGGTCCATACGACGGCAATGAGCACGCCGCGCCGCTTGATGATGGCGATCGCATCCTTCGGGCCGAAGCCCGGGCCGTCGTCGGCCGCCGTATCGCTCTCTGAGGGTCTCGTGGACATCGCCTGCCTCAGAAGCTCAGCTTCGCGCCGAACGTGAACAGGTTCCGTGTGAGGTTGAACTCCTCCAGGTTGGACCAGCGGCGCTGATGCTCGTAGCCGAGCGACAGCTTCCACTGCTTGTTGAGCAGGTACTCGAGCCCGACGCGGCCGCTCGCGCTCCGGTCGTTGCGATCCGAGCCGATGTAGTCGTAGTCGCGCAGCTCGCCGCCGACCGTCAGCACGAGATTGCGCCACACTTCGTATTGGATGCGGGCGATGACGGCGCTATCGACGCGGCCGCCGTTGTCGCCGGCGCCGTCACCGAGTGTCTGCACCATCGCGCGGCTGACGCTCGCCGTGACGGTCATCAACTCGGTCGGCAGCCACTGCACCTCGCCCTCGATGAGGCCGGTCTGGAATGCCGCCATGCCGCGCTGGTCGAAGTCGCGGATGCCGTAGCCGCCGAGGAGACGCCAGCGCAGCAGCGGGCTCGTCTCCATGGCGAGGCCGACGGCGAGTTCGTAGCCGGCGCCGTCCCAGTCGCGGGCGCCGTCACCAGGCGTCAAGTAGCGGATGCCGCGGAAGCGGCCGAGCAGCTCGAAACCGGGCGATATACGATAGCCAAGGCGCACCTGGCCTTCGAAGATGCGCTGGTCGCGGGCGTCCTGGTCGAGGATGGCGCCGGAGGAAAGGATGCGATCCTGGTTGTCCCAGAGATCGGCCGAAACGGCCACGGTGCCGTAGAGGCGGCCGACATCGCGCGTGAAGCCGACGCTCGCGCGCGAGTGCCACGTGCTGACCGGGAGCCGGCCGCTCACCGGCGAGGTCGGATCGAGACGGTCGAGATGAAGGAGCTCCGACACCATGCTCACCGACAAGGTGTGCGCATGGTCGAAATGGAACGCGCTCGCCGCCTTCACGTGGAAGTCGGCGTGGTTCAGCTCCTCGTTCTCGGCATAGGTGACGATGCGGCCGCCAAGCGAGAGATCGAGCGCATGGCGCGGCAGCGACGAGCGCACGCGGATCGAGGGCGTGACGTCGAAGCGCATGTCTGCGATGCGCGGGCCGGCGGACGCGTGGATGTTGTCGTCGTAGGTCATCGCCGTCGCGATCGACGGGAAGATCAGCAGGTTGCCGACGCGGATGCCGTCAGGCTGGTAGGCTGTGCGCGTGCGGTCGCTGACGCGCTCGGCGCCGTAGAGCTTGATGCTGTCGTAGTCCTTGAGCCGCTCGCGGAAGGCGATCGTCTGGTCGATGCGGTCCGGATCGGGATTGACATCGAAGGCGCGTACGGCACTCGCGCCCGGAACGAGGGCCGTGATCCAGAGACCCAGCACCACGCGCATGGTCCGCCACTCCTGCGCCAGGCGATGCCGGAAGGCATCGAGGCGCCGGCGCAACCGGTCGGCAGGTCTGTGGACCGCGAGGAGCATCAGAAGAAGCGCTCCGGGATGCGGATGTTGTCGCCGGGCATGACTGCGAGGTCGCTCGGCAGGTCTATTCGGAACTCCTCTGCGCCGCCGCTCCGCGAGACGAGTACGAAGGTCTGGTTGGCGCGGTAGGAGTAACCGCCGGCCATGGCGACGGCGTCACGGATGCGCAAGCCGTTCTTGAAGGCGAACTCGCCGCCACTCCTCACCTCGCCGTGCACGTAGATCGGCCGGTAGGAAAGGATCTCGATCGAGACCTTCGGGTTCTTGAGGTAGCCCTTGGCGAGGCGGGCCGCGATCGCATCACGGAGCTCGCCGATCGTCTTGTCGCGGGCGGAGATGTCCCCGACGAGCGGCACGGGCAGCTGCCCCGCGCCGTTCACCTCGAAGGTGCCGGAGAGGTCGCCTTCACCGAAGACGGTGAGTTTCACCTTGTCACCGACGCCAAGCCTGTAGAGGCGCGGCTCGGCACCCGCCATGCGGCGGCCGACCTCGGATTGATCCAGGCGCGGCGCCTCGTTCGCGCAACCGGCCATCATGCCGGTCGCCGCGATGAGCGCCATCATTCCTATTGCTGCCGACCTACGCATGACGGACGGTCTCGTTTTCAACCGAGCGGGGCAGAAACGCCTCTGCCCACACCGTCCAGATGATCCAACTTAGGTAAAATCCAGGTTTAGGAACTCGGCCAAACAAGCCGAAAATTGTTCACTTCGAGGTGTTTGGCCACCAATTAGCGCCGTTGTGCAGCCGCAACGCTGTTGACGATGTCGAACTCGCAGGTGATCTCGGCCGTGCCGTCGCCCGCGGTAATGAGCAGGTAGGGATTCTTGAAGCGGGCGTTCCACTGCGCGTGATCGAGCTGGAACGCGTCCGAGCCCAGCGTCGAGCGGCCGACGGAGAGCGTCATCGACAAGGGGTTGGCCCAGGCGTCCGCCGTCACCGCCTTCCCCCACGCGTGTGTCCGGCAGGCTTCGAGAGCACGGTCGCGGTAGGCCGTGATGATCACCTCCGCCGTCACGCTTCGATAGACGTACTCCTGGTAGGCGACCTTGAGGCCGGCCAGGATCGCCAGAACGAGGACGAGCATGCGCATGGCACCCGCCGCACACCTCTCAGTGGAAGGGAACGTGCAGCTTGCCGGGCCCTGGTTAATCAATCGCTAACGCTTGTCTCGCGCGCCTGCTCATTGCAGTTGCGCTGTCGTGCAATGGCCGCCCTCGTCCAGCGGCCGTACCGCCAAGGGGCGAGCAGGTGCCGCTCGGCCCGGATATCCGGAGCCTCGTCGTGTCCCGACGTTCCCCACGGACTACACCGCCAGATCCGCGAGACGGTGAGCCAGAGGCCGCGCCAGGCGCCGTTGCGCTCGATCGCATCGAGGCCGTAGGCCGAGCAGCTCGGCAGGTGGCGGCACTCATAGCCGATGAGCGGCTTCAGGGTGTAGCGGTAGACATGGATCGGCAGCTTCGCGATCCCGGCAGCGAGGCGCCGCCCCGGACTTGCTGATCCGGCCGGTGGCATCAGGCTCGTGTGGCAGTGCCCTGCCCCTCGCGCGCTTCGATCTCGTCGAGAGCGGCCTCGACCGCATCGAAGACGAGGAGTGTCGAGGCATGCCGGCCCCGCACTTCGCGCACGGGCTCGAGCACGGCGAGGTCCGACCAGCGACCGGATGGCGGCGGGCCGCCCCGCTTCAGCATGTCGCGCATCACGCGGCCGACCTCGCGCAGCTCGGCCGGCGTCGCTCCGACGATGTTGCGTCCCATCACCGAGGCCGACGATTGCCCGAGAAGGCAGGCCTTCACCGTCTGGCCGAAGGCCGCAACCTTGCCATCTGCAACCTTGAGGTCGACCGTCACGGTCGAGCCGCACAGCTTCGAGTGTGCCGTCGCCGTCGCATCGGGTGCTGCAAGTCGCGGCGCCGGCGGAATGTTCCCGGCAAGCTCGAGGATGCGGGTGCTGTAGATGTCGTTGAGGGCGGTCATCGCAGCGATATTGCGCCTCGCGCCCCGGAATGCAAGATGCGCGGGCCGAGCCGGCTGCATAGCTGCTGTCATAGGTGGCGGTAGCCGAGGGGCAGCTCCTCGAGATCAGACCATGTCCGAGCCGAACAAAGTGACCTTTGCGCCCCGCGGCGCCAC
>DAORNH010000129.1:0-1228 GCA_035440865.1 Hyphomicrobiaceae bacterium | reverse complement strand
AGATCGAGCATGGCCGGGCCTTCGCGCCGAAATTCGATGCCGCGGGTGTGCTGGCGGCCGTCGTGACCGATGCCGCGAACGGCGCCGTCCTCATGCTTGCCTGGATGAACGCCGAGGCGTTGCGCCTCTCGATCGAGACCGGAACAGCCCATTTCTGGAGCCGCTCGCGCAATCGCCTCTGGAGGAAGGGCGAGGAGAGCGGCAATACGCTCGAGATCGTCGAGATGCGCACCGACTGCGACCAGGACGCGATCTGGCTCAAGGTGCGCGTCACCGGCGCTGGCGTCGCCTGCCATACCGGCGCGCGCGGCTGCTTTTATCGTGCCATCGATCGGGCGGGCGTTCTGCATCCCGCCGAATGAGTAACCAGACCCAGGACCAGCGAACATGAAACCAGCGACGGCCCCTGCGGCCCTGCGTGTCCAAGAGGCGCTTGGCGACCGCTACACGGTGCTCGAGTTCGATGCGAGCACGCGCACGGCCGCCGATGCGGCCGCCGCCGTCGGCTGCTCAGTCGCCCAGATCGCCAAGTCGCTGATCTTCCGCGCCGCGGCCTCGGGGCAGGCCGTTCTGGTGATCGCCTCGGGCACCAACCGGGTGGACGAGCGTCGCGTCGCCGACCTGATCGGCGAACCGATTGCGCGAGCCGACGCCGACTTCGTGCGCGGCACCACGGGCTATGCCATCGGCGGCGTACCCCCGGTTGCCCATAGGAGTCCGTCGATCGTGCTGATCGACGAGGCGCTGCTGGCGTTCGACGAGATCTGGGCCGCGGCCGGCACGCCGAACGCCGTCTTCAAGCTGAAGCCTGGCGATCTTGCAGGCCTCACCGGCGGGCGCGTTGCAATCGTCGCCAAGTAGCAGGGCGCTAGCCATGGTGCAGACGTTCGATTTCATCGTCATCGGCGCCGGCGTCGCCGGAGCGTCGGCGGCAGCCGCTCTCTGTCGGCGCGGCAAGGTTTGCCTCATCGAGCAGGAAGCTCAGGCTGGCTACCACAGCACAAGCCGCTCGGCGGCGGTCAGCTCGGATGCCTATGGCACGCGATCCTGGCAGATCCTCACCTCGGCGAGCCGTCGCTTCTTCCTCGACCCGCCGGCGGGCTTTGCCGAACGGGGACTGGGTTGGAAACTGGCACAGGATGGCGCTTTAGTGCTGAATGGCACACTGCCCATCAGCACCTTTGGCGGGCTGAAAGCGCGTGGCAATCCCGTTGGTGCGACGGGTGTG
>DAORNH010000128.1:8375-11748 GCA_035440865.1 Hyphomicrobiaceae bacterium | reverse complement strand
CATCGCCAAGACCGACGACTACGGCCGCATCATGCTGAAGGCGCTGGCCGATCGGCTCGCTGAGGCGCTCGCCGAGCGTATGCACGAGCGGGTCCGCCGCGAGCTGTGGGGCTATCAGCCGACCGAGAAGCTCTCGAACGAGGAGCTGATCGCCGAGAAGTATACGGGCATCCGGCCGGCGCCCGGCTATCCGGCCCAGCCCGACCACACGGAGAAGGCGACCCTGTTCCGCCTGCTCGATGCCGAAGCGCAGGCCGGCATCGAACTCACCGAGAACTACGCCATGTGGCCGGGTGCGTCGGTGTCCGGGCTCTATTTCTCGCATGCCGACAGCCACTACTTCGGTGTCGGCAAGGTCGAGCGCGATCAGGTCGAGGACTACGCCGGCCGCAAGGGCTGGACGCTCGCCGAAGCCGAGCGCTGGCTGGCGCCCGTCCTCAACTACGACACCAAGGCAAGCTAGGCGGCCTGAGCAGGCCGACAATCTTCCAAAGTCGAGCCGTAGATGTGCTGGCAAGGGTGTCAGCAAGGGTTGCAATTCGCCGGCCCCGCGCCTATACGCATGGGGCCTTAGGAGACGTGGCCGAGTGGCTGAAGGCGGCGGTTTGCTAAACCGTTATACTTGTGTAAACGGGTATCGAGGGTTCGAATCCCTCCGTCTCCGCCATCGCCCAAACTCCACCATCGCCCAAATCAATGGATTTGCATGACGGTTCGATCGACGTCGGATCCGACGAGCGTGACGTCCGTTCGCGACCTGCATGTTCGTCATCGGAATTGCAATGACGACAGGCGACCGCAGCAGCGGTGATCCAGAGAAAAATCGGTTCATTGTCAGGTCTTCGAATGCGGATCGAGGGCCCGTCGCGGGGGCAATGCCCCGATCGAAGTGGTGGGTGATGAAGGACTCGAACCTTCGACCCGCTGATTAAGAGTCAGCTGCTCTACCAACTGAGCTAATCACCCGCCGCAACGCCACCACTTCTGGAGCGCCGTCACTGAAAAGGGGCCGTGTGGCCCCAATGCGCGTCCGATAACAGCTGTCGCGGCGCTTGTCCAGTCGCTCGATTGGTCGGGACACCCACTGCAGCCATCCTCAACTCGGCGGGCCGTAGCCGTGCAGTGTCGTGCCGTGCGCGCTGAGCCAGGCCTTGGCCTGCTGCGTGGCGGGGCACGTCTGCTCGACGAGCGACCAGAACCGAGGCCCGTGGTTCATCTCGGCGAGGTGAGCGACCTCGTGCGCGGCAACATAGTCGAGCACGAACGTCGGTGCGAGAATGAGCCGCCAGGAGAATGCGAGCCGGCCTGTGCTCGAGCAGGAGCCCCATCGGCTGCGCTGGTCGCGGACTGTGATGCGGCGCGGCCTGAGCCCGAGGCGGCCGGCGTGATGAAGCACGGATGCATCGAGGTCGCGACATGCTTCGCGCATCAGCCATTCGAGAAGGCGCCTTGGCGCGTGCTCGACCCGGCCCGATACGAGCAGGGCAGCTGGCACGCCCTGGTCGGTTGGATTGGCGACGACGACGCCTTCGGCCCTGGTCTCTCCGCTGAACCTCAACGAGTGCGCGATGCCCCGGACGGGGATGACCGCGCCGTCCACAAACGCGACGGAGCTTGGCACAGATTCGAGACGCTTTCGAACCCAATCGGCGTGGCGGCCTGCGAACCGGCCCGCTTCGCCGAGATCGGAGCCGTTCGGAACAGTCAGGACTACCGAGCGGTCCGTCCGACTCACCCGCAGCGTCAGCCGTCGCGCCGACGGATGCCGGCGGATCTCGACCGGCGTCGGAATTCCGGCAACGTCGATCGTGCCGTGCGACGACGCGGAGCGCGCGTGTCGTGCCATCTCGAACCTCGCTGACCCTCTCTCGCCGGCCGCTCAGAGAAATGCGCCGCCTGCCGCTCGAACGTCGCCTTGGAATCGGACAGCCGTGAGGCACCGGCGAGCGAAATACTTGTAGCATGTTGCCTCACCCTTGCCGGTGCGGCGTCACGTGCCAAGCGTGAGATGACGCCTGATGGCGTGGCCTTAGCGCCACGATGCCGTGCATCGTGCCGGACACGTCGCGCACAAAGACGAAGCGCCAGCACGGCGAACCGGCTGGCGCTTCGTTCTCGATCGCTCGATTACGTCGGGCGGTGTCAGGCGATGCGGAAACGCTCGATATTGCCGCCGGCCTCAGAGAGCCACTTGGGCTTGCGACCGCGACCGCTCCAGGTGAGCGAGGGATCATCGGGATGCTGGAACTTGACGTCTGCGCCGGAACCCTTCCGGACGCCCTTGCGGCTATCAGTGAAGCGGATTTCCACCGGGACGCCTGCCTCCTTCGCCTCGCGCAGCCAGCGCTCGCGGAGTTGTGCCTTCTCCTGCTGGGCCTTGTTGGAGATGATCGCATTGGCGCGCGTCACGAGGTCGCGAAGCTCTGCGACGCTCATCTTTTCGAGTTGGGAGTCCTTCATTGATCTGCCTTTTCTGGTGAAGCCGTTGTTGTCACAACCCGCTGCGGCCGGGGAGCCGCAGCGAAAGGATAGGCGGTGCGATGAAGCCGACCTGGGCTGTTCGAACGGGTTTAGAACGCCCGGGCCAAATTTCCGCGCATCTTCGTTCTCGAGTTCATGCGGAAGTCCTAACCGAAAAATGCAACGGGTACTACCGCAATCAGGCCGACCGGTGTTGCCGGATTTGGTCCGAGTACCTTGCGACGCTCCCGAGCCGATTGCCGCGGCATCCATCATAACGCGCAAGCCTGCGATATTGGAATTAAAGAATTATTTCGGATCGAAAGCCTTGTCGATGGGTGATTCAATAGTTGGTTGACGACGGCAATGCGACCATTTGTGCCCCATTGAAAACGCGTGTGGGGTGCTGTTTCGGCCTGGAAGATCGACAAAAGGCTTCGCGCGATGGGCAAAATCGAGCATTCAGCCCTTTCTGACGACGTCGCAAAGGGCTCGGGCGTGCCCGGCGGTGCGGGCCTTACCTGCTAGATGGATCAGCTTTCGGCGCCCGCCACGTGTATCCGGCACCGGCCACGATCTGGTGCGCTCCGAGCGTCGTGCTGATCGTGCCGATCTTTGGCGAGCTACCGGCAAGCCACCTGCGGAATTGGCGGAAAAGATCGCCCGGCATATTGAAGTTCTTCCAGGATTGGTCGGCTGTCAGAGTGCTCGATATCCAAGCGTAGGTGAACTTGTACTCGACGAAGTAGGTCACCCGGCCGGCACTGATTTCGAAGCCGGCGACCGCCTGTGCGGCCGGCCCCGCATATTGGTACTCGTTCGTGCGTTCGACGGCATTCGCACCTGGGAACCAGACCTCGACATGGGGAACGGCAATTCCCCCGCCGATGCCGATATAGGGGCGGACTCTCGG
>DAORNH010000128.1:4538-8363 GCA_035440865.1 Hyphomicrobiaceae bacterium | reverse complement strand
CGAGCCGCATCATGCCGTTCAGCAACAGCACGTTGTGCCCGTGCGTGAACTCGAGCCGCTCGAATACGTCGGTGAGCTTCAGACGTGCGGGAGCCGGGGCGCCTTTCAGCCGTCCCGTCGCCTCCACCTCCTCTACGATGGGATTGGCGAGCCGGCGGCCATGAGCACCACGACCGAGCCGGGCGATCGCCTTATTGTGGAGAAAATCGATCATGAAGCCGAATGAGCCATTCCAGCTCACGCTGCGCACGCCGCCGTCGATCGGGAAATAGAGAGCGTCACCATCCCAGCCGAGGCGCTTCAGAACGACATCGGTGTCGTCATTGCGCGACATGCGCACGTCACTGCGGTAGTAGAATGGAGCCCCGACATAGCCGGAAACGGTCGTCTCGCGATCAGTGAGGTCGTGGCCGGCGAGTGCCGCTGAGGCGGCTCGAAACTCTTCAGCGGGCGGGTCCGTCGGACCTGAAGTCTCGTTGATCCATAGGTCGGCCATGCTTCCGGCAAGCAGCGCAATCGCCGCGATGCGCCCAAGCCTCTCGATGCGTTGCATGTGGATCGCCGGCCGTTGGATCGCTGCTCGGTCCGGCGAGATCTGCGTTGTCGACATGTCGAGTGGTTTCCCAGGTCGGTCCCACGAGGGGAAGTCGTGCTTACCGCAGCACGCATGGTCACGCTGCGCTCATACAATGACCGTGATCAAATCCGGCTCGCGCCGGAGGGGTGTCTGGTTGTTCAGGCCAGGCAGGTCAAGGAATGAAGCCCTGGTCGAGGCTCAACGCCTGGCGCTCGGCCTCGCGGCCCTTGGCATTGACGCGCACGAGCGTCCAGGCGAGGTCCGTCCCGCCTTCGTCCGATGAGCGTGACGAGAGCTCGATCGCCAGCGTCTCGCCGCGACTGAGCGAGATCGGATCGAGCGCGGGAAAAAACAGCTGCTCCCAGTGCGTTGCAGGATCGAACGGTCCGGTCGACAGTGCAATCGGGTCGACGAGGGTGGCGCACCACCAGACGGCGAGGCCGTGGATCGTTGCCTGCGCTTCCATCAACCAGCTCGCGCGGCCCTTCCTCGAAAGCCTGTTCTTCTTCGAAAGATCGATGCGGTCCCAGACCTGAGCGCTCTTTCCGCGGTCGAGAAGCTCGTCTGGCACGAGCGTGCGCACATAGGCATTGTTGAGGCTGAAGGCCGTCGCCGGACCGAGATCGAGGCCGAGCCCGACGCGATCCCAGGCGGCGAGCTCGTCTCGGAGCCGCGGCGCGACGACCGGGGCGACGAACTGCTCGAGACGTGCCGGAATGATCGTGCCGCCAGGAGCGAGATGGCGGGCCACGGCATCGTTCATCGTCTCGATGATGTTTTCCTCGAGGGCATAGTTGCCGAGCGTCTCGGACACGACGATGTCGACGCGCGGCGGGTCGATGATGTCCGTCGACCGCCCCGGAATCAGCTCGATCGACCTGAACTTGTTGTGCCTGACGAGCCGTTCGGCCACGGCGCCGATCTCCGCCATCTCATAGGCGTAGATCTTGCGGGCGCCGAGCCGGGCCGCGAGCATGGCCAGCACGCCGCTGCCTGTGCCGATGTCGGCAACCGTGGACCGCCCCGGAACGATCAGGCGCGTGAGGGCGCCATGAAATGCCTCCATCCGCACGCGGTCAGCGATGAGAGTCCGGTGATACTCGATCCGCATCGGGCTGCGTCGCTCTCAGCCGATCGCCTTGAGCAACAGCTTGCCATGGCTTCCCCTGGCTTCGAGCGTCTCGTGTGCCTGCCGCGCCTCGGCGAGCGGCCAGATCCGGTCGATGGTGACCTTGAGCGCACCGCTCCTCACGCCCTGCAGCAGATCGCCGATGCGGGAGCGGATCTCGGTGGCGTCCTGCATGTAGTCGCCGAGGCGTGGCCGCGTGAAGAACAGCGAACCCGCGTCGGCGAGCGCCATGGGCGAGGGAGCGTCCGGAACTCCGGAGGCATTGCCGTAGCTGATGACCAGGCCGCGGCGGCGCGTTGCCGCGATGCTCTTGGCGAGGGTCGCTTTGCCGACCGAGTCATAGACGACGTGGCAGCCCTGGTTCGCCGTGATCTCGAGCACGCGGGCCAGGAAATCCTCGCGTGTGTAGACGATCACGTGGTCGGCGCCACGCGCCTTGGCGAGCTCGGCCTTGGCATCGCTGCCGACCGTGGCGATGACCGTTGCGCCGCAGACCTTGGCGAGCTGCACGAGGAGCTGGCCCACGCCGCCGGCTGCGGCATGGACGAGCGCGACGTCACCGGACTTCAACGGAAAGGTGGACGTGGCGAGATAGTGTGCCGTGCCGCCCTGCAATTGTACGGCGCAGGCGATGTCGAGCGGCACATCAGCCGGAACCGGCACGAGCTTCCAGGCCGGAACACGCGCGAACTCGGCGTAGCTGCCGGGGGAGCCGCTCCATGCGACGCGCTCGCCGGGCTTTAGGTCGCTCACACCTGTGCCGACCTTGACGATCTCGCCGGCGCCCTCGAGACCGAGGATGATCGGTGCTTGCGGTGTGGGCTTGGATGCGGCGGAATAGGTGCCGCTGCGCTGATAGATGTCGATGAAATTGATGCCGGCGAAGGAGACCTTGACGAGGGCCTCGCCGGGACCGGGCTCCGGGACGGGCGCATCGATCACGGCAAGCACGTCGGCGCCGCCATGGCCCCGCATCGCAACGGCACGCATACTGACATCCCCGGTTGACCCACCCTTTGAACAACTTACGACGATCCGAGCCGGCGGTATAGTGCGTCGCCGGGACGCCCTTCGTGCGTCTGGCCGACAAGACGGGGCCTTGGCACGGTCCTCAGCGCTCCCTCGCATAAGGACCCGCGACATGCCAATCCGTCCTCGCTCTCGCTTCTGCCTCGCTGCCTCCGGGCTCGCAGTCCTCTGCCACCTGCTCATCGCCTGGCTGGCGCCTGCAAGTGCCCAGGGCGAAGCCTGCTCGACGCTTGCGTGCCCCAAGTGCGAGCAGCTCTGCCGGGGCTACTGCGAGATCGAGAACCAGAAGTGTGCAGCGAAGGGTCGGCGCGGCTGCCCGGGGGCCTATCGCGCCTGCACGCGCGGCTGCACGGCCGAGCTCTGCCGGCAGTGCGTGCCGATTCAGCACGTCGAGAAGGACAAGACCTTCCACGCAGGCACGACGAATCTCTGCCAGACCCCGGGCTACACGAGCGGCAAAAAATAGGCTTCAAAGTCGCACTTGCAGATCGCGGAGCAGCCAGACGCGGATCGCGCTCGACAGGTTTGCGCAGCCGCGTTCGGCGTCGATCGAAGAGACGAGCGCCGACAGCGAGCGGCCGTCCCGTGTCGCCGCCGCCCTGAGGGCATCCCAAAATGGCGCCTCGAGCGATACGGAGGTCCTGTGGCCGCGGATCGTGAACGAATGCTTGACGGGACGCATATCGCCGAGCGGCGGCGTCTCAGGCCGAGGTCGGCTCATCGTCGTTCGATGGCTTATGCCGGAGGCGATTGCCCTCGTGCCGGCGCCGCTCCAGCTCTGCGCGCGCCTCATCGCGCTCGCGCTCCTCGCGACTGCGGCCGAAGCGGGCGCGATTGAGCGCGGCCTCGGCCTCGCGTTCCTGCCGGGCCTTCTCCTTGCGGACGCGCCGGAAACGTATGATCTCGGCAGTCACGGTCGGCTCCTCACAAGTGATCATTGCGGACGTCGCGCGAGACAGTGCGCCCGACGTCATGAGCTGAGGCGTCTGGTGGGTGCGCCAGGGATCGAACCTGGGACCCCTACCATGTCAAGGTAGTGCTCTACCGCTGAGCTACGCACCCGTCATCCAGACCCGGCCGGATGTATCTC
>DAORNH010000128.1:0-4368 GCA_035440865.1 Hyphomicrobiaceae bacterium | reverse complement strand
TCGGAATCTCGATGCCTTCCTCGCGGAAGCGCTTCAGGATCGCGGTACGGAGATCGGTCTGTACCTCGAGCGAGCGGTTGACGTCGTCGAGGACCATGCGGACCGAGAAATCGAGGCCATTGGCGCCGAAATTGTCGAACGAGGCGCGGGGCTCGGGTGTGCCGAGAACGCGGGCATGCTTGCCGGCGCAGTCGCGCAGCACGGCGAGGACCTTCTCGGGGTCTGCGGTGCTGCCGACGGTGATTTTGACGATGAGGCGGCCGAGCTGGTTGCGGTGCGTCCAGTTGAGCACGCGGCCGGTGATCAGCTCCGAGTTCGGAACGATGAGGCTCGCGCGATCGAACGTCTCGATCTCCGTCGAGCTCACCGAGATGCGCCGCACGTTGCCCTGCTGATCGCCGACCACGATCCAGGCGCCGACCTTGATTGGCCGCTCGATGAGCAGGATGAGGCCCGAGACGAAATTGTTGACGATCGACTGCAGGCCGAAGCCGATGCCGACCGAGAGTGCGCCGGCGACGATGGCAAGGCTCGTGATGTCGAAGCCGGCATAGGAGACTGCAATGATGGCGGACACCGCGATGCCGACATAGCCGATGGCCGTGTCGATGGAATGGGCGATGCCGGGATCGACGCGCGGCGTCACCAGCACGCTTTCGCGCATCCAGCGCTGGAAAAGGCGGGTTGCGAACAGCAGTGCCGTGAACAGCACGACGCCGATCAGGATGCGGGCGAGCGAAATCTTGAACTGGCCGATCTCGAAGCCGAAGATCGCCGACTTCAGCCAGTCTCGGATGTCGGCGCCGGAGAAGCCCCACTGCAGCAGCAGGATCGGCAGCGCCAGGATGACGAGCGTCAGCGTCAACGCGAGCTCGACGAGCTTGACGATCTGCTGGCGGCGCGGCGGATCGAGGCCGAATCGCCCCTCGAGCACCGCATTGACCGGCATCGCCGTCTCGCTTTCGCGTGTGAAGGCGCGAATGGCGAGGTAGAGGAGCGTGGCGACGACGATCAGCACGCCGGTCACCATCAACTGCTGCGTGACGAAGCGGCCGAGCGCCAGATAGCCGAGCACGGAGGCCGCGATGATCGCCAAGGCAACCAGCCAGAGCGGCCCCTTGAGCCAACGCGGATGGGACTTCGGCCAGGTCTGAGCGACATCGGGGGGCGACCCGCGCGGCACGAACGGCGTCAGCAAGAGCCCGATCAGCAGGGCCGCGAACAGCATCGACATCAAGAAGGACTGGGCGACACTTATCGAGAGCGGCGCATAGAGGGCGCGGCCCACGGCGGTGAGTGACGTATCGAGCGCCGTCACGCCGGCCATGGTCTGCAGCAGGCGACAGACACGACTCGCTGCCTGATCGTCGATCGGCAGCAGCCGGCGATGCGGCGAACGGGGCGCAAACAGGGCACGGATCAAGGCCGAGATGCCGACGAACAGCAGCACCGCCTTGAGCACCGCGCCTCCAATCCGGTCGGTCGGATAGTAGAGGAGATCGAGCAGATCGAGACCGACGTAAATGGCGAGTGCCGCGGCCATGCCGGGCAGCGCGCGCAGTATGGCGACCCAGGCGGCATCGGCCGCTCGCTCGAAAAAGGTGAAGGCCGGAGCGTCGGCGGCCCGATCCCACTTGCGGACGAGCCATGCGGCCAGCCACCTGAGCGCCAGGTAGAGGAGGGCGGCGCCGCCAAGGACGCCGCTCAGCGGCACGATGCGACGCTGCGCCCATGACCACCAGTCGCGAGCGACGTAGCCGATGAGCCAGGAGAGCGGCGGGAAGTCGTTCATCACGCTGCGCCAGAGCGAGGGCAGCAGCGGGCTCGACATCCGTTCCATGAGGCTCTTCGTGAACAAGGTGAGCCGCAGATCGGTGATCTTGTCGATCATCTGGCGCGCGCGCACCCAGGTGAGTTCGAGCGTCTTGATGGCGCCGTCGAGGTTGGTCGCCTCGGCCGTCAGACGGGCCCGTTCTGCGGTGATTGCGGCAGCCTCGGCGGGCGCGTCCTTGCCTGGCAGCGGTCCCAACCGCTCGATCTGGCTTCTGAGCGCCGAGAGCCGCGGCCGCAGCTTGTCAGCCGTTTCCGTCGATTGCGTGATGATGCGCTCGACATCGTCGCGGAGACGGCCGAGATCCTGCTCGGCATCCGTGAGCTTGGCGACCGACTTCTCGACACTGTCCATCACGGCGGCGAGGCGATCGATGGTATCGGCGACCTCGCTCGGCAGCTGCGGCTTGCTCGGTATGGGTGCTGGCGCGGGCTGGGCTGCAGGCGGCGCGGCAGGGCCGGGCGGCGTCGGGGGCGACTGGGCAACGACAGCCGTTGCCACAACGATGAGCGCGCTCACGGCGGCGAGCAGCGTTCGGAATGCTCTGCGGGCTCTATCGGTCATGTCCTGGTCGCTCATCGCTTGGGCGGTGAGCCATGTGCCCGGAAAAATCCGGCCGATCAAGAGCGGTTAACGGCGCGATCCGGTATCGCCGGCCTCTTCTCCCAAAGGAAAACGTTGACAGCACGCACGACCGCGCATTTGCATGCGACATCATCGCGGACACGAGACGTCGGAGAGCCCATGAGCCTCAAGGTCGCCTGCCAGATGGACCCGATCGACCGCATCGACATTCGCGGGGATTCGACGTTTGCCATGCTCTTCGAGGCGCAAAAGCGCGGGCATGAGCTCTTCGTTTACACGCCCGACAAGCTCGCGCTCGACGGTCCGAAGCTGCTGGCACGCGGCACGACCGTCGTTTTGCGCGACAAGATCGGCGATCACGTCACGGTGTCGAACCCGCGCGCTGAGGACCTCACGAGCTGGGATGTCGTGCTGCTGCGTCAGGATCCGCCCTTCGACATGGGCTACATCACAACGACACATCTCCTCGAACGCATTCACCCGAAGACGCTCGTCGTCAACGATCCGGCGCACGTCCGCAATGCGCCGGAGAAGATCTTCGTCCTCAACTTTCCCGAGCTGATGCCGCCGACGCTCGTCACGCGTAATCCCGAGGAGATCAAGGACTTCCGGGCCCGCTACAAGGACATCATCATCAAGCCGCTCTACGGGAATGGCGGCGCGGCCGTGTTCCGGCTGAAGCCAGAGGACACCAATCTCAACTCGCTGATCGAGATTTTCCACATCCTCAATCGCGAGCCGGTGATGATCCAGGAGTATCGCCCCGAGGTGCGTGCTGGCGACAAGCGCATCATCCTGGTCGACGGCGAGGCGGTCGGCGCGATCAATCGCGTGCCGGCGGCCGACGAGACGCGCTCCAACATGCACGTCGGCGGCGTCGCACGTCCGACCGAGCTCACCCCGCGCGACCTCGAGATCTGCAGGCGGATTGGGCCGGAGCTCAAGGCGCGCGGCATGATCTTCGTCGGGATCGATGTCATCGGACCTTTCCTGACCGAGATCAATGTCACCTCGCCGACCGGAATCCGGCAAGTGAAGGCTTTCGGCGGCGCCGATATCGCAGCGCTGATCTGGGATGCCATTGAGCGGAAGACGTCGGCCGGGCGAAGGGCTTGAGGCGGCCGGCCACATTTGCACGCTGACCTTGGCCGTTCGCCAAGGGCCCTATTGTGCACTCAATGCGGACATACTAACCGGGCTCAGCCCGGACGTGCGTCGGGCGCAGGATTTCCGTGGGACAGAGCTTTGCCGTCAAGCGGGCGATCGAATGCAGGCGTGATGTCGTGGCGCGGCGGCGGCCTTGCCCTGCCACTGTTTGCGTTCCTGCTGCTGCCTGTGCACGGCTCCGCGCAAGGTGTCGATACCGTCAAGAAGCAGCTCGAGGAGACCAAGCGCAAGCTCGAAGAGGCCAAGCGCCGCCAGGATGCGACGGCCGCGGGCGTCGCGGATGTGGCCCGCCAGCGCGAGGCATTGAACAAGCAGCTCCTCGAGACCGCCGGACTCATCCAGGCGAGCGAGGCTCGCTTGAGCGAGCTCGACAACCGCATCGGCGGCCTCGAGGAGCTCGAGCGGCAGTTGCGCGGCTCGCTTGCCCAACGTCACGACCAGATCGCCCGCATCCTCGCCGTCATGCAGCGCATGGGCCACAACCCGCCGCCGGTCATGATCACGCGCCGAGAGGACGCGCTCCGCATGGTCCGCAGCGCCATGCTGCTGGCGGCGACATTCCCAGAGACGCAAAAGCACGCGCTTCAGCTCAAGAAGGACATCGACGAACTCCTTAAGGTCGTCGGCGACATCAAGGCAGAGCGCGACAAGGCGCGCTCGGAAAGCGAGCGCCTTGCCGCCTCGCAGCTGAAGCTCGCCGCGCTCATGGAGGAGAAGCGGTTGACGCTCGCCGAGCAGCAGGAGCAGCTCGAGCGCATCCGGCGCGAGGCGGAGGCGATCCGCTC
>DAORNH010000127.1:7222-11777 GCA_035440865.1 Hyphomicrobiaceae bacterium | reverse complement strand
CGCGCGCGTGCTGTCGTACCGCGACCGCCCGGACCTCGTCGCCGAGCGGCAACGTCAGCTCCGCGTGCAAGCCATCTTGAAGGAGCTGCCGCCCGAGCAGGTCGAGGTCGTGACCCTCGCCTTCGTGGATGGCCTTGCCCACAGCGAGATAGCCGATCGTCTCTCCTTGCCGTTGGGGACGGTGAAATCACGTATCCGACTTGCCTACCAGAAATTGCGAGCCGCACTCGAGGATATCCGATGATGATCCCGATTACCCATCATCCCGATGAGGCAACGCTTGTGAGCTACGCCGCGGCAACGCTCTCAGAGCCGCTCGCGGCCGTGGTCGCCGCGCACCTCGCCATGTGCCCGCGCTGCCGGTCCGAGGTCGCTGACCTCGAGCGCCTCGGCGCTGCTCTCATGTTCGCCGACACGGCCTCGCCGTCGGAGACGCCGCTTGCGCCACGGCGGCGGCCGCCGGACACGGCGAGCTTCGTCGGCAAGCCCGTGCAACCGATCGACGAACGCCTCCCCGCGCCGCTGGCTCTCGCCTACGGCTTGGCGTGGGACGAGATCCCATGGCGCCGCCTTGGTCCGGGCGTATGGCATCACAAATTGCCGTTGTGCCAGCCCGCAGAGGGGGACCTTCGACTGCTGCGCATCGCACCGGGCCGGGCGATGCCGGAGCACGGACACGGCGGCAGCGAGCTGACACTCGTTCTCGAAGGGTCCTACAGCGACGTGACGGGCTCCTACGGGCGTGGTGATGTGCAAGATGTCGACAGCGGCGTCGATCATCAGCCAATTGTCGGCAAGGAGGCCGAATGCATCTGCCTCATCGCGAGCGAGCGGCCCGCGCGCTTCAAGTCGCTGATCGGCCGCTTGACGCAGCCGTGGACCGGTCTCTGACTGCGGCGAGGTCGTGATGCCGAGCCCCTGGCGCACCGCATGGATCACCGGCGCCAGTACAGGCATCGGCCGAGAGCTCACGCTGAAGCTCGCTGGACGAGGCGTGCGCGTCGCTGCATCGGCGCGAAGTGAAGCCCGGCTCGCTGAGCTCGCGGCGCTGCATCCGTCGTTGCTGCCGGTCCCGCTCGATGTCACCGATCGCAGCAGGACGGCGGCGGCGCATGCCCGCATCTCCGATGAGCTGGGTGCGATCGACCTCGCCGTGTTGAATGCCGGCGTCTGGCAGCCGATGCCGGCCAGTGCCCTCGACGCGACGCGGATCGCAGAGTCCATGAACGTCAACTACGTCGCCATTGCCAATGCGCTCGAGCTTCTCATCCCGGCAATGACGAAAGCGGGCAAGGGTCACATCGCACTCGTCGCATCGATGGCTGGCTATCGCGGCTTGCCCAATGCCGTTGCCTACGCGCCGACCAAGGCGGCCGTCATCTCGCTCGCGGAGGTGTTGCGGCTGGAGCTGCCGCGCCACGGCATTAAGGTGAGCCTCGTCAATCCCGGCTTCGTCGAAACGCCGATGACCTCAATCAACACCTTTCCGATGCCCTTCATCATCAAGGCCGACGATGCGGCAGAGCGCATCCTGAAGGGGCTCGAACGCGGCCGGTTCGAGATCGTCTTCCCATGGCAGCTCGCCACGATTATGAAGCTTTTGCGCATCCTGCCGAACGCGCTCTTTCTGCGTCTCGCGGGTCGGCTTTGAGGATCACTTCCTGTCAGGAATGCGCTCGAATAAGAGAGAAAGCTCGCCAAGCTTGACGCCCCACTTACTCATGCGCGCGCGGTTGATCGCGTGGTCCGGGCCGATCTGGTAGAGCCGGTCGTCGAGTGTGACCACGAGATCGCGTGCGTCGAGCTTCAAGCGGAACCGGTACGACATCCGCACGCTGTCCTGCGCGCACTGCCCGATCGCCTCCCCGACGCAATCACTGCATGCGGCGCGGAAGCGTCCATTCGCCTCGGGGACGACGCGCCAGGTGCGCTGCTCGGACGAGACGCCGTCGTAGACGAACTGCTCTTCGAGCACGAACTCGCCACCCTCCCAGCGGCCGAGCATGTCGACGGTGAGCCGACGTCTCACGTTGCCGAAGCGATCCTCGAAAACGCCCCAGGCGCGCGTTCGTCCGTGCAGGAAGGACGTGAGGTCGAAAAACCGGGGCACTCTCTGAATGCTGGCCGGCGCCATATCCTGTGGCATGACGAGATCTCGTTGCGTTGATCAGTTGGACAATTTTCGCGGCGCGTTTCCGGCTCTCACGCTTTCCTAAGCCGGTAGAGGCCGACATCGATCAGCCCTCGTTCGAACCCTATTTCGCAGTAGGTCAGGTAATAGCGCCACATGCGGCGGAAACGCTCGTCGAATCCGAGCGCGGCAATCTGCGGCCAAGCGTGTTCGAAGCGCCGGCGCCATTCCGCGAGCGTAAGCGCGTAGGAGTGCCCGAAGCGCTCGACGATCTCGAAGGAGAGCCCCGCCTCGCTGGCGCGTTGGTGCATCAATTTGACGGTCGGGAGCATTCCGCCGGGAAAGATGTAGCGCTGGATGAAATCCGGATTTGCGCGATAGGAGGCGAACGCATCTTCGCGGATCGTGATTGCCTGGATGACGGCCGTTCCGCCCGGATTGAGCCTGTCTGCGATCGTGCCGAAGAAAAGTGGCCAGTTCTCCTCTCCGACGGCCTCGATCATCTCGATGGAGACGAGGCGATCGAAACCGCCAACCGTATCGCGATAGTCCTCGAAGACCGTTTCGACGACTTCTGAAAGTCCGGCCCGGCCAATACGGGCGCGGGCTTCGGCGAGCTGCTCCGCCGAGATCGTGATGGCGCGCACGCGGGCACCCCGCTCGGCCATTGCCGCCGCGAGCGCACCCCAGCCGCATCCGACCTCCAGCACGGATTGCTCCGGCAACAGCTCGAGGGCGGCGAGGATGCGGCCGATTTTCTCCGCCTGCGCCTCCTCGAGGGACGCAGTGTCGCTCGTGTAGATACCGCTCGAGTAGAGCATGCTCGGGTCGAGCCAGAGCCGGTAGAAGGCATTTCCGAGATCGTAGTGCTCGGCGATATTTCGCCGGCTGCCTGAGTACGTGTTCTGCCGGCTCGCGTGGAAGCGGCGGTCGAGCCCGCGCGTCAGGTTGAGGCGGGGAAAAGCACGTGTGAGTGCCGGCTCGTTCGCGAGATAGAGCTCGAACAATCGCCTGAGGTCGGCGGTTTCGAAATCGCCGTCCATGTACGATTCCGCGAAACCCAGCGCGCCGCGACGCCAGACTTTCCAGACGGCAGCGTAGGCGCGGACCTCCAGGCTCGCCTCGACGGGCGAACCCGCTTCGCCGATCACCCCTTCGGCGCCGCCTGGCAGGCGAACACGGAGCCGGCCGATTCCCCGCCGACGCAAGAGTCCGTCGAGCAGTCGCAAGGGCAGCGTGCCGACGGACGCCAGACCGCCGAGCGGAGCCGTGGCGGCTGGCGCTGCGGCGGGTCTTCCGACTGAAGGCTCATCAGACATGGGCGGGCGTCCCTCGGGAGCTGTTGACGCGGGTGTAAGAATAGGCCGGCGAGGCGTGCCGCGTGACGACCGGGACGCCCTTGGCCCAAAGCCTTGCCGCCTCGAAGTGGATGGCGGCCATGACCTTCATGGTCATGAGCGGGTGGCGCGTGACAGCGGACAGGAGCGCGCGATCGGAGAGCGGTCGGCGCACACCGGCGAAGTGCGTCTTGAGCACGGGACGACCGGCTTCGCGGAAGTTCACTCCGATCACGACCCGCTCTGACGGCGCCACGCAATGGAAGCCGTAGCTGCCCGCCGCCTTCGTGAAGGGCGACACGTACATATCCTTCACGCATTGCTGCGAGATGATGCCGCTCTCTCCCTCGATGGGGATGACGTAGCTCTTGCGCTCGCTGAAGGTGTTGCTCACCTCGTACACCACGGCGCCGAGGCGGCCATCACTGTTGCGGCAGAAGTAGACGCTCAGCGGATTGAAGACGTAGCCGAGGAGGCGCGGATAGCAGACGAGTTCGATGCGTGCGCCATACACGCCGAGGCCGCAATGATCGAGGAGGGCGCGGGCCTTCTCGGCCGCCGCTTCCGGACCGCCGGGCCCGAGATCGCTGTCCCAGAAGCTCACGACATTCCGCCGGTTCACCGAGAACAGGCGCAGCTCGCGGTCGAGCGACGCGATCTCGTCGAGGTCGAGGCAGAGCGTGAAGACGCGGTAGGCGAAGGCGTGCGGCTTCGGCGAAAGCCGCTTGTGCACGACCGTGCCCTCGAAGATGGCAGAGCCGGACGCGGTCATTCGGCGGCCTCGCGATATCGGGCACACGCGGACGCGTCCTCATGCGGCGCACGTGGGGTGATATGGATGCGGCCCGACTCCTCGGCAACGGACCACGGCCGTCGCACACCGCCGATGGCCTCGGCCGCAGCGAGCCCGGCTTGAATTCCGTCCTCGTGGAAGCCGAAGCCGAAATAGCTGCCGGCAAACCAGGTGCTTCGGCAGCCCTGGAGATCCCAGAGCCGACGCTGGGCCTGCATCGCGCGCGCATCGAACATCGGATGGCTGTAGTCGAACGCGGAGACGATCGAAGACGGCTCGAACGTCGGCGGCGGG
>DAORNH010000127.1:4330-7212 GCA_035440865.1 Hyphomicrobiaceae bacterium | reverse complement strand
CGAAGAGGTCCGGCGCGCTGCCGCCGAGCGGCTGCAGCTTGTTCATCCAGTAGGTCACAGCGAGGTTGCCATGCAGGCCCGCCCCGGAACCGAGATAGTTCCAGCTCGACCAGAGGCCGGTGCGTCGCGGCATCTGCGAACGGTCGGTATGCAGGACGGCGCGGTTGGCGATGTAGCGAAAGGCCCCGAGTAGATCGCGCTCGTCCTTGCTCGGATCGGCAAGCAGGCTGAGTGCGTCGTCGGCATGCGTCGCGATCACGCAGCCATCATAAGGCTGTTCGCCACGAGCCGTCTCGACCGTGACACCGTCGCCGTGCCGCGTGATGCGTCGTGCGCCGGCGCCGAGCAGCACCTCGCCGTCGAAATCAGCGAGCAACCTCGTCACGTACTCCCGGCTACCGCCGACGACCGTGCGCCACTCCGGACGGTTCGCGACTTGCAGCAGGCCGTGGTTCGCGAAGAAGCGCACGAATGCTGCGAGCGGGAAGTCGAGCACAGCGCGCGACGGCGTGGACCAGATGGCAGCGGCCATCGGCAGGATATGCCGCTTGATGAAGGCCTCGGAGTAGCCGCGCCCGGCGAGGAAGGCGCCGAGTGTCACAGCCGGGCTCGCGTTCAGTGCGGCCGCGCCCTGAGCCTCGCGAAAGAAGCGGATCGTATCGGCAAGCATGCGCCAGTGCGATGGCCGGAAAAGGTTTGAGCGCTGCCCGAAGAGCGAGCCGAGACTTGATCCCGAGTACTCGTAGCGTCCGCCATCGAGCGAGACGGCGAAGCTCATGTCGGTCGCGACCGTTGGGACGCCGAGGTGCTCGAACAGCGCAATAAGGTTCGGATAGCTCGCCGTATTGTAGACGATGAAGCCGGTGTCGACGGGGATCGTGCAGCGTCCGAGGCAGGCATCGACCGTGTTGCTGTGCCCGCCGGGCCGCATGTCGGCCTCGATGAGCGACACATGATGACGCTTTGCGAGCAGCCACGCAGCCGAGAGGCCGGAGATGCCGCTGCCGATCACGGCAATGCGTTTGCCGCCCTCCTTGCCACCCTCCATTGCGATCTCCCGCTCGCCGCCCTTGGTCCTTGAACGACGTGGCAGGCGATTTGGATTGGTCGGGGAACGGCTCGAACGTCACCGGTTCAGTTGCCAGATCTCGAGGTTCTGGCCGGAGGCGAACGCGACCCGAAGCAGATACGGGACAAGGAGCATTGCCGCCGTCCGGGCGGGAGTCCAGGTCATCGCAATGAAGATTGCGATGGCAGCCAGCAAGGCGAGAATGTCGACAAGGGCGCGGCCGTTCCATTGGCGGCCAAAGAAGGGCCACGACCATGCCGCGTTGAGGCCGAGTGCCGCGACCCAAGTGATGAAGGCGGCGCCGAGCCCCTCCTTGTACCATACGAGCCAGCCCGCAGCTGCAATCATCACAGGAGAGCGGACGGGTGGGGTCGTTCCCAAGCAGCCGCGCCGGGGGTTCACGGGAGAGGCCGCCGCCGAGGCGCTTGCTCGCCGCAACATCTGCATGCCGACAGCTGAGGGCATCGGCTACCGCGAGCGCACGGCTGTGGAGCGTCAACGCCCGCCTCAAGGATGGGTTCGGCGGACGCTTCGTGCGCGTGCGCGGCCACGCCAATGTGATGTACCATCTGCTGTTTGGAGTGCTCGCGCTCACCGTCGACCAACTCATGCGCCTGTTTGTCTGAGAGGCTCGCGGAGCCGGTCCGGCAGCATCCGGAGGTGCATGGTCCATGCGCCCCTTGGCACTCTTGCGTCCGCCCTCATTCGTATCGGACAATGCCGGACGGCAACGCATACAAAGTCGCTCGCCGCTGTCGCCATCCACGAGGCAGCTGGCACCACCCCGTCAGCCCGCCAAGAGTTTTGCAACTGGCTCCCTTGGGGCTGACACTGACGAAGCACGGTCTCCCTCGCGATGGGCGTACCAGCGATCGCGCCTGCGATCTCCCTGATTTCGGCGGGTCCGGTATTCAAAGCGAAGGACCGCCGCGTCCCTTACATCGTGGCGCTTGCGCGTGTTAGCGTTCCGGATCAATCAGGGAGGCACGCGATGACGCTCAAGGAAGCGGTCGCCGTCACGGGCGTCGGCGAGACCGCCTATACGAGGAACTCAGGCAAGAGTGTCGCCGCGCTTCAGCTCGAAGCGTCACTCGCCGCGATCCGCGACGCGGGTCTCAGCCCGAAGGACATCGACGGCATCATCCCCTACTCGAATTCCCCGGTCGTCGCCGAGGACTTCATCACCAACTTCGGCCTCGACGACCTTCGATTCTCGGCAACCACGCCGATGGGCGGCGCAAGCGCGGTCGCGGCCATCCAATGCGCGGCTCTCGCGATTTCGGCCGGTCTCTGCCGCCACGTCCTCCTGCCGATCGGCCGCAACGGCGCCTCGCAGGGCCGCATCGGGCTCCGCGTCGCCGAGATGCCCCAGTTCCGCTTGATCGGCGAGCACGAGATGCCGGTGGGCGCCATCGGCCCGGCACAGCTCTATGCGCCGATGGCCCGCCGCCACATGGAACTGTACGGCACCACCTCGCGCCAGTTCGGCGAGATCGCAGTCTCGACGCGCGCGAACGCGATCCTCAACGGCCGCGCCATGATGATGAAGCCGATCGCAATAGAGGATCACCAGGCCTCGCGCATGATCTCCGACCCGCTCCGTCTCCTCGACTGCAGCCTCGAGAGCGATGGCGGCGCCGCAGTTGTGGTGAGCGCCGCGAGCCTCGCGCGAGACCTGAAGCAGCGCCCCGTCTACGTGATGGGCATGGCCGAGGGGCATCCCGACAGCCCGAGCGCCATCACCCAGCGCCCCGACCTCACCCGCCTCGGCATCGCCAAGGCCGCGCCGAAGGCCTTCGCCATGGCGGGCGTC
>DAORNH010000127.1:0-4254 GCA_035440865.1 Hyphomicrobiaceae bacterium | reverse complement strand
AAGAAGGGCGAGGGCGGAGCGTTCGTCGCCTCTGGCGCCATCCGGCTTGGCGGCAAGCTGCCGATCAACACACATGGCGGGCTCCTCTCGCAATCGCACATGGTCGGCATGAACCACGTCGTGGAACTCGTCCGGCAGCTGCGCGGCGACGCCGGCAAGGCGCAGGTGAAGGACGCCGAGGTCGGCCTCGTCACCGGCTACGGTGACATGGGCGACGGCTCGATCGCCATCATGCGGAGGGGCTGACATGAGCGCTGAGACGATCGCAAAGCCGATCCCCCAGCCGTCGCAGGAATCGAAACCGTTCTGGGATGGTCTCCTCGCGGGAAAGCTGCTCCTCCAGACCTGCGGCAGCTGCGGCAAGGTCCGGCACTACCCGCGGCCGATCTGCCCCTCCTGCTACTCCTTCGAGGTGCGCTGGAGCGAGGCCAAGGGCCGCGGGCTGGTGCACAGCTGGACGGTCACACATCACCCGTTCCATCCCGGTTTCAAGGGCGAGGTGCCGTTCACTCTCGTGACCGTCGATCTTCCCGAGGGCGTGCGCATGCAGGCGCCGCTGCGGGGCGCCGAGGCGGCGAGCCTGAAGCTCGGCGCGCCTGTCCGCCTCGTCATCGAGCGGCCGACAGCCGAGCTCGCGCTCCCCGCCTTCGTTCTCGACAAAGCCTGATCCGGAGCCAGCCATGACCGTCGACATCGACGCCATCCGCCGCCACATCGGCACGAAGATGATCGAGGAGGATATCGCGACATCGTCGCCTCCACGCTGCATGATCGCGACCTTCAATCGCTATGAGCCCGCGCCGAAAGCCGGCGAGCGCATCGCGCCCGGCTGGCATCTCGGCTACTTCATGCAGGCGACGCCCCCCGCCGTGCTCGCCGAGGACGGGCTGCCGACCACCTGGGGCGTGCTGCCGAAGATGCCATTTCCGCGCCGCATGTATGCGGGTTCGAGCATCCACTTCCACGACGACCTCCGCGTCGGCGACGCCATCACGCGCGAGACCGAGTTCACCGGCGCCGACGTACGCAAGGGTTCGACCGGTCCCCTGATCTTCACGACGCAGGCGCGGCGCATCTACACGCGGCGCGGCCTCGCCATCGTCGAGGAAAGCCACACGGTCTTCCGCGAGGACGTGAAGGCGGGCGAGAAGAACGCGACCCCGAAGCGCGACGCGCCGCCCGCGGGCCTCCCCTGGAGCCGCACCATCACCGCTGATCCGGTCTCGCTCTTCCGCTATTCGGCGCTGACCTTCAACCCGCACCGCATCCATTACGACCGCACCTACGCGATGACGGTCGAGGGCTACCCGGGCCTCGTCGTGCACGGTCCCTACTCGCAGCAGTGCCTGATCGACCTCGCGCGCGACAACGCGGGTGGCCGGCGTATCACGCGCTACTCCCAGCGCGCCCGCGCGCCGCTCTTCGACATCGCCCCCTTCTCTGTCGTCGGAGGCCCGAGCGAGGACGGGAAGGGTGCCAAGCTCTGGGCCGTCACGCCCGAGGGCACGATCGCCATGGAGGCGACGGTCGCCTACGGGTGAGTGGATTGCATTATGGCTCGCATGGACGATCGAGAGGCCGGCCACTCGGTCGGTCGAAGCCGGCCTAACACCGCCCACAAGCTGTCTTTGGATTCGATGTCACGTGGCCGCTGCGACAGAAGCTTCTCGATGATCTACTGCGGGGCTTGGGGGTGGTCATGTCTCAACAGTCATCACCAAGGACGTCGTACCAGTTCACCGACCATCATTTGGCAATCGTCAACCTCGTCGTGCAATCCGCCGCCACCTCGTCGCCGGATGAGCGGGCACGATACGTCGAAGAGCTGCAAAGGATCGCCGACGGTGAAGTAAGTCGCGACACAGCTGCGACCGCGGCAGATGCAATGGACGTCGTCAAGCGCCTGCCGCGACGACCGAAACGGCTGGACAAGTTGAGAGTCGTCGTCATCCGCCCGTGGCATCTCTACGCCGCGGCGGCCGGCATCGCGGTGGCCATTCCGTTCAGCCTGGTGTCCGTTGCCTCAGTGATCTTGAGCCTTTGGCACTACCTCGTCTCGGATCTCTGGAGGACAGCCGTTCAGCC
Organism: Hyphomicrobiaceae bacterium; assembly: GCA_035440865.1. Taxonomy (GTDB): domain Bacteria; phylum Pseudomonadota; class Alphaproteobacteria; order Rhizobiales; family Hyphomicrobiaceae; genus DAORNH01. Next base: position 2,169 of record DAORNH010000127.1, on the reverse strand, counting down.
ACTGCTCGCCCAGAGTGTTCGCAGCGCATTCTGGGTCTTCTGCGCTGCCTGCCTCGCCCCAGGCCTTGCGGGCCTCTACGCTTCCCTACGGTTGACACGTGACCGGAAGCTCCGGTTCGATCCGGCCATGGGCTCCATTTGGGTCTGGCAAGACAAGCAATTCGCACATGGGATTCAGCAGAGAATTCACCTTATCGATGCCGAATTGAAGGCGCGGCGCGGCCCGCCAAAGGGCTTCGAGCGAGGCAGCCCTCTCCGCTATTCGCTCAAGTTCTTCGGCGTCATATTTGCCAGCCTTCTTGCAATTGCTGCCGTCGTCATTGGCTTCATCATCCTGGAAGCAAGCTGGCAACGAAATGCCAATACCATTTCGGAAATGACAAGGACCATCGAGACCGGATCGCTGACGGGCCGCCATCTGGCGGATGCGCACTTTTGCCGTGCCTTCGCTTGGGAAAGGACCCGCCAAGACGAGCTGGCGAGGAACGACTTGGATCGGGCCTTGAAGGCCGATTCTACGCACCTAGCAGCCCTTCTCGCGAGGGCTTCGCTCAGTGCTAAAGAATGGCGACGTGGAAGCCCGTATGCGAACCGCAGTGAAGCACTCTCAGCCTCATTTCAGGACCTGTCGCGTGCCATCGAACTCGATCCGACGCTGTTCGCGGCGCGCTACAATCGAGCCTTGTTGCGATTGTCAAAAATGGATCGAATGGGTGCCGAGGCCGATTTCAAAGCAGCAGAGGAAATTCTGCTGAGCGCTACGAGTGCTTCGTCCGGGTGGACCATCTCCAGAGCGCGCCATCGTTTTGATCAAGCTCGGACGAAGCCTCTCCGCCGGCTCCATGTCGCTCCGCAACTTCCCGCATCCTGCCCGCTTGCACGACGGCCCGACGATCCGATATTCGGCTTCTTCTGGTGGATCGGAGAATGGCTCGACGGTTAGGCCGACGCCCCGACCTCTCATTTTACTCGCGGTGCCGGTCCCCGTTACGCGCCCGAGATCAATTATCGGCGATCCGGCGCGGCACCCCCGGTGACAATCATCGGTAGACGCTGTTACGATCCGGCATTCTGTCTGGGAGGCTTGCCATGCTCCGCGCGCTTGTCGCGGCTCTTGCCGCGATCTTCTTCCTTGCCGGTCCTGCTGCTGCGGGCCCGAATGACATCGTGCTCATCTTCGCCAACGAGACTTACGTCGGCAGCGTGCCGAAAGCCGGCTTTGCGCACCGCGACGGCGAGGAGATGCGCCGCGCCGCCCGCGACGTGCTCGCCGTCCCCGAAAGCCGCATCATCGTCATCAAGGACGCGACGTCTGGGACCTTCCAGGACTGGGTGGAGAGCGGCGGCGGTGTCGGCCCGGTGCTCGCTCAGCTCCCAATTCGACGCGACAGCACGATCTACGTCTACTACTCGGGCCACGGCATGCCCGCCCGAAAGAGCGGCGCGAGCGAGGCGGAATCGTTCCTCCTCCCGGTCGACACACCACCCGCGCAGGTGGCGCGGCGCGGACTCGCGGTGAGCGATCTTCGCGCGGCACTCGCGGCCGTACAGAAATTGAAAGCGCCCGACGGCCGCGTCGTCCTCTGGCTCGACGCCTGCTTCACGGGCTCGTCGGGCGGAGGCGACCTCGTCTCGGATTCGCGCTCGGTCCGCATCTCGACGAAGGCGATCATGGCGGCAGAACCGAAGCTCGTCGAGATCGCCGCGGCAAGCTTCGAGCAGGAGGCGCTCTGGGACGCCAAACGCGGCCACGGCGTGTTCACCGACACGCTGCTCGACGGGCTCTATGGCGCTGCAGACGCCGACAAGGACGGTCACGTCACGGCGGACGAGTTGCATCGCTTCCTAGTCGATCACGTCGAGGAGCGCGTCGCGCGCCTCTTCCCGAGCCCGCGCCGCTTCCAGACGCCGATGCTGCTCGGTGACCGCTCGATCCGCATCGCGAGCGTCACCGGCGCGGTGCGCGATCCGGCATTGAGAGCCGAGATGCAGATCCGCTGCTCGACGACGAAGGCATCGAGCGATATCTCAGAAATTCGAGCCTTCCTTTCCGACTGCGGGCCAGCCTGCCCATGCCGCGCAGACCTGCAGAAGCGCATCGGCGAACTCGAGCGCTCCTCCTCGACCTGCATCGGCGAAGGCCGCGAGCTCGCCCGCCTGGAGAAGCTC
>DAORNH010000126.1:2861-11919 GCA_035440865.1 Hyphomicrobiaceae bacterium | reverse complement strand
GGCCTCGCCGCTGGTCAGGATGCCGGTGTAGAGGTCGTCGGCGATGCCCATGGCATCTGCAAGCATGGCGAGCTGCCGGCCGTGATCGCCGCCAGCGCCGCTCGCCGAGTTCCGCCAGCGCTCGACGATCTGCTCGAGGAAGGCTTCGTCGCCGATCGATTCCTTCCACTGCTCGGAAAATTTCGCAGTGGAGGAGCGCGGCATCGCCGTCTTCGGCAGCTCGTCGAAGCGGATGCGCACCGGCAGCGTCACGCCATCTCCGAAGGCGATCGCCTCGCGCTGGCCGAGTGCCGAGAGGAACTCGAGGAGGCCCGAGCCCGTATCCGAGATCGCCGACTGCACGATCTCCTGGTCACGGTCGTTGGACATGCGCAGCGCGAACACGGTGTTGCACTGGGAGAGGATGGTCGGGTCGATCTCGGCCGGGCGCTGCGTCACGATGCAGAGCGAGGCGCCGTACTTGCGGCCTTCCTTGGCAATCTTGGCGATGGCCCGCTTGCAGGGCTCGAAGCCGAGGCTGGCGTTCACCGGCACGTAGCGGTGCGCCTCCTCGCAGACGACTGTCACGGGGACCTTGCCCTCGCCCCAGAGCGCGAAGTCGAAGGTCAGGCGGCAGATCACCGAGACGACGACGTTGATGATCTCGGTCGGCAGCCCGGTGAGCTCGAGGATGGTGATCGGCTTGTTGTTGACGGGCACGCGGAAGATGCGGCCGAGGATCTGCGCCATGCCGTCGAACACGGTGAGCGAGCCGAACATGAAGGCGTAGCGCGGATCATGCGAGAGCATGTCGATCCGGCTCTTGATGTTGCGGTAGGGCGAGAGGTCCTTCTTGTTCTCGAGCTTGCCCATGCGCTCGTCGATGAGGCTCGTCAGATCCGACATGCGGTAGGGGACGGGCGTGTCGACGGTAAAGCGGCCGGCGTCGAGGACGCGCGTGCGCACCGCCTGCGACTCCCGCGCACGGGTCGAGCCGTAGCGCGCCTTGGCGATCGGGATCAACTCCTGGAGAAGCTCGATCTCGGGCTTTTTGTCGGCGATGTTGGCCCCGCCGATCAGCACCTCCACCAGCTCCTCGAAGGTGAGGAGCCAGTAGGGGAGCTGCATGTTGCGCGGCGAGACGACCTCGGCGAACTCGCTGAAGGCGGTTGCGTACTCGTTGTGCGGGTCGAGCAGCACGATGTGGGCGGCGGGGTTCGCCATCAGGATCGAGCGCAGGATGAGTGCGGTCGTGCACGACTTGCCGGTGCCCGTGGTGCCGAGGATGGCAAAGTGCTTGCCGAGGAGATCGTCGACGCGGATCATTGCGGGGATCGTCGAATCCTGGCGGATCGCGCCGACCCGGACAGAGTTGCGGGCATCGCCGACGAAGGCGATTTCGAGTTCGCCCTTGGTCGCGACGCGGGCTCGGTCACCGAGGGTCGGGTAGGTAGTGACGCCGCGGTTGAAGGTGAAGGGCTTGCCGTCCGGCCCCTTCTTCAATTCGCCGACGAGGCCGAGTTCGGCGATCCAGAGCTCGGCGTCGCCATCACGCTGTGCCGGCACCGGTACCGAGAGCGCCGAGACGATCGCCAGCACGACGGTGTTCGCCGTGTCGATGCCGAGCAGCGTGCCCATTTCGGGTCGTTGCGAGGGACCGCGCTGGGCCCCGTCGCTGCGGCTGTCGAGCAGGACGATCGCTTTCGACCCGTTCACGGAGACGATGCGGCCCATGCCATCGGTGGTGCGCTCTGTGGTCATCTTGGGTTGCATCGCTCGATCAGCTCCGGATACCCGTCTCGGCAGGCGAATTCACCTGCCCGAGAAGTGCTACGTTGGTCCCGACCAGCCCGACGAAGTCGCGGCTCGGCAGTTCGACGAGAACTTCGGTTCCCATGCTCTTGGCGCTCTGGATCTGCAGGCCGCCGCCGTGGAGTTCGATCAGCGCCTTGGCGATGGGGAGGCCGAGGCCCGTACCTTCGCGCCAGCGGGAGTGACTGGCATCAGCCTGGCCGAACGGGGTGAGGGCAATTCGCACCTCCTCCTCGCTCATGCCGATACCAGTGTCGCGTATGGAGACCATGGCGCCGTTCTCGGGGGTGGCGGCCAGCTCGATGAAGACCGAGCCGCCGGGCTTCGTGAACTTGATGGCGTTGGAGAGGATGTTCGAGAGCGCCTGGCGGAGTTTACCGGCATCGCCTCGCACGGGCACGACGTCGCGATCGAGGTGATGCTCGATCTTCACGCCCGCAGCCTCCGCCTGGGAGGAGAAGGGAACGATGAGTGTCCCGATGAGCTCCTCGAGATCGACCTCGCGCGCATCAAGCGAAAAGCGTCCCGCGTGCAGCTTCGAGATATCGAGGATGTCGTTGATGATGGTGAGGAGGTGGGCTGCCGCGTCCTGGATGAGGCGGGCGTACTCGACGATGTCCTTGTCGCCGATCTTGCGTCGGTCGTGCTCGCCGATGAGCTTGGAAAAGCCGATGATCGTATTGAGCGGCGTGCGCAGCTCGTGGCTCATGTTGGAAAGGAACTCGGATTTGACCCGGTTCGCGAGCTCCACCTCGATGCGAGCCTGCTGCTCGGCCTGATTGGCGCGCTGGCGCAGCACGGCATCACCCAGCTTCGCCGATTATTCACCCATCAGGGTGGCCTGCCTGCCAGTGCTGATCGGACCGTTCATCGAGTGCTCGCCGCACGCCCTTACGACGCAGCAAGACTAGTTGCGGACGGATAACACAGGGTTAACCGGGCTTGACGCTTGAGACATTTTGGTGGCCAAGAGGCGTTGACCGGTCGGGGCGTCACGACTAGCTTCCCGCCCGATCAAGGAGCGAGCCATGTCGACAGCAAACCTGGCCAAGCCACGCGCCTGGGTGGCGGAGGCCAAGACCGCACGCCTCGTGCTCGCGGATGGCACCGTCATCGAGGGGCAGGGGCTCGGCGCGACTGGTACGGCCGTGGGTGAGGTGTGCTTCAATACCGCGATGACGGGCTATCAGGAGATCCTGACGGACCCCTCCTATGCCGGGCAGATCATTACCTTCACCTTCCCGCACATCGGCAACGTCGGCACCAATGCGGAGGATACCGAGACCTCCAACCTCGCCGCCCGGTCGGGCGTGCGCGGGGCGGTCCTGCGGGCCAATGTCACGGGACCGTCGAACTATCGCTCGGTCGAGCGTCTCGATCGCTGGCTCGCCGCGCGCGGCATCATCGCGATTGCAGGTGTTGATACGCGGGCGCTAACGGCGCGTATCCGCTCCGAAGGTATGCCGAACGGTGTCATTGCCCATGATCCGGGACGGCACTTTGACATCGACCGCTTGAAGGCAGAGGCGAAAGCCTGGCCGGGCCTCGACGGCATGGATCTCGTTCCCGACGTGACGGCGGGCCAGAGCTACAGCTGGGACGAATCACGTTGGACATGGGGCAAGGGTTATGGCCGCCAGTCGACGCCCGAGTTCCACGTCGTCGCCATCGACTATGGGTTGAAGCGCAACATCCTGCGCTGTCTCGTGAGCGCCGGCTGCCGGGTGACGGTCGTGCCGGCGAAGACCTCCGCAGCCGACATCCTGGCGAGAAAGCCCGACGGCGTTTTCCTGTCGAATGGTCCGGGCGATCCGGCAGCGACGGGCGAGTATGCCGTTCCCGTGATCAAGGAGCTTGTCGCTTCGGGTCTGCCCGTGTTCGGCATCTGCCTCGGCCACCAGATGCTGGCGATCGCGCTCGGCGGGCGGACGCACAAGATGCATCAGGGCCACCATGGCGCCAATCATCCCGTAAAGGACCTGACGACCGGCAAGGTCGAGATCACCTCGATGAACCACGGCTTCACGGTCGATCGGGCGAGCCTGCCGAAGGGCGTCGAGGAGACGCACGTTTCTCTCTTCGACAAGACCAACTGCGGGTTGAGCCTCGCCGGCAAGCCCGTGTTCTCGGTGCAGTACCATCCCGAGGCGTCGCCGGGCCCGGAGGACAGCCACTATCTCTTCGTGCGCTTCGTCAATTTGATGCGCACGCGCGCAGGCCGGCCGCCCGTCAAGGAAGGCAAGGCGTTGACGTAGGTCAAGCAGTGCGCTGGCCTCGCTTGCTTGGGTGAGCCGCGCTCGCTAGCTTTCGCGCAAACCCGTATCACGCCTGCGAGGCCCCCATGTCCGAGCCTGGACACGCACCCGACGCCAAAGCCGAGATCGACGTTCTGAAGGCTGCGGCGACCTGGCTGAAGCGCGACGGCAAGGTCGCGCTCGCCACCGTCATCGACACTTGGGGCTCGGCACCCGTGCCGGTCGGCGGGCAAATGGCGATTGCCGCCGACGGCCGCTTCCAGGGCTCGGTCTCGGGAGGCTGCATCGAGGGCGAGGTGATCGTCGAGGCGGGCGAGATCCTCTCGGGTGGCAAGCCGACGACCATGAAGTTCGGCGTCGCCGATGAGACCGCCTGGCGGGTCGGGCTCCCTTGCGGTGGCGAGGTCGCCGTCTACCTCGAGCGTATCGAAGGCGAACGCGGCGCGGGCCTCATCGATACGGCGATCAGTGCGCGCGAGACGCGGCGCGGCCTCGTCGTCAAGACCGATCTCGCAACGGGGGATAAGCAACTCTTCGAGCGCGGCGGCAACCTGCCGGACGAGATCGCTGGCCGCTTCAAGAGTGCCAAGAGCGGCCTCGTCGAGGAGGCGGGGCGGCAGGCCTTCGTGCAGGCGCTGGTGCCGCCGGCGCGGCTGCTGATCGTCGGCGCGACGCATATCGCGCAGCTGCTCTGCGGTATTGCCCGCATCGCCGGCTACGATCTCATTGTAGTCGATCCGCGCACGGCCTTTGCCGCCGCCGATCGCTTCGAAGGCGTGCGCCTCGAGACCGAGTGGCCGCAGGACGCCATCCCGAAGATCGGACTCGACCCGTACACCGCCGTGATTGCGCTCTCCCATGTCGGTCACATCGACGACGAGGCGTTGAAGCTTGCGCTACGGTCTGATTGTCTCTACGTCGGCGCGCTCGGCTCCAAGAGAAATCACGCGAAGCGCACCGAGCGGCTCACGGCGGCAGGCTTCAGCAAGGACGAGATTGCCCTCATCCACTGTCCGATCGGTCTCGATATCGGGGCGCAATCGCCGGCCGAGATCGCAGTCTCAATCATGGCCGAGGTCGTGCGCGCCGTGCGCGGCACCAAGCGGCAGACTGCGGCGGCATGAGCAGCGTCGCGGCTGTCCTTCTTGCCGCAGGCTCGGCGCGACGCTTTGCCGGCGGCGCCAAGCTCTTCGCCGAGATCGACGGTGAACCGCTGGTACTTCACGCCGCGCGGGCCCTTGCCGCGAGCCGCTGCGAGCGCCTCGTCGTTGTGACGGGACCGGAGGCGGATCGCGTGAAGGCCGCGCTCGCCGCGCTGCCACGGTTGACCCCTGAACTTGTCCACAACGATCGCCATGCCGAGGGGATCGGCGGCTCCATCGCCGCGGGCGTGCGCGCGCTTCCCCGCACGGCTACGGCAGTCCTGATCGTGCAGGCCGACATGCCGGGGCTCACATCCACCCTCGTCGATGGCCTGATCGGGCTTCAGGAGGAGCGGGCCGCGCTGATCGGGATTGCGCCTGTCGTTTTCCCGACCCTTGCCGATGGCCGCCAGCGGAGCCCGGTCCTCTGGCCCGCGCGCTTCCGCGACAAGCTCGAGGCCCTTACGGGCGACCAGGGGGCGAAGGGCCTGATTGCTGCGGCGCGCGGCGAGACGGCGCCACTCCTCGTCGACGACCCGCGCCTCATCGCCGACATCGACACGATCGAGGAGCTCGAGGCCTACCGCGCCGGCAAGGCCTGAAACGGGATGGTGGCCCAGGGCCGTGTCCGAGGGCCGTATGACCGTATTGGAAAAGCAACGGCGATCGACTACTTTGCGACTCGCAGGGCTGCGGAGTGCGTCAGGGGCTTTTGAACCCCGGGGCCTATAAATTTCGCTGAGGGAGCTGTCCCTGGCCGGAACCGTGGTTCCGGACACACGGCGCCCACCTACTTTTGTAGGGACCCAGCGGGATCAGCCGCTCCAACGGCTCATGCGGCCCTGCACTATGCAATCGTTGCGTTCGCCACAAACAATTCAGGGCCCTCGCGGGCCCTGATGTCGTTCAGCGCTGAGGCGGCTCATCAGGCTCCGGCGCCGAGCTGCTTCTTGATCCAGGTCTCGAGCTGCGACTTCTGGATGAGCGCGCCAACCTGGGTCGCGGCCGGCTTGCCGCCCTTGAACATGATCATCGTCGGCATGGCCTGGATGTTGTACTTCTGCGTCGTCTGCGGGCTCGCGTCGACGTCGAGCTTGACGATCTTGACGACCGCCTTCATCTCCTGCGCGACCTTTTCGAGGGCTGGCGCCATCGCTTTGCAGGGCGGGCACCACTCGGCATAGAAATCTACCAGCACGGGCTGGGTCGATTTCAGCACCTCGGCGTCGAAATTCTTGTCGTTCACCATCGCCGTCATGACGATCTCCTGAGTTTGCCCGTGAGATCGCCATCGATCGGACGGGAGAAAGCTCACGGGTAATTAGGTGCGCGCCCGCACCCCGTCAAGGCAAGCCAGGGCTGCTAACGGCGTATCCACCAGGTATCGAGGCCATAGCCGTAGAGCGAGCTGGCGGCAGGGTGTGCGAGGCGGCGCCAATAGGCGACCCATTGGCGCTCGAGATGGAAGAGGGGCACGACATAGTCGCCCGAGAGCAGCAGCCGGTCGAGCGCGCGCACGGCCGAGGTGAAATCAGCCGGCTCCACGGCCTCGAGCAGCGCGCCGATCATTGCATCGACAGCGGGATCGGCGACGCCGGCATAGTTGAGCGTGCGCTCCTCGCGGGCGGAGGATGAACCGAAGCGGTTGGTCTGCTCGTTCCCGGGCGAAAGCGACGTGTGCCAGATCGTCTGGATCATGTCGAAGTCGTAAGTTCGCAGACGCTCCTGGTACTGGGTGGCGTCGACCTGGCGGATGGCGACCGTGATGCCGAGGCGACGGAGGTCCTCAACATAGGCGCCGGCGAGCCGGTCCTGGGCGCGGCTCCGCGTCAGTATCTCGATCGTGAGCGGCTGCCCGTTCCGGGTGGAGAAGAGGCGACTGCCCCTGGCGACATATCCGGCCTTCTCGAGGAGGGCGATCGCCTGGCGGAGGTTGTCGCGGCTCTGCCCGCCACTCCCGGGAATGCGAAAGCGGCCCTCCAGGATGTCGGGCTCGAGCCGATCGATCCAGGGTGCCAAGAGGGCGCGCTCGCGCGCATCAGCAGGCCGGCCGCGCGAGGCGAGGGTCGAGCGGTCGAAGTAGCTTTCAGTCCGCGCGAAGAGGCCATGATAGAAGGTGCGGTTGATGCGCTCGGCGTCGAAGGCGAGGATCAATGCGCGGCGCACGTTCCGGTCGGCAAACATCGGCCGGCGGGTATTGAAGACGAAGGCCGACATTCCGGCCGGCAGCGCGATCGGCACACTCTCGCGCACGATCTCGCCGCTACGCACGGCCGGGAACTCGTAGTCGGTTGCCCAGCGTTTCGGATCATCCTCGAGGCGGAAATCGATGTGACCTGCCTTGAAGTCCTGGAACATCACCTCGGCATCTGAATAGTAGGTGTAGCGCACCTCGTCGAAGTTGAAGCGGCCCTTCATCAGCCAGAGATCGCGGCCCCAGTAATCGGGATTGCGCCGGAACGTGATCGCGCGGCCGCGATCGACGGCGGCGATCAGGTACGGCCCGCTGCCGACGATCGGCTCGAGCGTCGTCTGTTCGATTGTGTCGAGCGTGAATTTGTGGCGCGGCAGGATGGGCATCAGCCCGATGATGAGCGGGATCTCGCGGTCGCCCTTGGCGTCGAACTCGAAGCGCACGTCGCGCTCGCCGAGCCGCACGACGCGCGCCACCTTGCGGTAGTAGGCGCGCATGTAGGGGAGGCCCTTGGCCGACAGCATCGTGTGGGACGCGATCACGTCGTCGGCGGTGACCGGGGTGCCGTCCGAGAAGCGCGCCTCGGGGCGGAGCTTGAACGTGATGGCACTGCGGTCGGCCGGCACATCGATGCTCTCGGCGAGCAGGCCATAGAGCGAGAAGGGTTCATCTAGAGCGCGGCCGAGCAGGCTCTCGATCACGAAATCGCGGATGCCGGTCGCGGCCTGACCCTTGATGATCAGCGGATTGAGGCTGTCGAAGGCGCCGAGCTGACCGAGGGTGAGCCGCCCGCCCTTCGGCGCATCCGGATTGACGTAAGGGAGATGCCCCGTCGCCGGTCCGTGCTTCGGCGGCCCATGCATGGCGATGCCGAAGGTCGGCTCGGCGCTTACCGGCATTGCGAGGGCCAGCAGGACGGAGAGTGTCGTGAATGCCCGATCGAGCAGCATCCACCGAAGTGAGTTCGTCGTCATCGGGCCTCTCGCGCAGCGTTCGACCCGAGCCATAGCGCGGGGTCTCTCAGCTGGCGAGAGAGTGCCGAGCAAATCGGCCGCAGTGGGGCGTACCGGAGTGACCTCACACCCGCTCGACCTTATAGGCCGTGCCGAAGCGGCCGAACTCGTGGCTCGTCACGCCGTTGCGCACCGAGCCCTGGTACTGGTTGAGCGGCGCGAGCACGGTCACCTTGATGATGGCCGTCTCGCCGTCCTTGACCGCGCCCGCATGAACCGATGCCGCCGCGACCGCGCTGTCGCCCGTGTATGTGTCGACACCCCACACCATGCCCGTGACGGCGCCCGTCACGCGGAAATAGTAGACCGCGCCGACCGTCTCGCAGAGCTCCATGATCGTCGGCGGCGCATCGTTGGCGAGATAGCCCTGGTCAAGCAGCGCGCGGACCTGGCGGGAGGATAGCTTTTGCTGGCGCTCGAAATGGGCGACCAGCTCCTGGATGACCTTCATCGTTCACTCCTTCGCCGGCTCAGCCGGGCAGCATCAGAATGGTTCGCCCGTAGGGCGGGTTGAACGCGCGCGAGGCGCCCATCGGCAGCACCCAGAGTACGTCGTAGGGCATTGCGTCCGTGGGGTAGGTGATGTCACCGTCGGTGATGACGATCGCTGCACGCACCAGCGGGTCGTCGGCGAGGCGATCCATCGCGGGCGACATGTCGCTG
>DAORNH010000126.1:0-2835 GCA_035440865.1 Hyphomicrobiaceae bacterium | reverse complement strand
CGGAGACGCGGTAAGTGGCGAGCGTGCCAGGCTCGACAAGCTCGTCGACGGTGACGCCGACGTCGCATTGGATGATGCGCACCTGATCGACTCCAACGGCATCACAAAAGTCTGCGATCGCGCCGAGCGCGCGCGGGATCTCGTCGCTCATCGAGCCCGAGGTATCGAGCACGAGGTTGAGCATCCAGCCCTCGCGGCGCCGGCCGGGGAGCACGATGTCATGGCCCATCTCGCCCCGGCGCGATGGCCGGCTGAAGGTGCGCTCGCCGGGCGCCACGGCCTCCATCCAGCGCTGCAGTATGACGCGCCACGGCGTCTGGTAGAGCCCGCGCAGCGCCGACACCATCTCCGTCTGATCGCCGGGCGAAAGGCCGCGCGTGCCCTTCAGCGCGCCAGAGGCCCGCGCGATGGCGAGGCCCTTGGCGGCGAGCTCCTTCATCGCCTCCTCGCGGGCTTTGATTTCGCCGGCCTCGTTCGGGAAGAGCTCGCGCTCGCGGCGCTCGTCGAGGACGTCTCCGGCCGCGTCGAGATCAGGGGGCGTGTCGCCCTTCTCCGCTTCACTCCCCTTGCCAGCACCCTTCCCGGGCTTGCCCTGGCCTTTGCCACTCCGGTCCTGGCCGCGGCCGAACATGCGTCCGACGGTCGTGTCCGAGCCATCGAAGACCTGCGTCTTCGAGCGGATGCGGTCGGCGTTCCGGCGCATGTCGAGGACGATCTCCTCGGCCGACTTGTGCCGCGCGCCCGCCATGTCGAGGCCGCCCGCCGGCACCTTGGTGAAGCCGAGCTCCTCGCGCAGGATGTCATTGATGATGTAGTCGTGCGCGTAGTTGAACTCGAGCCGCTCGGAGCCGCGCGCACGGTCGTGGGTGCGCAGTGCCAGATGCAGCAGCTCGTGGGCCAGCACAAAGACGAGTTCGCGCTCGCTGAGCTTCTTGGCGAACGCCGCATTCGCGATCATGCGGCCCGAGGCGAACACGCCCATGGTCGGCACGCGGTCGTCGAGCGAGACGCGCACGGCTGCGGCAAGCCCAGAAAGATACGGGAGCGGTGCCGTGACGAGCCGCAGCCCCTCGCGGATGCGCTGCAGCTGCTTCTGGTCGTCGGAACTCGGGCCTTTCGCCGGCACGGGCCGCGGGAGATGCTCAGGCGTGGCACTCACAGCTTTGTCACCGTCTTCAGGAGGTCGAGCATGGCCGGGTCGGCACCGAGGTCGCTCCAGCGGCCGACGAGGTCGCCGACAAGCGTCAGCTGATGCTCGCTCGGCAGCGTGCGCAGGAACTTGTTGACCTGGCGCGGCGTGAGGCCCGTGAGCGTACCCGCCTGCACGCGCTGGCGGATGCAATTGAGCACGAACCAGCGCGCGGCATCGCCCTTCGGCAGCGCACCCGGCTCCTCGATGTAGTGCTCGAGCGGGTGCATGGCGCCGATCGCCTCCTCGGCGAGCGCGCAGTAAACGGCGGCGTCCTCCGGCGACAGGCGGCCGAAGGCGAGCGCGCGGCGTGTCTCACGCGTGAGGATGCCGCTCGCCTCGGCCATGTCGAGCGATCGTGAGAGGAGCGCCCAGGCGCGCGGCGTCGAGAAGGGCTGCGGCTCGACCGGCACCGGGCGCATCAGCGCGTCCGGCATGAAGGTGATGACGTTCAGGATGTCGGCGCGCACGCCATTGGCGCGGCCCCAGGCGAGCCACTCCTCGGCATCGACTTTCACGTGCAGGATGGTCACGCGGTTGACGAGGGCGGAAGAGAGCGAGCGCACCAGCGCGCGGTCTTGTACGCGGTTGCCGGCGGCGACGACCCACGTTCCTTTCGGCAACTCGTGCTCGCCGAGGCGGCGCTCGAGTAGCAGCGAATAGAATGCCTTCTGCACATCGGGGGCAGCGGCGGGCAGCTCGTCGAGGAACAGGCAGAACGGCTCGGGGCTCTCTGGCAGCAGGATGCGCGGCGGGCAGAACACGCTCCGCTCGCCGACGATGCGCGGCACGCCCGAGACGTCCTCGGGCGCGATCTGCGTGCCAAGCAGCGAGCGGCAGGGGAGGCGCGCCTCGCGGGCGGCCTGGTAGACCATCTCCGATTTTCCGACGCCGGGCGGGGAGAGAAGGAGAAAGCTCTGCTCGTGCGCCATGCACTGGATGAGCTTCTTCGCCTGCTGGAGGGTGATCGCCTCCTCGAGCGCGCTCGCCGTCATCGACTGCCCTGTTGCCTGCGCCATGGCGCGCTCCCTGCTGCGGCGGGTGGAGACCCGGATTCGATACGCTTCACGCTTATGCTCGAGTGAAGCAAAAATGCGGCGCGTTTCTGAACAGTGCCACTCGCGCTTGTGCGCGTCACTCGCTTCGCGAGCGAGGCTGCCGCCTCACGCTCTGCCCGGAGGAGATCCTCCGAGCCTCCCCTTCTTGGTATTGAAAAATAGGGGTTCGGGAGAAGCTTTCACCGAGCGGGTCTGGGCCCGCGCGCGGAAGGCGCGCAATCTCACAGCGAGGCCCGGGCGCAAAGCGAACGATGTCGCGAAGCGAACGTATTGACGCCCGTGAGGGCTTGTCCTTCACGGACCCGGGCTCAAAAGAATACAGTTGCCGGATACAGGAAATCGGCACGTCCGGATCCATGCGGGGGGCGGCCAGCAACGGCCGCCCCTACCGCGATACACGATCCCGCTTGCGCAGCTGGCAGCCCGGGTCGAGGAGAAGGTCGGCAAAGGCCGGGTCCTCGATCTAATTCAGGTTTGGTTCGACGCCGATATCATGCGCGGGCTCGAGCGATGGACGTCAGCGACGGGGACAGCTGGGCGGCGACAATCAAGGTGAGAACTCAGCGACAATCAGGATGAGAGAGCGCC
>DAORNH010000125.1:11777-12024 GCA_035440865.1 Hyphomicrobiaceae bacterium | reverse complement strand
CGCGTCGGCCGAAAGGTGCCAGCGCCGCGACCGCCTTCGCCTCCTCCTCGGCAAGCCGCTGCCGCGCCCCACCGATGCCGAGCAGCGAGACGAATGTCGCCTTGCCGGCCGCGGCATCCTTGCCTGTCGCCTTGCCGACGACGGTCGCATCGCCTTCGACGTCGAGGAGATCGTCGGCGATCTGGAACGCGGCACCGAGCGCCCTGCCATAGGCGGTGAGCGCCGCCCGGTCCGACGCGGATGCACC
>DAORNH010000125.1:11411-11767 GCA_035440865.1 Hyphomicrobiaceae bacterium | reverse complement strand
GCTCGGTCGTCGACGCCGACCCGAGAATCGCGCCCGCTTCAGCTGAGAAGGCGATCAGCGCGCCCGTCTTCAAGGCTTGGATCCGCGACACACCCTCGATGGTCGAGAGCGCACGCCCGCGCGGCGTTTCGGCCTCGAGATCGAGCTGCTGGCCGCCGCACATCCCGGCGGCACCTGCGGCCTTCGCCAGGCCGATCACGAGTTCCGCGCGCTGCTCCGTGATTACGGGCACTCCGGCCGATGCGACGAGCTCGAAGGCGAGTGCCTGAAGGGCATCACCCGCCAGGATCGCCGTCGCATCGTCGAAGGCCAAATGCACCGTCGGCTTGCCGCGGCGCATGTCGTCGTCGTCCATC
>DAORNH010000125.1:10989-11390 GCA_035440865.1 Hyphomicrobiaceae bacterium | reverse complement strand
GAGAGAATAGCCGTGCAGGCATTCGACGCCCGCTGCAGGAATAAGCGAGACGGTATGGTCCAGGCCGAACAGCGCCGCGCTCTCGATGACGAGGAACGGGCGGATGCGCTTGCCGCCACCGAGCATGGCGTGACGCATGGCGGCGAGCAGCCGGTCAGGAATGCTGCTCCCTGCGGAAAGACGGCGATCGAGAAAATCCTCGACCTCACGCGCCCACTCAGTGAGACGCTGCTCGAGCGCGGCGCTTGTCATCCCCGCCCCCACAGGCGCCGCGTCGCGATCTCGGCGCCTTGCACCAGCGCCTCGAGCTTCGCAAAGCAGATCTTCGGGTCGACGAGGCTGCGACCGGCAAAGGTCGAGAAGCCGCAATCCGTGCCGGCTATCACGCGCTCGCGGCCGAC
>DAORNH010000125.1:2983-10979 GCA_035440865.1 Hyphomicrobiaceae bacterium | reverse complement strand
GATCCGCGCAAATGTCTCGATGCGATCGGCGACGAGGTCGGGGTGCTCGATGTAGTTGACGGTCGAATCGATCACACCCGGCACGAGTACCTTGTCGTCCGGCAGCTTCACCCGCTCGAACACGCGCCACTCATGTGCATGGCGCGGATTGGCGGATTCGATCAGCAGCTTCTGCGGCTTGCACTTCAAGACAAGTCCGATGATGTGCTCGAGCGGCACATCCTTGTGGTGCGGGCCTTCATAGTTGCCCCAGCACACGTGCATGCGCATGCGCTCGGCTTGCAGGCCGACGAGCGCCGCGTTCAGCGCCTCCACCTGCTCCTCGGCATGGCGCAGGAATGCCGCATCGCTCTGGTCCTTGAAGACGAGGTGGCGGCCGACACCAAGATCCGGGCAATCGATCTGCAGGTCGAAGCCGGCTGCGAGGATCGCCTTGTACTCCTCATGCATGGCGCGGGCGAGCGCCTCGAGGTAGGCTGCATGTGTCGGATAGTAGCGGTTCGCTTGGAACACGGCGATCACGCCCGGCGAGGCGGCCGGCATGAACGCGCCCGTCGGGCGGTGCCTGTCGACGGCCGCCCGAAGGCGGCGGAGATCGTCGTCGAGAGGCTTCCGGTTCTTGACGCGCACCGGTCCCGTGCAGAGCGGGCGGACGATTTTGATCGGCGACTTGTTGGCGGCGAGCAGGCTCTGCGCGTACTCGGGGAAGTCCTCGAGATCGGCGCCCATGATCGGCGGGCTCGAGCCCGAGAAGCCGTCGAGGCGGTCCTTGATGTAGGTCGCGTAGCTGATCTTTGAGAACTCACCGTCCGAGACGATATCAATTCCGAGCTGCACCTGCCGCTCGACCATGGCATCGACGGCCTCGGTGAGAACCGCGTCGAAGAGGCCCTCCTGGTCGCCGTTGCCCTGCTCGCGGGCCAGGATCACGTCGCACACCATCTCGGTGCGTGGCAGGCTGCCGACATGGGTCGTGGTGATGCGGTCGCTGGCCATGGATCGCCTCGCGGGGTGATGTCAGGAAAGCCGAGCCTGATCGGCGATCGGCCGGCGGAATGCAAGGAGCTTGTGGGCCTCCTCGCTTCGGCCGGATCGGGCGAGCGCCACGTAGAGGCCATGCTCGATCAGGTCACGCTGGGCGCGGCTGCCGCCGATCTGCTCATGGCGATCGAGCGTCGAGCGGAACTCGCGCGCAGCACCCTCGTAGTCCTCGGCCGCAAACGCCTTGAAACCTTTGGAAAGCGCCGCGACGACCTCGCCGGCCGGTCCCCGCGCAGCCGCGATCGATTTCTCCAGTTCGTCGCCGTTTCCTGCCATCGCATGGGCGAGCGCGCCGTGGACCGCGGCGAAGGCGACGCCGGTGCCGGCGAAGATCTTAGAGGTGTACTCGCTCATCTCGCGCCAGAGTTCGGGCCGGCGCCGCTCACCCATCATCTCAGCGCGGAATAGGAACGAGCAGGAATCTGTGAGCACATTGATCGGCGGTCCCCAGGCGCCGCCGGGGTGCAGATCGCGGCTGTAAATCGCCCACGCCCGTTCGGCGTTCCCCTGCTGCAGGGACCAGAGCGCCACATGCCAGCTGATGTGGCAATGGATGGGCGACTGCTTGTCGAGTGAGGCCGCGAACCGCTCGAGATAGTCGAGCCCGGCGCCGGGTTCTCCCGCCTCATAGTAGACGTGGCCGCGGATGTGGGCACCGTTCGGATTGTCGGGCTTCATCTCGAGAGATCGATCTAGGTTCTTCTTGGCCTTGTCGACGAGCCCGACCTCCACCTCCGCAAAGCCGTGGACGCAGCGGAACCACCAATCGTCGCCATAGTGCCGTGCAAGGGGATCGAGGAGGGCGAGCTGCTCGACCTCGCGACCCTTGAGACCGGAAAAGCCGATCAGCCCGAACACGCTGCAGCTCGGCGACAGCGCGAAGGCGTCCCGCGGCCACTCGGCGATGTGAGCTTTCGACTTTTCGAGGGCGACGGGCGGCTTCCCCGAGATGATCTCCTGATAGACACCGATATGGCTCCGCTCGCGCGCCGTGGTGCCGGGTTGAAGCTCGACGGCGCGCGCCATGGCCGCCCGCGCCTCGGGGACCTTGGCAACGATTTGCAGTGTGCGCGCGAGGCCGGCGTGTGCGAGCGCAAATCCCTCATCCGCAGCGATCGCTGCGCGGAACCCGGCTTCAGCGCCCGGCAGCATCGCGAGCGACAGGTCGACAGCCGTGACATAGGCATCGCGCGCCGCCTCGGAGCGTGTCGACAGCGCATTTCCATAACGGTCCGCGAGCATGGCCTTCTCCGATGTCCTCGTCCAGCAACATGCTATTCCGGTTCGAGCGGCGCGGGCAATGACGCGATCGCGCCGATTGTGGCATGCGGTCACCTCACCGCACGCGCGACGAGCCGGTCCGGTGGAAAAAGCGGCATGTTGCTTTCGGCACCGGTGATGAGGCGGGCAAGCTCGCGGCCAACGTAGGGACCGCAGGTGAAGCCCGAGTGCAGGCCGCCGACCGCCCAGGCGTTCTCGTGGCCAGGCAACCGCCCGATGATGGGAAGCTCGTCCGCGGTCTTGCCCTCGATGCCGGCCCAGGAGCGCACGATCCGGCCCGACCGCAGCGCAGGGATCGCATGACAGGCGAGCCGCACGTTGCCGATGAGGTTCGCGGGCTCGATCTCGTGGGCCCCCTTCTGGCGATCGCCGCGGCCCTGCCAGCCGCCGCCGATCACCACCGTGCCGTTCGGGTATTGTCGGAGCGACAGCAGCCCCGAGGCGATGCCGATCTGGCTGCGCATGACCGGCCTGAGCCGCTCCGTCACAGCCACCTGGTTGATTTTCACGGCAATCGGAACGGCCAGGCCGAGCCAGCCGAGCATCTCCTCGATCCAGGCACCGCCCGCGAGGACGAGGCGCGTGGCGGCGATCACGCGCTCCCCGCTTAGCTCGCTGAGGCGGATCGCATAGGCCGCGCCCTGCCGATCGATGCCCTCGGCATACACGCCTTCGAACACGGCGACGCCAGTTTCGATCAGTGCCCGCCGGAACGCGCGTCCGGCAAGATAGGGCGCCGCGAACCCGTCTGTCGCGGAGTGTGAGGCGAGCAGCACGCTCTCGGAGAGCCCCGGCTCGATGGCGCGCGCCTCCTTCGCCGTCACGAGGCGAAGCGGCGCGCCGGCCTCGCGTCGGCGAGCGGTGCGCTCCTCGAGCAACGCTGCCTCGGCCTTCGAGAAGGCGAGCTGCAGGCCGTCCGTCACGACGACGCCGACATCGTGGCCGAGCCAGTCGCGGGCTGTCGCCCACATCTGATGCCCGCCGATCGCGTGCGGGAGCAGGGCGAGCCGCGTCACTTGGATCGTCAGGGTGCCGGCGTTGACGCCCGAGGCTTCGCGACAGAGGGCTCCACGCTCGATCAGCACGACTTTCAGGCCGGCTCGCGCGGCAAACAGCGCCGCCGATGCGCCGTGCACGCCGCCTCCGATCACTGCAAGATCGTAGGCCCTCATAGCGCGCTCGGCGGCGGGATCGGGATGTCGGCGTAGCTGAATGTGCCGATGAGCTCGTCGATGGCGATTGGGCGGAGCGGCGGGCGCGGCGTCCAGATCCCGAGGCTCTCGCGCGATCTGCCCGAGCGCCGCGCCAGAAGCTCGGCGACCGACTCGCCGCACATGCGCCCCTGGCACGGCCCCATGCCGCAGCGCGTGAAGTGCTTCAGAGCGTTGAGGCTGAGAGCGCCCTCGTCGATCGCCTTGTCGATCTCGCTCCGCGGGATGTCCTCACAGCGGCAGACGATAGTGCCTCCGGTTATGCCATCCACGAGGCCCGGCTTCAGGATCATGAGGCGCGCCATTGCGGCCGCGACCGGCCTCAGACGCGCGATCTCAGCCTGGGTGTCGCCTGCGAGCGTGGCAAAGCGCTCGGCCGAGATCATTCCGATCTCACGGGCGACGGCGAGCCCGGCGAGGCGACCGGTGAGCGGCGCTAGACGAGCGCCCGCGATCCGCGCACCGTCGCCGACGGCATAGAGACCGCGCAGCGTGGTCCGCCCCTCGCCGTCGACAAGCGTACACCAGCCGCCGCCTGCCGGATCATGGCGAAGATCGGCACCGAGCAGGCGCGGAATGTCGCCCGAGGGCACGAGCCCATGGCCGACAACGACGGCATCGACATCGAATGCCGCATGTGGTCCCGGCACCGGCGCACCGTCCGCCCCGACCGGGCCGACGACGAGGCGGCGCACGGAGCGCTCGCCTTCCACGCGCCGCACGCCGGTCCGATGCAGCACCGGGATCCGGGCGCGGCGGATCACCTTCAGCCACGCCCAGCCGTCGATGAGCATGGGCCGCTCGGCAGTGAGGCGCCACGCGGCCTTCACCCAATCGCTGCGGCTCGCAAGGTCGGCGACAACCGCGACCTCACCGCCGCTCTCGACGATGCGCGCAGCAACCGCCGCCAGAAGCGGGCCAAGGCCCACGACCGCGACGCGCCGGCCGGGCAGCATCCCCTCGCTCTCGATGAGAATCGTCGCAGCGGCGAGACCAGTCACGCCGGGTGTGGTCCAGCCCGGAAAGGGGATGACGCGCTCATAGGCGCCCGTCGCGGCGATGAGGTAAGGAGCCTCGAGCGCATCGTGGCCCCGCGGTCCGACGACATCGACGCGGAACCGGCCTGAAACACTCGCGATGCGGCGGCTCGCGTGGAAGACGACACCGGAGCGGGCAAGCCTCAGTCGGAGCTCCTCGCCGGCGGCGCCGTCATGGCCTCGCCATCCGGCCTCGGCGCCGGCCCCTCGAGCCTCGCGAGCGACGCGCGGTCTCCGATAGACCTGCCCACCCGCTGCGTCAGCCTCGTCGATCAGGGCGACGCTCAGCCCCTGCTCGACGGCAGCGATCGCTGCATTTGCACCAGCCGGGCCTGCGCCGGCAACGATCAGATCGTAGCCTTCCGTCACGTCTTGAACCCGCCCCCGAGCACCACGCTCATGCGCGGCGTCACACGCACCATGCAGGCCTGCCGCCTCACCCCGTCCACCTCGACGGCACACTCTTGGCAGACACCCATGTAGCAGAAGGCGCCGCGCGGCGTCCGTTCCGTCGGGCTCGGGCGCAACTCGCGGATGCCAGCCGCCAGCAGCGCCGCCGCCAGCATTTCGCCCTCATGCGCCGCAGCCGGCCGGCCGTCGACAATGATCACCGTCCGCCCGCCGCGGCGAGTGCCGGCGATCCTGAGTGTGTCGCGCTCCTTCATGGGGCGCCCTCAGCAACCAGAGATCCGAGCGAGCTCTTCGAACGTGTCGACAACCAGATCGCAGCCAGGATTGGGGTTCGGGTCGGGCGGGCCGGGTGGCCCCCATTCGAGCGGACGGCGCACGAAGCAGGTCTTGAAGCCTTGGCCACGCGCCGCGTCGAGATCGAAATTGTGGCAGGCCACCATCAGTATTTCTTCGGGCTTCAGCTGGAGCAGCTTCGCCGCGGTCTGGTAGGCTTCGGGGCGCACCTTGTAGACGCCGATCATCTCGCAGCTGATGATGCCGTCCCAGACGATCGCGTTGCGCCTCGAGACGGCAACCACGAGCGCGAGCGTTAGGAGCGTGAAGGAGACGACCGGATAACGTGTTCGCAGCCGTTCGAGCGCGGCGGGAAAATCGGGCCAGGCGTCAAGCTTGAACCAGGCCCGCCAGATCTCGTCGCGCGCCGATTTGCCGATCGCGCCGAGCCCGTGCGCCTCGAGCACGCGATCGAGCTGGTCGCGGTGCACGTCGTCAAAATTGAAGCGCGGGCCGAGCTGATTGACGATCGCACCGAGCGAGCGGCGGCGGTAGTCATTGGTGACGGCGGTCCAATCGGCCGTGAGGCCCGCGGACGCGCTGGCCGCGGCGATCGCCCGGCTTAGGCCGCCGTGCCAATCGAGGATGGTCCCGCCCGTGTCGAAGGCCATGGCCTTGATATGGCCGAGAGTTGACGGCATCTTTCACTCCTCAACTTACTCCAACCATATCGGACCCGTGCCGGCAGACTGTCAACGCGGGCTCGCGGATCGGACCACATGGCGAGCACGGACGGCGACCATCAATCACACCCCCTCCTCGACGCTCCGCGAGCGACTGGCTGCAGCCTGGGCATGCTCCACCTGCCGCTTCTATCGGCGCTGCGCGCTTGTGGCCCTCGTTCTCTACGTTCTCGCCATGCACTATGTCTGACGGGACGCACCCGCGAGCGGCCGGCGAGCTTCCACCGGTCCAGGAAATCGCATTGGCGGACGGCCGTCGGTTCGGATGGCGCGGCTGGGGACCTGACGGCGCGCCGGTCATCACCGCGCTCCACGGCACGCCGGGGTCGTCGCTGAAATTCTCGGTGCTCGGTACGCTCGCCGCCGAGAGGGGCTATCGCCTGATCGCCCTCGACCGCTGGGGATACGGAAGGACCAGCCGCCACCCGATGCCCTCGCTCTCCGCTTTTGCCGCGGACGTCGCCGAGGTCGCGGACCGCCTCCGAGTTCGCCGCTTCTCGATCGCCGGCGTCTCGGGTGGCGGGCCCTATGCGGCGGCCGTTGCAGCGGTGCTAGGAGATCGCATTGAAGCCGCGGCGCTGATCAGCCCCGTCGGTCCGATCGCCGGATCGCCCGCTACTGCCGGATTGAGTCCCTTCCACAAGCTCTGCTTTCGCGTGCTGCCGCGGACGCCGGGCGTGCTGTTCCTAGCCTTCCGCGGCTTCAGGCGCGCGACCCAGCTGAGTCCGTGGCTCGCGCGCCGGCTCGCCACCGGACGGGCCGCCGCAATCGACATCCGCACGATCAGTCAGCCGGAGGTCGGTGATCGTCTCATTGCGACCTTCCGCGAAGGGCTCCGGCCGGGCGTTGCCGGCCCGCTCACCGACATGTCCCTATTCAGCCGGGACTGGGGTGTGCGCCTCGATGCCGTCACGGCACCGGCCGTGGTCTTCATCGGCAGCGACGACCGGAACGTGCCCATTCCGGCGGCGGAGCGCCTGGCCCGGAACATCCGCGGCGCGTCGCTCGTGACGCTCCCCGGCGAAGGCCACCTCTGGCTCGCCACCAACGCGCCGGCGGTGCTCGACTGGATCGACGCGACGCGCCGGAGTGGGGACTAACTCCACGCGACCGGGCCGCCCCGCGTCTTGACTTGAGGCGATGTCGGGCCGAGGTGACACCGCTTCACCGTTCGATGCGGGAGCGGCGACAGCCACACTACCGCAAGAAGACACCTGCCTCCGGCGAGCGCCCTCACGCGAGCCCGTTGTCGGCGGCGAGGCGGGCGAGGGGGACTTCAGGCCGGGCACCGAGGTGGCCGATGACCTCGGCGGCGGCAAGGCTGCCGAGACGGCCGCACATCTCGAGGCTCTTTCCCGTCGCGTGGCCATAGAGGTAGCCGGCCGCATAGAGGTCACCCGCACCGGTCGTATCGACGACCTTGATGCCCGGCACGGCCGCGATCGTCACCGCCTTGTCGCCCGAGCAGATCAGCGAGCCTTTGCCGCTCCGCGTGAGGACCGCAACCTTCGCGTCGGTGCGGGCGCGGCGGGCGGCCTCGTCAAACGAGGCGGTCTGGTAGAGCGAGGTGATCTCGCTCTCGTTGGCGAACAGGATGTCGACACGCGTCTTGATGAGGTCGAGGAACTCGGCGCGGTGGCGATCGACGCAGAAGCTGTCGGAGAGCGTAAGCGCCACCTCGGCGCCGGCCTTCCCCGCGAGATCGGCCGCTTGCCGGAACGCAGCCTTCGCCTCAGGCCGATCGAACAGATAACCCTCGAGGTAGACGACGCGCGCGCGCGCGATCATCGCCGGATCGACGGCGCCCTGGTCGAGCTCGGGACTGATGCCGAGGAAAGTGTTCATGGTGCGCTCGCCATCGGGCGTGACAAGGATCAGCGAGCGCGCGGTCGGCGCTTTGCCGGCGACCGGCTTGCTGTCGAACTCGACCCCGGCCGAGCGGATGTCGTGCGTGAAGATGCGCCCGAACTCGTCGTCGGCGATGCGGCCGATGAAGCCC
>DAORNH010000125.1:1866-2973 GCA_035440865.1 Hyphomicrobiaceae bacterium | reverse complement strand
GAAGGATGCGATCCCCACCATGGTGTTCGCGGCCGAGCCGCCGGAGACCTCAACGGCCGGCCCCATCGTGTCGTAGATCTTGGCGATCGTCGGCTGGTCGACGAGGCGCATGTGCCCCTTGGTGGCGCCGTGCTTGGCAAGAAAGCCCTCGTCGCAGCGGCCGATGATGTCGACGATGGCGTTGCCGATGGCGACGACGTCAAGCGAAGTCTTGGTCATGCGATACCCCCTGAGTGGTGAAGCGTCGGCTCAGTCGGCCTTCTTGCGGCCGGCGAAACGCTCCAGTCCGGCCAGTTCGGGACCCGCCGCCTCGTTGAGGGTGCCGTCGGCGTTCAACGCGTCGATCACCGGCAGGCGGTGGCGCTGGCCGATTTCAAAGTCCACCTTGTCATGGGCCGGAGTGACCTTGAGCACGCCTGCGGCAAACACCGGATCCACCGCCGTATCGGCCACGATCGGCAGTCGCACGCGCTCGCCCAACGGACGCCAGACGTGCTGGCCAATCAGGTGCCGGTAACGCTCGTCGTCGGGATGGACGGCCAGCGCGACGTCGGCTGGAATCGTTTCCGGGCGGGTGGTTTCCACCACCAGGTGCGTGGTCTCGCCCGACGGAGTCACCAAGTCGTACTTGAGCTTGTAAATGAACCCCTTGGTCGGACGCATTTCGACCTCTTCATCCGAGAGCGCCGTCAACGACGCCGGGCACCAGTTCACCATGCGTTTGCCGCGATAGATGTTCCCCTTCCGGAACAGGTGCACAAACGACGTCAGCACCGCCCGGCTGTAGCCCGGATCCATGGTGAAGTGCGTGCGGTCCCAATCGCAGGAACACCCCAGCTCACGCAGCTGCTTGAGGATGATGTCACCCTTCTCACCCCGCCAGGCCCACACGCGTTCGAGGAAGGCTTCCCGGCCTAGATCGCGACGGCCCTTGCCCTCGGATTTCTTCAAGTGCTTCTCGACCATCGTCTGCGTGGCAATACCGGCGTGATCGGTCCCGGGAATCCAGCAAGCCGCCGTGCCCTCCAGCCGGGCGCGACGAATCAGCGCGTCCTGCAGGGTGTTGTTTAGCACATGCCCCATGTGCAGGATCCCGGTCACATTCGG
>DAORNH010000125.1:1426-1764 GCA_035440865.1 Hyphomicrobiaceae bacterium | reverse complement strand
GTAGCTTTTGGTGATCTCGGGCATGGTCGGTTACGTTGAACCCCCGAGGCAACCGCCCGACCTCGGTCGAGGCAAGCGGCTTCCAATCGGCGGATCCGGGCTTTTCAGGGCGAGGGATCGTGGCGAACACCGTGGGAAGCCCACCGGACCCACCCGCAACTTGGACGTTGAATGCCACCCGTCCCCCGGGCGATGCTCCCGAATCAACGTCCACGTGCAGCCCCTCCCTTCATGACCGGTCGCCTCCAAAAACACGCGCGCGAACGCCTCAACTTCGTCGGCGATGTGCCCGTCGCCGAGCGGCTGGCCGCCTGCAAGACCTTCCTGCGGCTGGAGGG
>DAORNH010000125.1:386-1416 GCA_035440865.1 Hyphomicrobiaceae bacterium | reverse complement strand
CAACAAGAACTTCAACCTCATCCGCACCTACCACGACGCCGCCGTCGGCACCGACGATCCCACCACGCCGTCGATCGACTCGACACAGGATCAGGTGATCGACTGGATCGTCGCCAATCCGGGGACGGAGCTGGTGATGGGCACCAACAACAACGCGCTCGCCCAGGGCGGCTACGGCCGGGCGGAATTGAGTCCGCTGAGCGACATCGATCTGCTTTTCCTCTTTCCGCCCAAGGCCAAACCGCTGGTCATCAAGCCGCTTCAGGAACACCTGTCCAACGAGATCCTCTACATCCTCTGGGACTGCGGCCTGAAGGTGGGCCATGCGACCCGGACGGTGGATGAGACCTTTGCCGAGGCAAAGAACGACATCCAAACCAAGACGGCACTGCTGGAGTCGCGTCTGATCGCCGGCGCCGTGGCCCTCTACGAGGCCTTTGCCACCGCCTACCGTGCCTTTTATACCGAGGAGGACCCCCGCTCCTACATCGCGGCCCGTCTCGCCGACCAGCAGCAACGCCGGGAGAAGTACGGCAACACGGTTTTTCTCCAGGAGCCTGACATCAAGAACGGGGTGGGAGGCCTGCGCGACTACCAGAACGCGATCTGGATGGCCCGGGTGAAACTCGGGATCAGCGCGCTCGACGAACTGGGCACCCAGTCCTACCTCCGACGCAACGAGGTGCGCGACTTCCAGCGCGCCTACACCTTTCTCCATCGGGTGCGGAATGAGCTGCATTTCCAGAGCAAGCGCCCGACCGACGTGCTCGCCCTCGACAATCAGCCGCGCATCGCGCTCGGCCTCGGCTACACGCATCACGATGCCCTGGGGCGCGTCGAGCAGTTCATGCACGACTACTACCGTGCGGCTCAGACCATTTACCGGATCTCCAAGCTGATTGAAAACCGCCTCGCCCTGACGCTCGAAACCCCCGACGGCAGCAAGGTCTCGTTTCGCGACGCCATCCGGGCCCGCCGGATGGAACGCACGAAGCGAATCGACGGATTCATTCTCCGCTCCGGCGAGCTC
>DAORNH010000125.1:0-368 GCA_035440865.1 Hyphomicrobiaceae bacterium | reverse complement strand
CGTCCGACGTGTTCCGACAGGATCCGGTGCGACTCATCCGCGTCTTCCGTCACTGCCAGCAGCTCAACGCCAAACCCGATTTTGCCTTGCAGGCCCTGATCCGGGAGGGTCTCCCGTTGCTCACCCGACGGGTGCAGCAGTCTCCGGACGCCAACGTTTCGTTCCGATCCATCCTCGAGGAGGCGGGCGCCGTCTACCCCATTCTGTCCCAAATGCACGAATTGGGCGTGCTCGGACGCTTCATCCCGGAGTTCGACGCGCTCACCTGCCTCGTGCAGCACGAATTTTACCATCGGTACACCGCCGACATTCATACGCTGCATGCCATCCGAGAATTGGACAATATTTTCACGGACGCCTCTCCCCTC
>DAORNH010000124.1:3081-12136 GCA_035440865.1 Hyphomicrobiaceae bacterium | reverse complement strand
AGAAAAAGGGCACCATCGGCTTTGTCGGCGTCGGCAAGATGGGCGGTCCGATGGTGAAGCGTCTACTCGCCGCGGGCTACGACGTCGTCGTCTCCGACGTCGACGAGAAGGCCATCGCCGACGTTGTCGCCAAAGGCGCCCGCGATGGCGGTACGCCCGAGCAGGTCGCCTCGACCGTCGAGACGATCTTCGTCAGCCTGCCGACCCCGCCGATCGTCAAGGCCGTGATGCTTGGCCCCGGCGGCATTGCGGCCGGTAAGAAGCGCCGCGTCGTCGTTGACCTCTCGACGACCGGGCCGAGCATGGCGAAGGAGATCCAGGCCGAGCTCGACAAGAAGGGCGTGATCCAGATTGATGCGCCGGTCTCCGGCGGCGTCACGGGCGCCGAGAAGGGTACGCTCGCCTGCATGGTCTCCGGCCCCAAGGCCGAGTGCGACAAGCTGGAGCCCGTCTTCGGCGTGTTCGGCAAGTATTTCTACATCGGCCCGAAGCCCGGCACCGGGCAGATGATGAAGCTCGCCAACAACCTCCTCTCAGCGACCAACATGGTTGCCGCCATGGAGGTCGCCATCATGGGCGTGAAGTTCGGCCTCGATGCCAACGTGATGATCGACGTCATCAACGCGAGCACCGGCCGCAATACGGCGACCGAAGACAAGTTCCCGCGGCGCATTCTGCCGCGCACCTTCGATCACGGCTTCTCCATGGGCCTGATGACCAAGGACGTGAACCTCGCCATCGAGGAGGCCGAGAAGCTCGGCATCCCGATGTTTGTCGGCAATGCAGTGAAGGGCATGTGGAACCTCGGCCTCAACAAGGGCGGCTTCGACACCGACTTCACCACGCTCATCACGCATCTCGAGCAGTGGTCCGACGTCCAGGTCGGCCAGTCGAAGCCGAAGTCGAAGTCCTGAGCGGAAGCGCGTTGCCGATGAACAAGCCGCCGATCGACCTGATGCGGGCGCTCGAGGAGTTCTCGGGCGTCGGCGATCCGGGCGCCCTCGAAGCAATGTTCGATGGCCGCCCCGGGGCCGGACCGCGGCCGGCGCAGCGCTCCAGTGCCTCGGCGGCAGCGCCGGGGCTCACCACTCTCCTCGAGGCCTATCGCCATCGCGGCTTCCTGCGTGCCCGCCTCGATCCGCTCGGTCTCGCGCCGCGTCCCGAAATCCCCGAACTCGACCCGGCAGCCCACGGCCTCGCCCGCCGCGACGCGGCCGAACTCGCAGAGCGCCTGGAGCGGGCCTATTGTGGCAGCATCGGCTGGGAGATCGGCCACATCCACGATGGCGCGCGGCGCCGCTGGCTCGAAGCCGAGGCCGAGCAGGCCGACCCCGTCACACCCGATGCCACCGAGCGCCGGCGCATCCTGGCCCTCCTTGCTCGGGTCGATGCCTTCGAGTCCGGCCTCAATCTGCGCATTCCGGCCGGGAAGCACTTCGGCATCGGTGGCGCCGAGACCTTCCTGGTCGCCCTCGAGACACTGATTGCCGAGAGTGCGCGGCTCGGCGTCGAGGAAGTCGTCGTCGGCGGCATGCATCGCGGCCGCTTCGCCATGCTCGCGACGATCATGGAGAAGCCGCTCACCGCGCTCATCGCCGAGATCCAGGGCAAACCCGCGATCCCCGAAGGCATGAAGGCGTCCTCTGACGTCTCCTACCACCTCGGCTACTCCGGCGACCGGCAGATCGCCGGCTCCACCGTACACTTCTCCGTCTCGCCGCACCCCTCGCATCTGCAGCTTGCGCCGATCATCACGCAGGGCCGCGCCCGCGCGAAACAGACGCTGCTCGGTCCCGACGGCGCCCGCCGCGTCCTCCCGCTCCTGCTCCACACCGACGCCAGCTTTTCCGGACAGGGTCTCGTCGCCGAGATGCTGCAGCTCTCGGGGCTCGCGCCCTTCCGCCTCGGCGGCACCGTCCATGTACTCATCAACAACCAGCTCGGTTTCACGACTACGCCTGAGGAAGGCCGCACGGCCCGCGGCGCCTCCGACATCGCCCGCCTGATCGAGGCGCCGGTGCTACACGTCAACGGCGACGACCCTGAGGCGGTCTGGCGTGTTGCCCTCATCGCCGCCAACTGGCGCGCGCGCTTTCAGAGCGACATCATCATCGACCTCGTCTGCTATCGCCGGCCCGGGCACAACGAGATCGACGAGCCGCGCTTCACGCAGCCGCGCATGTACGAGGCGATCGACGCGCGTCCGCCCGTCCGCGCGCTCTATGCCGACGAGCTTGCAGCCCGTGGCCTCGATACCGACGCCGCCGACAGCGCCACGGACGCGATGCGCGCGAGCCTCGGCTCGGCCTTCGCCGCGGCCAAATCCTGGAAGATCAATCAAGCCGATTGGTTCGAAGGCCGCTGGACAGGCCTCGTCCAAGGGGACGAAGCGGCCATGCTTGCCCCCGTGGTGACCGGCGTTCCCGCCGCCCGCCTCACCGACATCGGCCGCGCCATCACATCGCTCCCCGACGGAACCACGCTCGATCCCAAGGTCGCCCGTTTCCTCGACGAGCGGCGGCGCTCGATCGAGGCGGGTGAAGGCATCAACTGGGCAACCGGCGAGGCGCTCGCCCTCGCGAGCCTTCTCTCGGACGGCACCTCGGTCCGCCTCGGCGGGCAGGACAGCGTGCGCGGTGCTTTCACCCAGCGCCATCTCGAGGTGCACGACCAGGCGAGCGGCGAGCGCCATCTGACCTTGGCACCCGCGGCCCGCGCCTTCGCCAAGGCCGAGATCCACAACACCCCGCTGATCGAGCACGCCGTACTCACCTACGAGTACGGCATCTCGCTCGCCGATCCCGCGCGCCTCGTCATCTGGGAGGCGCAGTTCGGCGAGTTCCTGAACTACGCGCAACCCGTCTTCGACCAGTGCATCGCTTGCGGCGAGGACCGCTGGCTGCGCTCGAGCGGGCTCGTCATCCTCCTCCCGCACGGCCTCGACGGCGGCGGCCCGGATCACTCGACCGGCCGGCCCGAGCGCCTGCTCGCCGCCTGCGCCGGCGCCAATCTCCAGGTCGTCAATGCCTCGACACCTGCAAATTTCTTCCACGCGCTCCGCCGGCAGATGGCTCGGCCCTTCAGGAAGCCGCTCGTCGTGCTGACACCCAAGGCACTACTCCGGCACAAGGCGTGCGTCTCGACACTCGCCGACTTTGCCGAAGGTACGGGCTTCCGTCACGTGATTGACGACACCGGTGTCGCCGGAGCGAGCCGCGTCCTTCTGTGCACTGGCAAGATCTTCTACGACCTCGCCGCCGAGCGCGCGGCACGGGGATTGGGCCAAAAAGTTGCCATCGTCCGGATCGAGCAACTGCACCCGCTGCCGGCAGACGAGATTCGCACAGCCATGACCCGACACTCGGGCGCCGAGACCATCTGGTGCGAGGAGGAGCCCGAGAACATGGGCTACTTCACACACCTCGACCGGCCACTTGAAGCGATCACTGGTCGACGTGTCCGCCGCGCCGGCCGGCCGGCCGTCGCCACACCGGCCGTCGGAGTCAAGTACTGGCACGAGGCCGAAATCAAGGCAGTGCTCGACACCGCGTTCGCTGACCTGACGTCAGCCTGAGCAGTTGGAACCTGCATGCTGCTGCCGCGCCAAGCCGCGCAATGCCAAACCGGCATGTCCGGCCTCCGAGGCAGGATTTTGCCGCTGCCGCGCTTGGCCCGCCGCTCCAAGTCTGCTTTAGATACCTGAACCCCGCACCCAAGGAGGTCCCATGGCACCGCTCGACATGAAGCCGAACGAGCTAGAGCCCTACTGGCTCCCGTTCACGCCGAACCGCTCGTTCAAGAAGAAGCCGCGCCTCTTTTCCGGCGCCAAGGACATGCACTACCTGACGCCCGATGGCCGCAAGGTGATCGACGCGACGTCGGGCCTGTTCTGCGTGAACGCCGGCCACGGCCGCAAGACCATCGTCGAGGCGATCCAGAAGACCGCTGCCGAGCTCGATTTCTCGCCGCCCTTCCAGTACGCGCATCCCAAGGTGTTCGAGCTCTCCTCGAAGCTCACGCTGCTCGCCCCCGGCGATCTCGACTATTGCCTGTTCGCGAACTCGGGCTCGGAGGCTGTCGACACGGCGCTGAAGGTGGCGCTCGCCTATCACCGCAGCCGCGGTGAAGGGAGCCGCACGCGATTCATCGGCCGTGAGCGGGGCTATCACGGCGTCGGTTTCGGCGGCATATCGGTCGGCGGCATGGTCGCCAACCGCAAGATGTTCGGCAACATGCTCGCCGGCGTCGATCACCTGCCGACGACCTACAATCGCGCCAAGCAGGCCTTCTCCAACCAGGAGCCGGAGTGGGGTTCCGAGACGGCGGACGAGCTCACCCGCCTCATCGGCCTCCACGATGCCTCGACCATCGCCGCCGTGATCGTCGAGCCGGTCGCAGGCTCCACGGGCTGCATCCCGCCGCCGAAGGGCTACCTCGAGAAGCTACGCGCCATTACCGAAAAGCACGGCATATTGCTGATCTTCGACGAGGTGATCACCGGCTTCGGCCGCCTCGGCTCATGTTTTGCCGCCGAGCGCTACAATATCGTCCCCGACATGATCACGTTCGCGAAGGGCGTCACCAACGCCGCCGTGCCGATGTCGGGCGTGCTCGTCAGGAAGGGCATCTATGAAGCCCACATGAGCGGGCCCGAGCATATGGTGGAGCTCTTCCACGGCTACACATACTCTGGCCATCCGCTGGCCGTCGCAGCGGGCCTCGCTACGCTCGACATCTATAAGAACGAAGGGCTCTTCGAGCGGGCTAAGTCGCTCGAGAAGACGTTCGCCGACGCCATGCTGAGCCTGAAGGGGCTGCCGCACGTCGCCGACATCCGCCCGATCGGCCTCATGTGCGGTATCGACCTCGATCCTGTCGACGGCAAGGTGGGCCTGCGCGGCTACAACGCGATCGAGAGCATGTACCACGATCACGACCTCTACGTGCGCGTAACTGCCGACACGCTGATCGTGGCGCCGCCGCTGATCGTCTCCGAGGCGCAGATCGGCGAGATCCGCGACCGCATCGCGACCGTCCTGAAGGCCGTCGCCTGACGAGCGACGGACGCAACCGAACCCCTGACGTAACATTCCGGGTCGTGGCGGTGCGCCTCGGCCCGGTTCTTTGTGGCGCCTGTGCAACGCCGGTTAACCACGAAACCAAATGCGGCAAACTGATCACCGCGACACCTGCCCTGCTCGACTAGATTGGCCTGCAATCGTCGGGTGTTGCGTTGACAGGGGTAATTCATGGTTCGGGCGCATTCCGATCGAGCGGACGCCCAACTGTCATTCGACGTCGTGATCGTGGGCGCCGGATTCGCCGGCCTCTACGCGATCCACAAGCTCCGCGGCATGGGGCTCAGCGTGCGCGCGATCGAGGCCAACGCCGGCCTCGGCGGCACCTGGTACGCCAACCGCTACCCTGGCTGCCGCTGCGACTTCGAGAGCCTCGATTACTCGTACTCCTTCTCCGAGGAGCTGCAGCAGTCCTGGAACTGGCCCGAGCGCTTCTCGAGCCGCGCCGACATCCACCGCTATGTCGAGCACGTCGCAGACCGCTTCGACCTCCGTCGCGATATCGAGCTGTCGACGCGCGTCTCTTCGGCGCGGTTCGATCGCAGCGCCGCACGCTGGCTGATCACCACCGACCGCGGTACGCGCCACCACGCTCGCTTCCTGGTCATGGCGACGGGCAACCTGTCCGTCCCGCTCATCCCGGAGGTGCTCGACCCGGTCCGCTTCAAGGGCCCCGCCCATCACACCGCCGGCTGGCCCGACGAGGGCGTGGACGTATCGGGCAAGGTCGTCGGCGTCATTGGCACCGGCGCCTCCGCCATCCAGGCGATCCCCGAGCTCGCGCGCGAGGCCCGCCACCTCTATGTCTTCCAGCGCACGCCCAATTTCGTGCTTCCCTCGCGGAATGCCCCCGCCGATCCGGAGGAAACCCGCCGGCACAAGGCGAACTATCGCACAAAGCGCGAGCAGGCGCGGCTTTCGCCTTTCGGCCTCTCCGGGTACGTGAACCCCACGCATTGCGCCATGGACGTCACCCCCGAGGTGCGAAAGGCGCGCTTCGAAGCTGCCTGGCAAGCCGGCGACACGGTCGCGTTTCAGTTCGCGTTCACCGACATCCTCATCAACAAGGGAGCGAACAACGCCGCTGCCGAGTTCGCACGCGAGAAGATTCGCGAGGTGGTCCGGGACCCCGCGGTCGCCGAGCGCCTGACGCCGCGCGGCTACCCGATCGGCGCGCGTCGGCTGCTCATCGGCAGCAACTACTATGAAACCTTCAACCGGCAGAACGTCACGCTCGTGGATGTCGAGTCCGATCCCATCGTCGGCATCGAGGCCGAGGGCGTACAGACCTCGGACCGGCTCTATCCTCTCGACGTCCTCTGCCTCGCCACCGGATTCGACGCCGTGACCGGTGCGCTCGACCGCATCGCGATCGAGGGCGGCGACGGCGTCTCGCTCAAGGCCGCCTGGGCCGATGGCCCGCGCACATTCCTCGGACTGATGACCGCACGCTTCCCCAACCTCTTCATGCTCATGGGGCCGCAGAGCCCCGGTGTGCGCAGCCAGATGATCCTCTCAGCCGAGCACCACGTCGAACTCGTCGCCACCCTTCTCGCCGAAATACGGCGGCGCAACGCGACCATCATCGAAGCCGATCCCACGGCCGAAAACGACTGGGTGACACACTCCCGCTCGGTCGCCGACAAGACCCTCTATCCGCTCGCCAAGTCGTGGTATCTACGCCCCGATCCGAGCGGAAAGCGCAGCACGGTCCTCCCTTATGTCGGCGGCGTCCATGTCTATCGGCGCCTCTGCCAGCAGATGATCGACCGCGGCTTCCAGGGCTTCCGCATCTCGGGGCGGGAGGCTCTGCATGACAGGGTTGGTCACAAGAGCATGGTCTGAGGTCTGGCCGATCTCCGGCCAATTCGTGATCTCGCGCGGCGCCCGCACCGAAGCCCGCGTCGTCGTCGCTGAGGCCGAAATCGATGGAGTGACGGGCCGCGGCGAGTGCACGCCGTATCCGCGCTATGGCGAAACGATCGAGGGGACGCTATCGGCAATTGAAGCCCTGGATGGCCGGCTGTACGGCCCTCCCAAGGTCGCGAGAGCCCGCCTTGCGTCAATTCTCCCGCCTTCCGCCGCCCGCAATGCCGTCGACTGTGCGATCTGGGACCTCGAGGCGCGCCTCTCCGGGCAGCCCGTCCACATCCTCGCCGGCCTTCCCGCGCCGCGACCCGTCCTGACCTGCTACACACTGAGCCTTGGCACGCCTGAGGCGATGGCTGATGCGGCACGGCGGCATGCCGACAAGCCGCTCCTCAAGCTGAAGCTCGGCGGCGCCGGTGACGCCGAGCGTATGCGCGCCGTCCGTGAGGCGCGGCCTGATGCGCGCCTCGTTGCAGATGCCAACGAAGCGTGGCAAGCCGCTGATCTCGAGCCGCTGCTCGCCGCTGCTGCCGACGCGGGCCTCGAGCTCATTGAGCAGCCGCTGCCACAGGGTGCCGACGACGCGCTGGCCCGGATCAAGCGCATCGTGCCCGTTTGCGCGGACGAATCGGCCCACACGACGGATAGTCTCGACGCGCTCCGCGGGCGCTACGATGCCGTCAACATCAAGCTCGACAAGACAGGCGGACTGACCGAGGCGATCCGCATGCACGCCGAGGCCCACCGGCTCGGCTTCAGGATCATGGTCGGCTGCATGCTCGCGACATCCTTGTCGATGGCGCCGGCCGCACTCATCGCCACGGAAGGCGATTTCGCCGACATCGATGGACCGCTGCTGCTCGCCAGGGATCGCGCGCCGGGCATCTCCTACGCGAACGGCCAGGCGAGCCTGCCGGCAACCGGATTGTGGGGATCGTGATGCCGATGCATCGCCGCACCACTTGAACGAGTTGCCGGTCCGTCTTTACGGCTTGCACACCTCAATGTCAGCGACGTGACTGGCGGCCCTCGAAATTCTCGGCTATAGCGACGGCCACATAGATGCCTTGGAAGCCTGCTTCCGAGGGCCACGTACTCTTTCGGTGCGGCGATCGGCAGCCGTCCCGTTGAGCCGGAGGAAAGCCATGGCGGTTCGGGCAGCGTCCACGCGACTGAGTGCTCAAGCTCTCCCTCCGGCCCCGCAACCGAATGCCCTCCCTCCAGCGCCTACGTTCAACCGCCACGGCGACGATCGCCTTCGCGAGGAGTGCGGCGTATTCGGCATCTTCGGCCACGACGACGCTGCAGCACTCACCGTCCTCGGGCTGCACGCGCTCCAGCATCGCGGCCAGGAAGGCTGCGGCATCGTCACCTATGACGGTACGCAGTTCAAGCAGGAGCGCCGCCTCGGCCTCGTCGGTGACAACTTCAACAAGGCCGACGTCATCGCCAAGCTGAAAGGCCATATCGCCATCGGCCACAACCGCTACTCGACGACCGGCGACGTCGTGCTGCGCAACGTCCAGCCCTTCTTTGCCGACATCGACGGCACAGGCCTTGCCATCGGCCACAACGGCAACCTCACCAACGCCCGCACGCTCCGCCAGGAGCTGAGCTCGGAAGGAGCGCTCTTCCAGGCGACTTCCGACACCGAGGTGATCCTCCACCTCACTGCACGCTCACGCGAGCGCGCAATCACCGATCGCCTGATCGAGGCTCTCCGCCAGATCGAAGGCGCATATGCGCTCACGTGCATGACCAGCGACATGCTGATCGGCGTGCGCGACCCCGTCGGCATCCGCCCGCTCGTCATCGGCCGCATAGGCAAAGCCTACGTGCTCGCCTCCGAGACGTGCGCACTCGACATCGTCGGCGCCGAATACGAGCGCGATGTCGAGAACGGCGAGATGGTCGTGATCACGTCCGCGGGCATGCGCAGCATCCGCGCGTTTCCCAAGCGCCAGGCGCGGCCGTGCATTTTCGAGTACATCTACTTCGCCCGCCCCGATTCGATCGTCGGCGGGCGCAGCGTCTACGGCATCAGGAAGCTCATGGGCGCCGAGCTCGCCCGCGAATCCGGCGTCTCGGCCGACGTCGTCGTGCCGGTT
>DAORNH010000124.1:0-3071 GCA_035440865.1 Hyphomicrobiaceae bacterium | reverse complement strand
CCTGATTCAGGCGTCCCCGCCGCGATCGGCTTCGCCGAGTTCGCGCACATCCCCTTCGAGCTCGGCATCATCCGCAATCATTATGTCGGTCGCACCTTCATCGAGCCCGAGCAGCGCATCCGCGCCTTCGGCGTGAAGCTCAAGCACTCGGCCAACAAGGGCGTTATCAAGGGCGCTCGCGTGGTGCTGATCGACGACAGCGTCGTGCGCGGCACAACCTCCATGAAGATCGTCGCGCTCCTCAAGGACGCCGGGGCACGTGAGGTGCATATGCGCATTGCGAGCCCGCCCATCACGCACCCCGATTTCTACGGCATCGACACGCCAAGCAAGCAGGAGCTGCTCGCCGCCAACAAATCGATCGAGGAAATGCGCCGCTACATGGGCGCCGACAGCCTCGCCTTCATCTCCGTCGCTGGCATCTACCGCGCCATGGGCCAGGATCGTCGCGACAACCGCAATCCCCAGTTCACCGACCACTGCTTCACCGGCGACTATCCGACACCGCTCGCCGACGCCGAGGCCCCTGATATCCGCCAGCTTTCGCTGCTCACCGAAACGATCTGATCGGCCCGAGGCCCATACGCGGGGAAACTGCATGCCGATCTTCGTCCCGATTCATGACGAGAACCCGCTCCGTCATATCCGCCTCGCCTGGGTGACCTGGGCCATCATCGCCATCAACGTCGTGGTGCTGGCACTGCAAGTGACCGGCAATCGCGCCACCTACGCCGCGAGCTTCGCCGTGGTGCCGACGGAGCTCTTAGGCGTGCGCATCTTCGGCGGCCCCGCCAACGGGCCGAACGACGCCCTCGCCGTCCCGGAGGGACTTACCCTCCTCACCTACATGTTCCTGCACGGCGATCCGCTCCACCTTGTCGGCAACATGCTGTTCCTGTGGGTGTTCGGCGACAACGTCGAGGACGCCCTGGGGCATCTCAAATTCGCGGTCTTCTACCTGCTCTGTGGCATCGCCGGTGGCCTCGCTCACGCCTACGTCGTGCCGACCTCCAATCTGCCGCTGGTCGGCGCCTCCGGTGCCGTCGCGGGCGTCATCGGCGCCTATCTCCTGCTGCACCCCAAGGTCCGGTTGTGGGTGCTGGTGATGCGCGTCGTGCCCCTCAACATCTCGGCGGCATGGGCGCTTGGCGCCTGGATTCTCACGCAACTCGTCATGGTGCTTCTGCCGCAGGTCGGCCCGACGGCCTGGTGGGCGCATATCGGCGGCCTCGCCGCGGGTGCCGCCCTCGTCCTCGTCCTGAGACGCCCGGGCGTCCCAATCCTGGACTGAGCGCGGGAGCGCGCGTCCTCGCCAGGCTCAGAACTTCGGATATTCAGCTCGCGTGCGCCCGGCATGGCGATTGCAATCGTGCGTCCCGTGGGGTTCGAGCCGGTCGAATTCGTCATCCTCATCGATGCAGGATCGGCCGGGCCCCGTGAGTTCCGCGCCGAAGGCTCTCTGTCCCATATTGACGCGAGCGTTCATTGCAGTTTAGCTTACCCGTTAAACTCAATGAAAACACTCGTAAAAACGACACTCGCTATTCGTGGGACCGTTTAGCCCAGCCTTAAGCGCAGTTTGGTAACGTCGGTGAGGTCAACGAGAGTTTCGCGTATCATGACCGAGCAACAGTTCAGGCCGCGCACGCGGTATGTCATTGGCCCAGACGGCAGTCCGCTGACGATCGCGGACCTGCCGCCGAAGGACACCAAGCGGTGGGTGATCCGGCGCAAGGCCGAGGTCGTGGCGGCCGTGCGCGGCGGGCTCCTCAGCCTCGAGGAGGCCTGTGAGCGCTATAAGCTGACAGTCGACGAGTTCCTGTCCTGGCAGCGCTCCATCGACAAGCATGGCTTGCCCGGACTGCGCGCCACGCGCCTGCAGGACTATCGCGGCGGCTGAGCCCCGTGAGCGACGTCCCATGTTGATCCATTGGCCCGCGCACGCCTCTGTGCGCGGGATTTTCGTGCGTTTCGGCGGGCGATCTGGTGGACCAGCCAGGATCAGAACGTCTGGCCCTTGGTCGTGACGCAGAGATCGATCTTCGTCTGCCAGTCGGTCGCCGCGTAGATGAACTTGTACTTGTTGCGAATCATCTGAACGCAGCGCGCACGCGTGATGAAACCGCTCGGCGACGCGGCAGCCGTCTTGGCCGGCGGCGCCTTCACGGTGGCGTCCACAGCAGGCGGCGCCGCCTTCACGACCTTCGGCTTTGCGGGCGCGCTTGGTGGTGGCGGATCAGCGGCCGCCTTGGGGTTGATCCTCACGGGTGGCGTCGCGGTGGGGCGAACGTCGGGACCAGCCGACCTGCCGACATTCGGCCCGTCGCTCCGGGGTTTGGCCGCAGCGGGCGCCGCGCCTTCGGTCCCCGGAGAGCCACCTTGGCCCTGCCCCATGGCTCGATCATCGAGGGCAGTGGTCGCCAGGAGAAGTGCAAGGCCCATCGTGAGACCGCGTCGCATCGGGGCATCCTCCCGCTCGATTTGCCAGACAACACCTGAAATCCCGGACGAATATGGCAGATCCCCTTCGAACTTGCATCCCTGAGCAGGCGACGGCCAACCGCACTGGACCTCTCCTCAGTCCGCCACTGGCTCCAGGTGGCCGCGATACCGGACCAGTCGACCGACGATCGGCAGCCCGATCTCGACGTCAAAATTGAAGCGGTCACCGGCATCGTGCTCGCTCGCGCGCGTCCAAGGCGCCAACCGGCGTGGCATTGGCACCCCGAGCAAGGTCCAGCGCCGGACCTCGAGGCCGAGCCGGCCGCCCTGCTCGGTGACTGCGAGACCGAACGCAAGCGGACCGAATCGCTCGATGAGCAGCCCCTCGTTGCGTCCGCGCCCGATTTCCTGCGTGCTTGCGAAGGCCGCGCCTGCAAATCTCCGACGCCACGTCTCGACACCGTTGACCCGCGTGAATTGCACCTCGACCTCGATTCTAGGTGTCGCCTTCGGAAAGCCGAACAGGCGAGCGATGGCCCACGCGACGCTATTGCCGGCGCCCTCGACGCTCGCCGTGCCGCTGTATCGGCACGCCCCCTCGAAGGCATGCAGCCGTCTCAGCGGCGGCG
>DAORNH010000123.1:0-12156 GCA_035440865.1 Hyphomicrobiaceae bacterium | reverse complement strand
CGCGCCTCCCGCCCCTGTCGCACCTGCCGCTCCGGCGCCGCCCGCCGCGCCCAAGAAAAGAGGCGGCTGATGTCTCGCTTGCCCCACTCCTCGGCCCGCAGAGAGGCACGATGACTGATCACCCACTGGACGGCCGCGTAGCACTCGTCACGGGCGCATCGCGTGGCATCGGCAAGGCTGTCGCCAAAGCGCTCGCCGGCGCGGGCGCCCATGTCGTCCTGGTGGCCCGCACGGTCGGCGGTCTCGAGGAGACCGACGACGAGATTCGCGCCCTTGGCGGCCAGGCGACGCTCGTCAAGCTCGACCTGCGCAACGGCGAGCAGCTCGACGCGCTCGGGCCATCGCTCTATCAGCGTTGGCAGCGCCTCGACATCCTTGTCGCCAACGCCGGCATCCTCGGGCCGCTGACGCCGGTGCCGCATGTCAAGACAAAGGACTGGGCGGA
Organism: Hyphomicrobiaceae bacterium; assembly: GCA_035440865.1. Classification (GTDB taxonomy): domain Bacteria; phylum Pseudomonadota; class Alphaproteobacteria; order Rhizobiales; family Hyphomicrobiaceae; genus DAORNH01. Next base: position 11,711 of record DAORNH010000123.1, on the reverse strand, counting down.
AGTCATCGAGATCAACCTCAGCGCCAATTTCCGACTGATCCGCACTCTCGATCCGCTGCTGCGCGCCTCGGACGCCGGCCGCGCGATCTTCGTCTCTTCCGGGGCGGCGCTGGCCCGCAATGCCTACTGGGGGCCATACGCCGTTTCGAAGTCCGGCCTCGAGGCCCTGGTCAAGACCTACGCCCAGGAGATGCTCGCGACCTCGGTCAAGGCGAACATTGTGAATCCGGGGCCGATCCGCACCGGCATGCGCGCCAAGGCGTTCCCCGGGGAGGACCCTGAGACGCTGAAGACTGCCGATGACCTCGCGCCTCTGTTCCTCCGCCTCGCCAGTCCGACCTGCGCGGATACGGGCCGGATCTTCGATTTCAAGACCGGCGACGTGCGCTAATCGCATTTGTCGCCGCCGGACGATTGCGCCAAGATCACGCCCGACGAACGGCGCCCCGATGCGATCGGGCGAGGCGGAGTGAGACATGATCGACAAGAGGGTGGCGAGCATCGCCGCCGCGATGGCCGGAGTGAAGGATGGCTCCGCAGTGATGATCGGCGGTTTCGGCGCCGTCGGCCATCCGCGCGAACTCGTCGACGGCCTGATCGAACAGGGCGCGCGCGACCTCACGGTCATCGCCAACAATGCGGGCTCCGGCCGCGTCGAGCCGCTCGTGCGCCTCCTATCGGCAGGGCGCGTGCGCAAGATCATCTGCAGCTTTCCGCGCTCGAAGGGCTCCGTCGTGTTCGATGAGCTGCACAAGGCCGGCAAGCTCGAGCTGGAGCTCGTTCCTCAGGGCACGCTCGCGGAGCGCATCAGGGCGGCCGGCGCCGGCATCCCGGCCTTCTACACCCCGACTGCATTCGGTACCGCGCTCGCCGCCGGCAAGGAAACGCGCGAGATCGACGGACGCGGTTACGTGCTCGAACACGCGCTCAAGGCCGACGTCGCCTTGATCGAGGCCTGGCAGGCAGATCGCTGGGGCAACCTCACGTACCGGACCTCGGCGCGCAACTTCAATCCCGTCATGGCGACCGCCGCCGGCCTTGTCATCGCCCAGAGCCAGCACCTCGTCGAGCTCGGCGAGATCGGCCCCGATATGATCGTGACGCCCGGCGTCTACGTCGATCGTGTCGTGCATGTTCCATATGGCGACCCGCCGCCGGCCATCGCCAACGATTGACCCTCAACCAGGAGGCAGCCTCCATGTCGATGCAATCGCCTGATCAAGGCGGCAGCCGCAGCCGTGAAGCCGCGCGCGGCGCCAACAGCTGGCAGGCCCGCGATCGCAACGCCATGGCGGCGCGCCTCGCTGCGGACATTCCTGAGGGCTGGTCAGTGAATCTCGGCATCGGCATCCCCCTGCTGGTCGGCGATTTCGTGCCGGCGGAGCGCGAGGTGATCTTCCATTCGGAGAACGGCATCATCGGCATGGGGCCGCTGCAGAAGGGGCCGAAGCTCGATACCTGGATCGTCAACGCCGGCAAGCAGAACGTGTCGCTGCGCACGGGCGCGTCGATGGTCGGCCACGCCGACAGCTTCGCCATGATCCGCGGGGGGCATCTCGATCTCTGCGTGCTCGGCGCCTTCGAGGTCGCGGAGAATGGCGATTTTGCCAACTGGACGCTCTCGCTCAAGTCTGTCCCCGCGGTTGGTGGCGCAATGGACCTCGCTGCCGGTGCCAAACGGCTCTGGCTGCTGATGGACCACACCTCGAAGGACGGCAAGGCGAAGGTGAAGCGCAGCTGTGAGCTTCCGCTGACGGCGGTCAAGGCGGTGAAGCGCGTCTACACGGACCTCGCCGTGCTCGACGTGACGCCGAAGGGTTTCGTCGTGCTCGATATCGTCGCCGGGCTATCGTTCGAGGAGCTGCAGGCCCGCACCGAGGCGCCCCTGCAGCGATCCTGAGACCACTGAAATCGCAGCGTTAGCGGCCGGGCTGCACGCGCTCACGCGGCTGCGGCGACGCTTTCGCTGCAGTCGAGGGCCGAGGCAGCCTCGCGCGAGAGGATGCGGCTCTTGCCGGCCTGGGCCGCGATCTCCTCGCGCACCTCGGAGAGGTCGAAGCCGGCGCGCTTCGCCGCTGCGGCAACGCAATCGGCGGGCGATGTGCGGGCACTCGCAGCGGCCCAAAGGATCGCCGAGCGCCAGCCCGACTTGCAATGAGCGACGATCACGCCATCGAGGCTCTTGATCGCCTCGGCCATGGCGTGCACCGCGTCCTCCTCGAAGACCTCATGCTTGGCAACGGGCAGATGGCGGAACTTGAGACCCGCGCGCCATGCGGAGACGGCTTCGGCGCGCGCCGACAGCGTTGCCCCGTCCTCGCCATCCGGTCGGTTGGAGATCACGGCCGCAACGCCCCGCGCCGCGAGATCAGCGAAGTCGGCCTCGGTCAGCGCCGAGGTCACAGCAAAGGTCGGGGTGATGAACTTCAGGTCGGCCATGGCACTCACTTCTGATGGACGGCTCAGGTGTTAGGCGATGTTTCGCACTTGCTAACACCCATGCTCCGACGAGAGCGTGTCTTGCAGCACAGTATGAGGGGATCGGAGGACACACTCAAGAGGGCTGAAGAAAAAAATACCAAATATCAGCCTCGAACCGTAGACAATGGGGATTTTTTTGCTATTATCGACTTTGAAGAGAACGACGTTCCAAGGCCCCCATGCTGGACGCAATCGACCTCAAGATCCTCGCCATCCTGCAGCGCGACGCGACCCTTCCCGTCGCCGAGATCGGCAAGGAGATCGGCCTCTCGACGACGCCCTGTTGGCGGCGCATTCAGCGGCTCGAGGAGCAGGGCGTGGTCCAGCGCCGCGTCGCCGTGCTCGACCCGGTCGCGGTCAACTGCGGCGTCACGGTCTTCGTCTCCATCAAGACCGACGCTCACAGCCTCGACTGGCTCGAAAAATTCAACTCAGCCGTCGTGGACTTCCCCGAGGTCGTGGAATTTTATCGCATGTCCGGCGACGTCGACTATCTGCTGCGCGTCGTAGTACCCGACATCGCTGCCTACGACGCCTTCTACAAGAAGCTCATCTCGCGCATCGAGATCGCCAAGGTCTCCTCGGCCTTCGCCATGGAGCAAATCAAGTGCACGACCGAGCTGCCCCTGATCTTCGTCGCCAAACGCGAGTGACGGAGCCCCGGCCGCTGAGTACGAACAAGCTGAGGGCAGAGGTCCTTGACCCTTGAACGGGTATGGCGCCCTGCTCTTGCTCTGCTCGGCCGGACACCAGAAGTGGAGAGCTTAAACACCCTGCCACTGAGCGCTGAGCCCATTTGACGTCGCTTGCAATTCAGATCGCTTTGCGCCATATAGCCCCCTGTCGCCAATGCGGCATGACACATCGGAAGCGGGTGTAGCTCAGGGGTAGAGCATCACGTTGCCAACGTGAGGGTCGAGGGTTCAAATCCCTTCGCCCGCTCCAATTTGTTCATAGACGTTCGGCTAGCGCCATCTGCAGCTTGGCGTGAAAGTTGCGGCTGGCAAAGGCGTACGCGCACCCTCATTGCTGGCAGCCCGAGTGCGTCCGATCCAAACGCAACGATTGTACGTGCCCAGAAAATTGAGCGGGCCGGCCAGCATCATCTCGCTTGGCGGCGCCCCACCATTCTGCGCCCACCGATGGCAATCGCGCTGACGGCGAGAATTGCCTGTCCAATGAGCCATCGAGATGACGTTTGGTAGCGGAGGAGGGACTTGAACCCCCGACCTGCGGATTATGATTCCGTCGCTCTAACCAGCTGAGCTACTCCGCCGCGCTCGCGGCTTATAGGGAAGAGACGGCCGAAGTGTCAAGGTCGTGTCCCGCATCCTCCTGCCGGATCGGTCCCGCCCTGAGCGATCGCGTTCCGCGCCGTGGTGAATGGTTCAGGCTGGCTCCATCTTCAGCCTGCCCACTGCTTTCGGCGAGCACAATGGCGAGGGCGTCGCCGCGATGCTAAGCGTAGCGGCAACCTTAGCTCGACACCCGAGGAGCCTGTAGCTCGCTCGTGCCTTTACCCGCCGAATTGGCGCCGTCCGCGAGCCATCCCCGCGCCCGAATCAGACTGCTTTTGTTCCTCGACGAGGAGGGTCCCCATGTCATCGAGTTCCAAATCGAAGTCTTCCGGCCGTTCGGCGGGCATTGCTCCACCGCGCGCCGCCAAGCGCCCGGCGACGCAGGTCCATCACGGCGTCACATTGCGCGACGACTACGGCTGGCTCCGCGATCCGCGCTGGCAGGACGTGATGCGCGATCCGTCATTGCTGCAGCCCGAGATCCGCACACACATCGAGGCCGAGAACGCATATACCGACGCCATGCTTGCCGATACGAAGGCGCTGCAGGAGGTGCTGTTCCAGGAGATGAAGGGGCGCATCAAGGAGGACGATAGCTCGGTTCCGGCGCCCGATGGCCCGTTCGACTACTATTCGAGCTATGTGACCGGAGGGCAGTATCCGCGCCTGTGCCGGCGCCCGCGTGGCGGCACCGGTGAGACGATCCTGCTCGACGGCAACCGCGAGGCCGAGGGCAAGCCCTTCTGGCAGATCGGCGCAACCGCCCATAGCCCCGACCACAAACTGCTGGCCTACGCGGTCGACGACAAGGGATCGGAGCTCTATGTCATCCGCGTTCGCGATCTTGCCACGGGGAAGGACCTCGCCGACGAGATCGCGGATACGCGCGGCGGCATCGAATGGGCGAGGGACGGGCGCACGTTCTTCTACGTCCGCGTGGACGAGATGCACCGCCCGTTGATCGTCTGCCGCCACAAGATCGGCACGCCGGCGAGCGCGGATGTGGTGGTTCACGAGGAGAAGGACCCGGGCTTCTTCGCTGGCGTCAGCCAGACGCACAGCGGCCGCTACATCATGGTCGGCGCTCACGGCACCGAGACCGACGACTTTCGCCTGATCGATGCAGAACGGCCGGAGAGCGCGCCGATCGTCGTCGCCGGCAGGAAGAGCGGCCACGAGTATCATGTCGAGCATTCGGGTGAGCGGCTCTACATCCTCACGAACTTCGCCGACGCCGAGGACTATTGCATCGTCGAGACCTCGACGGCGACGCCGACGCCCGAGCACTGGCGCACGCTCGTGCCGCACAAGCCCGGCCGCATGATCATCGAGGCGACGGCGTACCGCGACCACCTCGTGCGCCTCGAACGCGAGGACGGCCTCCCGCGCATCGTCATTCGCCGGCTCAAGGATGGCGCGGAGCACGCCATCGCCTTCGAGGAGGAGGCCTATTCGCTCGGTATCAGCGCCGGCTACGAGTTCGACACGACGACGCTGCGATTCACATACTCGTCGATGACGTCGCCGACCGCGGTCTACGACTACGACATGGAGACGCGCGCGCGCACGTTGCGCAAGGTCCAGGAAGTGCCGAGCGGGCACGATCCGAGTGACTACATCACGCGGCGCGTTCTGGCGCCCTCGCACGACGGCGAACTGGTTCCGGTCTCGCTGCTCTATCGCAAGTCGACGCCGCTCGACGGCTCGGCGCCTGTGTTTCTCTACGGCTACGGCGCCTACGGCATCGCCATGCCGGCCTCGTTCTCGACGGCGCGCCTCTCGCTCGTCGATCGGGGCTTCATCTATGCGCTGGCGCACATTCGCGGCGGCCGCGATCGCGGCACGCGCTGGTATCGCGACGGGAAGCTCGCGAAGAAGACGAACACGTTCCGCGATTTCATCGCGGCGGGTGAGCACCTCGTGAACCTCGGCCTCACACGACGTGGGCGGATCGTCGCCAACGGTGGCTCGGCCGGCGGCATGCTGATGGGCGCTGTCGCGAACATGGCACCGGATCTCTTTCTCGGCATCATTGCCGACGTGCCGTTCGTCGATGTTCTGAACACGATGCTCGACGACACGCTGCCGTTGACGCCGCCCGAGTTCCCGGAGTGGGGCAACCCGATCACGGACCGGGCAGCCTTCGAGGCGATCCGCGCCTACAGTCCCTATGACAACGTCGCGGCGAAGGCCTACCCGCACATCTTTGCATACGCAGGCCTCACCGATCCGCGCGTCACCTACTGGGAGCCGGCGAAGTGGGTGGCGCGGCTTCGCGAACTGAAGACCGACGACAACCTGCTGCTCCTCAAGACCAACATGGGCGCGGGGCATGGCGGCGCGTCGGGCCGCTTCGAGCAGCTCGTCGAGATCGCCGTCGACTACGCGTTCGCCTTGAAGATCGCGGGGCTCGGCAAGCTCTCTTGAGGCCGGCCTCGAAAAGCAAATCCCCCGCGGCATGCCGCGGGGGAACGCGCCTCGATAGATGGCGCTCGGCTATGACAACTCAGTACCAGCGATGGCGCCGGGCACCGTAGTTGAAATAGAAGTAGGGCCGCGGGTTGTAGTAGTAGTGATTGTAGTAGTACGGCCGTGGGTTGTAATAGTAGTGATTGTAGTAGTAGGGCCGCGTATTCCAATAGTAGTTATACGAGCCCGAGTAATATCGGCGATAGCCGCCTCTCGAGCCATAGTGCACAGGCTCAACGGCGCTCGTGACGACGGCCGGAGCCTCGGTGCGAGGCAGGGGGGCCGCACCTGCAGTCGATGTCATGATGGCGAGGCCGGCACCGGCCAGCGCGAGTGTCAGTGAGTACTTCATGGGGATTGCTCCAAAGAACTGGTTCGACAGGTTCCCGGCATCCCGAACCGCCACGTTCGGCATTACTTAGTCTCGCTCGCCGGACTCCCCGATCGAGCATGGCCGAAGCGTGACGCCGGCCACATGAATGACGGATGAATGTCCGATTGATGGAAACATTGCGATACACGAAAGGCGTTGTGCACGACCGATCGAGACATGAAAACGTGGATGTGAAATCGTGGTTGTGAAAAGGCCCCGCGCAGCGCACGGGGCCTACGACCGATCGAGACGTCGACCGACCTCAGTAGCCGTAGCCGCGGCGATACGGACGGCAGGCCTGAGGACCGTAGCTCGTGTGGCGGTGCCACCAGCGGCGGATCGGGCCCCACTGGCAGCTGCGGTGCCAACCATGTACGCGCTCGATGTTCGGGGTCGAGCTGGTGACGGCCGGCTCTGTCCGCGCGAGCGGCGCTGCCGATGCGGTCGTCACGCCCATGGCCAACAGCGCGCCGGCAACTGCGAGACCTGCGATAGCCTTCATGATCAGTGCTCCATTTTCGCTTCGGTGTTCGGGGGATACCGGGGCCACCGATCGCCCCTTGACCGGACTTCGCAATCCAGTATGGCGCCAGTTTTGGCGTGCCCATCTGAACGCTACCTGAATAGGTATGGCTTTGTCAGCCTGGATCAGCAGCGCTCCGACGACTTATCGCGGGCATCCCATGGCGTCGGCCAGCCCGAGGAAGCTGTCTGTGACGACATCCCAGGCCTGCTCGGCCTTGAGATCGAGACGCTGGTTCGGCCCGTACTCGGTCGGGCGCACGATGAAGCCGGTCCTCAGACCCGCCTTCGCCGCGGCGGCGAGATCGCCGTTGTGGGCTGCGGCGAGCATCACCTCCTCTGGCCTGAGGTTCAGCGCCTCGGCATTGCGCACGTAGCACTCGGCCATCGGCTTGTAGGCACGTGCGATCTCGGCGCAGAGTACCACGTCCCATGGCAACCCGGCGCGCTTCGCCATGCGCGTCAGAAGCCCGATATTGCCGTTGGACAATGTACCAATGATGTAACGCTTCCTGAGCCGGGAGAGCCCCGCGATGACATCGGGCCAGGGGTCGAGCCGATGCCAGATGGTCGTCAGGTGCTCGATGTCGTTGGCGCTGAGGCCGCGGATGCCGTGCCGCTCGAGGAGCTTCACGAGGCTTTCGCGATGCAGCGTATCGAGGATCACCCAGGGGCGGCGTCCTGCGCGGACCTCTTCCATTGACGGCTGGTAGAGGCCGCGCCAGTCATCGGCGAACTGGGCCCAGTCCTGCTTCAAGCCACGGCCGTTGCCGAAGGCCGTGAGCTCGCGAATGACGCCGCCGCGCCAGTCGACGACCGTTCCGAAAACGTCGAACAGGATGGCTTTGACTTGGTCCTTCTCACGCATGTCGATGTCGCTCCTGCAGATGCCGATCTAGCCTAATCCCGGGTCGCGTGATCGCCGATCAATCGCTCGCGCCAGCTCGCATCGGGGAGCATGCAAACCCCGGTGAGTCCAAACAGACGATAGCGGTTCTTGGCGATCCGATCGTAGAGCCAATCGGCGAGCCGTGTCGGCAGAAAATTGGCGATAGTGAATGCCCGCCACGGCCAGCCGAGCTCGCCCATGACCGCGGCGAAGGCGCCGAGCCGGCCATGCGCGCGCCCATCGATGATGACGATATTGGTCTCGAACTCGAGCGGGTCGAGGCCGTAGTGGCGAAAGAGCGCGGCGCCGAGCGGCGACTGGGCGTGGGTGAACAGAAACCGGCGACGCTTGTCGCGACGTACGACGAATTTCGCAAAGCCCGAGCAGAGAACGCACACCCCGTCGAAGACGATGAGCGGGCGGTCCGTCGGGAATGGGGCCACGGCCGGATCGACGGCGAAGCTGAATGCTGGGTACGCCTCCGGCCGCAGTCTTGATGCGTCGCTTGCCATGCCGAGCTCAATAGACGCGACTGGGAAAATACCTGAGGATCAGCTCGTCGTAGCGGCCGCTTGCCTGGATCTGGCGCAGCGCGCGGTTGATGAGGCTCTTCAATTGTGCATCCGTCTTCGGCACGGCGATCGCCATGCCATCGCCGAAGAATCGTGTCTCGAAGAAGGGGCCGCCCTTCAGCTCGCAGCACTCCTTCGAGAGCGTGCCATTCAGCCAGAAGACGAGGCTGATGCCGTCGTCGAAGATGAGATCGACCTGGCTTGCCACCAGCGCGTCACGGGCAAGCTCCTGGTTCTCGAACGTCCTGATCACGCTGTCGTGGAAGAAGGTGCGCAGGTAGGCCTCGTGCGCGGTGCCCTTGGCGACGCCGATCGTCTTGCCGGTGAGCCCGTCGGGGGCGACGCGCAGCTCGCCAGAGCCACGCCGGCCGACGAAGCGCGCGGGCGTATGCATGTAAGCATCAGTGAAGTCTGCGAAGGCGAGCGTGCCTGCCGTCGGCGTGTGCCCAGCGATCACCGCGTCCGCCTGGCCCTTGCCGAGCGCGGGCAGGAGCTCGGCCCAGGCCTTCGGCTGGACATCGCACGTCACCGACAGCTCGAGGCAGATGGCGCGGGCGAGATCGACATTGAAGCCGACCAACTGTCCTTCCTCGTCGAGATAGTTGAACGGAGGAAAGTCGTTGTCGGTGAGAAAACGGATCGCAACGCGCCTCACGACATCGTCGTCGGCGCGGGGCGGCGTGCGGCCCTGCCCGGTGGCGGGCGGGGCGAAACAGACTGCGGCTAGCGCGATCAGGAGGGCAAGGCACCACACGAACGATGTGCCCGGGGCTGAGTCGCCGCGAGGTCTTGAACCCTGATTGTGATATGGCATAGTCGATAGGCCTGCCTCAGATGATCTTTTCCAGTCCGACACGATCGCGGCACGCGCAAGGCGAGCCTCTCGGAGCGAATTTGTGAGCGAGCAGAGTTTCGACCGAAGGAGTTCCAAGATTCAGTCCGCCCCAGCAGAGCAATGTCCGATCCCGACCGGCGCAGGCAACACGCACGCGTAGGGGGCGGCGCTGACAAACCAGCATCGACGAGCCCCGCGACCTATTGAACGTGATGCGACGACTCATCACGACAGTCTAGCTCGATTGCGTCGCATCTCCGAGCGCCTGGAGCATGCGTTTCCGGTGGACGCCGACCCGCAGTATCGCTTCCTGATCGGCGCACATCTCGATGTCGCAACGCTGGCAGAGGCCTCGCGTGCAGCGATCGAGGCCGGCACCATGACGCACGAGATCATACTCGCGAGTGGCTGGGTCGGCGAGCAAGCCTACGTCGACACGCTCGCCGCAGCGCTCGGGCTCGAGCGCTTCGAGACTGGTGTGCCGGGCCCCAGCGACCGCAGGCTCGGCGACAGGGTGGCACTCGTCGAGCGCGACGGCGCGGCACTTCTGGTGGTCGATGCGATGGCGCGCGGACCCGAGCAGCTTGCGCGAGAACTCGACATGAGCGGCTGGCCGCCGACGCGGACAGCCTTGGCGACGCGGAACGAGTTCGATCGGCTGATCGCAACGATGAACCGCAAGCCTTGGATGGCGGCCGCGGTCGAGGGCTTGCACGAGGCGCAGCCACACCTCAGCGCCCTTCATGGCCCGGCGGCCTGGCAGATCGCGGCCGGCGCTATGACTTTCACAATCATGGCGGCAGGACTCTTCGTGGCACGAGAGGCAACATTCGCGCTCGCCTCGGTCGTCGTGATGGCGGGCTTCCTCTCAGTCGCCGGACTGCGGCTTGCGGCACTCGGACAGTCGTGGGGGCAATCGAAACGCCACGCGGCCGAGCCGCGGCTGCACGAGGCTGACTTGCCGGTCTATTCGCTGCTTGTCCCGCTCTTCCGCGAAGGCGCGATGGTGCGCGAGCTCGTCGGGCGCCTTGCCTCGCTCGACTATCCGAGCGTGAAGCTCGATATCCTCCTCATTCTCGAGGAGAGCGACGAGGAGACGATTGCGGCAATCGGTGCCATCGAGCTGCCGTCGTCGATGCGTGTCGTCCTGGTGCCGAAGGGCGGCCCGCAGACGAAGCCGAAGGCGCTCAATTTTGCCCTCCATCTGGCGCGTGGCGCCTATATCGTTGTCTACGACGCCGAGGACTTTCCCGAACGCGACCAGCTGCGGCGCGCCGTCTGGGCCTTCAAGAGCGGGGACGCTGAACTCGCCTGTGTGCAAGCCTGCCTCAACGTCTACAATCCGCGGGCGAGCTGGCTCACGCGACAATTCACGCTCGAGTACACCGCTCAGTTCGACGCGATCTTCCCGGCGCTCGTTAGCCTCGGGCTGCCGGTGCCGCTCGGCGGCACCTCCAACCACTTTCCGGCAGACGTCCTGAGGCGGCTCGGCGCATGGGATCCCTACAATGTCACCGAGGACGCCGACCTCGGCCTCAGGATCGCGCGTGCTGGGCTCCGCGTCGAGATGCTGGCGTCGACGACGTGGGAGGAGGCGCCAGAGACGTTCGGGCCGTGGCTCAGGCAGCGGACGCGCTGGCTCAAGGGCTGGTTCACGACATGGCTCGTGCACATGCGTCGGCCCCGGTCGCTACTCCGCGACCTAGGCTTGCGGCGCTTCCTCGGCTGGCAGCTCCTCATGGCCGGGATCGCCTTGTCGGTGCTCACGCACGGCCTGTTCAGTGCCGTCCTGCTTTTCGAGGTCGTCTTCGGCGGGCTCCGCGACGGACAGACCACATGGCTCGGCCAGGTCCTCGGGTGGGCTGCAACCGTCACCATGATCGTCGGTCTCGCGTCGGCGATGGTGCTCGGTGCGGTCTCCGCCCGGCGGCGCGGCCGCAGCTATCTTGCGCGATCCCTCATCTGGACACCCCTCTACTGGATCGCGATTTCGCTCGCGGCCTATCGGGCGCTCTGGCAGCTCTTCCGGTCGCCCCACCATTGGGAGAAGACGCCCCACGGCATTGCCCGGCATCGTGACATCCCGCACCGGCCGCCGCCGGGCGAGGCCGCAAACCGCGGACCGCCGGCCTGAGTTCGCCGCCCCTCGAGCGGGATCGTGCCGCTTCGCGAACGTGGCTACCGCGACGTCTCAGTAGCGCGCCGCGCCGGGACCCGGCGGAACGAGGGCGCGAAGCTCTCGATGTTGCGATTGTAAGAGATGCGGCAGCTG
>DAORNH010000122.1:11926-12196 GCA_035440865.1 Hyphomicrobiaceae bacterium | reverse complement strand
AAGCCATAGTGGACGAGCATGGTCGCGTCGCCGCCGTCGTCGAGGATCATGTTGGGCGTGCCGCCGTCGGACCATTCGAGGATCTTGCGGGTGTAGTCCCAATACTCCACGAGGCTCTCGCCCTTCACGGCGAAGACCGGGATCCCGGCGGCGGCAATGGCGGAGGCGGCATGGTCCTGCGTCGAGTAGATGTTGCAGGAGGCCCAGCGAATGTCCGCGCCGAGGGCCGCGAGCGTCTCGATCAGCACCGCGGTCTGGATGGTCATGTGG
>DAORNH010000122.1:382-11798 GCA_035440865.1 Hyphomicrobiaceae bacterium | reverse complement strand
GTCGTTCTTCTTGCTCATTGGTCGCGCTCCTGTCCCTTTGCGGGCTCGCAGATATCTGGCCGGCAAGCGCGCGGCAGTCGCGCCGGCCTTGCCCGTCGCGGCCTCCTATAGCCCCGACACACCACGAGCGCAACGATGATATAAAGAAATCCTTATGTCATTTTCGGCCTGCGGACGACGCGAGACGTCCGCACCTATTGCGCCAGACCGGAGACGAGAGCCGCAGCAAAGAGAGCTGCCGACAGCAGCGACGCATAGATGGCAAAGCGAAGATACGTTTCCCGCAGGACCGTGCCGATCACCTGCTGCGCGATGGCTGCGCCCGGGCGGTGCTCCGGCGGAAGCATGATCCAGACCTCGGTGCTCTTGTACGGCTGTCCGGCCGCAAGGCTTGCCTTGAGGACGAGCGCGAGGCAGACGATCAGCGTGAGAATCCCTCCGGTCTTGAGCATCAAGGTCGTCTCGACGGCGGAGAGACCAATGAGGAACGTGGCGATTCCGAGCATCGCGAAGCCGCAGGCGCGTGCAATGGAGACCGACGCTGCATGTTCGATCTGGTCCAGCATCACACATCCTCCTCTGATCGCATGCTGACCCATCGGGCTAGACTATAGTCTAACACGGCTGCGACGATCATGCATGCGGGCGAATACGCTGTTCAGAGTGGAATGACGTTCCAGCCGCGTGCGCCATCGCCTAGCGCCTCATGGCCGTCTTTCGTCACGAGGATCGTGTCCTCGAGCTTGATGAACCCGCAGCGTGGGTGGGCCATGGTCGTCTCGATGGAAAGGACCATGCCGGCGGCGAGCGGTTTGCTGGCATCGTCGCCGCTGTAGGAGAAGCGGGGCATCGTCGCGAGCCGTGGCGCCTCATGGCTGACGAGGCCCATGCCATGCGCCATGTAGTGCGTGTAGGCGGCATGCGGCGAGCGCTTGACCATGGCCTCGCCGACAGCGACTACCTCGCCGCCGCGGGTGCCCGCCCGTACCACACGCCGCGCCGCCTGCTGCACCTCCTCGACAAGAGCGAGGAGATCGACGAGTTCGCTGTCTGGCCGGCCGAGTATCCCCATGCGGCAAAGATCGCCGATGTAGCCATTGTTGTTCGCGCCGGAGTCGAGCGAGATGATGTCGCCGGCCTTGATCGCCTGGGGTGACGGCGCCCGGTTGAGGCTCGTTCCCGCCGTGATGAGGCAATAATCGAAGACGAGACCGCGCTGCACTTCTTCGCGCCTCAGCCTGTCTGAAATCTCGGACTTGGTCTGCCCCGGCTTTACGGCGCGAAACGTCGCCAGTATCGCGTCGACCACCTGCTCCGAGGCATGGCGCAGCATGCCGATCTCGGCCGGCGTCTTGACAGCGCGGAGCCGTTCCAGCGGTACGGTCGCATCGAGAACGGTGCTGCGTGCGAGCCCTTGACGAATGACGTGAGCGGCATCGGCCGGGATGAACGGCAGTTCGAGGCCGATACTGGCGCCCTCGCCGCCGAGCCGCTCGATGTGGCCGACAACCTGGCGGGCCGTCGCCTCGCTGCCGGTCGCGCCGAGGTCCAGCGTCTGCGGCCAGAGCCGCCCGTTGTCGCGCTCGAAGCTCTCCATTCCGCAGCCGACATACACGGTCTCCGCGGGTCGGCCGCACCTGTAGATCACCGCCGGCAGGTAGCGGCTCGTGCCCATCGCCTCCATCGTCTCGAAGAAGAAGAAGCGGTAGCCGCCGAGCAGGTACTGCACGTTGTGGCGGGACGTTGCGACGATGATGTCGAGGCCCGCCGCCACCATCTGTCGGTCCAGTTCGTCCGTTTTGAACGGCGGCGTGCCTTTGCTGACGCTTGCGAGGCTGGTCATGGCGCGCCCTTTCTCACGTTGACGGCAGATCTCCGGGTCCCTCGAAGTCTATGGGCTCAATTGCATCCCAACAATGCCGAACCGGGGAGTGTGTCGGCGCGGAAAGCGTTGCCGGCGCGCGCCGCGCGGGGCACCATGCCGTCGCTCAACGATCGGAGGCCACCATGGCAAAGATGAAGCTGCTCTCCTCGCCGCTTTCGCCCTACGGACGCAAAGTCAAGATGACCGCCCTGATGAAGGGCGTGATGGGTGACATCGAGCTGGTCCCCGCGGACACGAACAAGGGCGACAACACGCTGAACGCCCAGAACCCGCTCGGCAAGATCCCCTGCCTCATCCCCGCCGGCGGCAGCGCGATCTATGACAGCCACGTGATCTGTGAGTATCTCGACAGCCTGAAGCCCGCGCCGGCGCTCTTCCCGAAGTCCGGGACGGAGCGTTGGAAGACGCTCACCATGGGCGCGCTCGGCGACGGCATCCTCGATGCGGCCCTCCTGCTCGTCTACGAGAAGCGCTTCCGCCCCGAAACCATGCTCGTGCAGGCCTGGGTCGACCGCCAGCAGGCGAAGATCGACCGCGCCCTAGGCCAGCTCGAGAAGGCGCCGCCGGCCTATGGCAACTCGCCCGATTACGGCCACGTGACGATCGCCGCCGCCCTCGGCTATCTCGACTTCCGACACGAGGGCAAATGGCGCAAATCCCATCCGAAGCTCGTCGCCTGGCTCGACGGCTTCGCCAAGGTCGTGCCGGCGTTCGGCGAGACGAAGCCCGTCGCCTGAGACCATCGGCGCGGCCAGCGATGGCCGCGCCGCAAGCCTTTTGTTGCGCGCTCAGCCCGTGGCGGCCTCGCGCGCCTGCGCCGCGGCGACGGTGAGCCGCGAGACCGACAAGCCCGATCCGGAAGCGATCTCGGCGAGCCGGCCGCGGGTCCCTTCGAGGCCCTTGCCGCCCGAGGCGACCCATGCAGCGAACGCGCTACCCGTGAGGCCTGGTTTGCGCCCGGCGTCGATCGCCGCGATCGTCATCATGCGTTGTGCGTCGAGGAGCGCCGCCTCCGCCGACGCGACCGCGAGCCGGTCGTAGTAGTCGGGCGCCGGAACGCTGCGCGCCTTGTCGAGGATCGCGCCGAGCTGGAGATGATCGCTGATCTCGAGCCGAACCCGCGCGGTCTCGGCAATCGAAGCCCCCGCCGTCCGGGCCAGCTCGGCGACCGCCGATGCTTCCGATGACAGGCGGAGAGCCGCCACGCGTTCGGCAAGCTCCACGGGCAGGCCGACCGTCGTCATTTCGCGTACGTCCTTCTCGAGGCTCGTGCGCGTCCCCGTCGGCAGCTCGCCGCGCTCGAGCCCGGCAAGCTCGCTCGCCGCGGCGTGATGCGTCTCGATTCGGGCGCCGAGCGTGCTCGCATCGCCTTGCCGCAGCAGCGTCGTTGCCGCGCGGATCAGTGCCTCCTGGACGCGCGCATAGAGATCGAGCTGCGCATTGCCGGCGACTTTCGCATCGAGCGCGTCGATCCGCTCCCAGAGCGACGGCAGGTCCAGGATCGAGCGCGCCGCGAAGATCGCGAGCGCCACGTCCACACTCGACCGGCCGGTCTCGTCGGCGAGCCGCACCGGCGCCGAAGGACCGCACCGGTTTACGACGAGGTTCGTGAGGCCGGTCGCGATGATTTCGCGGCGAAGCGGGTGCACGCGCAGCTCAGCGTGATACGCGTTGGCGAGGGCGCGCGGCGGGTAGCCTTCAAGGAGGTTCGAGACCATGGCCTCGTCAGGCGCCCCGCTCGCGAGCAGATCGTGCGAAAGCGCGATCTTCGAATAGCTGAGCAGGATGGCGAGCTCGGGCCGGGTGAGCCCTTGGCCGGCCTTCTGCCGCTCGCCTAGCTCGAGGTCGGTCGGTAAGGACTCGAGCCGGCGCTCGAGCATACCGCGAGCCGCGAGCGCGCGAATGAGGCGTGCGTTGAAGGCCATGTCGGCGGCGCTGTTCCGCTCCGCGAGGCTCAGCGCCAGCGACTGCTGGTAGTTGTTGCGCAGGCACGCCGCTGCGACCGAGTCCGTCATCCCCGCGAGGAATGCCTTTCGCGCCTCGGGGTCGAGGCGCCCCGATCTCGTGACGGGTCCGAGCGCGATCTTGATGTTGACCTCCTGGTCGGAGGAGTTCACGCCCGCCGAGTTGTCGATGAAGTCCGTATTGAGCCGCCCGCCGCGGAGCGCATACTCGATCCGGCCGCGCTGCGTCATCGCGAGGTTCGCGCCTTCGCCGATGACTTTTGCGCGCAGCTCGCGCCCCGTGATGCGGATCGCATCGTTGCCGCGGTCGCCGACATCGAGATCGTTTTCGCTAGTCGCACGCACATAGGTGCCGATGCCGCCGAACCAGACGAGGTCGACGTCGAGGAGCAGGATGTGGCGCATCAGCTCGGCGGGCGTCACGGCGGTGGCCGCGATGCCGAGCCGCTGGCGCGCTTCCGGTGCAAGCTCGATCGATTTGGCAGCCCGCGAGTAGACACCGCCGCCCTTTGAGATGAGCTTGCGGTTATAGTCTGCCCAGCTCGAGCGCGGAAGATCGAACAGGCGCTTCCTCTCGGCAAACGATACGGCCGCATCCGGGTCGGGATCGACGAAGATGTCGCGATGGTCGAAGGCGGCGATTAGGCGCGTTGCTGGCGAGAGCAGCATGGCGTTGCCGAACACGTCGCCTGACATGTCGCCCACACCCGCCGCCGTGAACGGCTCGCGCTGGATGTCGCGATCCATCTCGCGGAAGTGCCGCTTCACGCACTCCCAGCCGCCGCGGGCGGTGATCGCCATCTTCTTGTGGTCGTAGCCTGCCGATCCTCCCGACGCGAAAGCATCGCCGAGCCAGAAGCCACGCTCGAGCGAGATCGCATTCGCCATGTCGGAAAAGGTTGCGGTGCCCTTGTCGGCGGCCACGACGAAGTAGGGGTCGTCGCCGTCGTGGCGCACGACGCGCTCGGGCGGAAGCACCTTGCCGTCGACGATATTGTCTGTGATCGAGAGCGCGGCGCGCACGAACGTCTCGTAGACCGCGACGCCCTCCCTCTGGATCACATCGCGTGTGGCGTTGCGCGGGATGAGCTTCGGCACGAATCCGCCCTTGGCGCCGGCCGGCACGATCACCGCGTTCTTGACCTGCTGCGCCTTGCAGAGACCGAGCACCTCGGTACGGAAATCCTGCGGACGATCGGACCAGCGGATGCCGCCGCGGGCGATCGGCGCGAACCTCAGATGCAGCGCATCGAGGCGCGGCGAGAACACCCAGATCTCCGCGAAAGGCCTCGGCTGGGGCGCGGCCTCGATCTCGCGCGGCTTGAGCTTGAGTGCGATGGTTTCCGGAGCGCGGCCGTCCGGCCCGCGAAGATAGACGTTTGTGCGCACCGTCGCGGTAATCGCTGACAGGAAGAGGCGGAGGATCCGGTCCTCGTCGAGGCTCGCGACCTTGCCGAGAGCCTGCTGGAGTGCGGCCTCGATGCGGGCCACCTCGCTCCGCCGCGCGTCGCCCGTCATGGCGAGATCGGGATCGAGCCGGGCGCGGAAGAGATCGAGGAGAAGCCGGGCGATGCCCGGGTGCAAGGTCATCACATCGGCGAGATATCGCTGCCCGAAAGGCACCGCGAGCTGCCGGAGATAGGCACCATAGGCGCGCAACAGTCCCGCCTCCTGCCAACCCGCGCCCGCGAGCGGGATGAGCCGGTTGTAGCCATCGTTGTCGGCCTCGCCCTTCAGCACGGCGAGAAACGCATCCTCGAGCCGCTGATCGTGCGCATCGAGGGCCATGGGCGCGCCGCCGACAGGCTCGAGCACCATGTCGTGGAGCGCGACCACCCGTTGGCCGGCCTCGAACGATGGCGTGATCCGATAGGTGCGCTCGTCGATGACGCGGAAGCCGAGGTTCTCGAGCACCGGCACACGTTCGGAGAGGGGGATCGGCTGATCGAAGCGGTAGATCGCGGCGTGCGTGCGGTGCACCCCTTCCGCCGCCGACGCGCTCGACGGCTCATGGTAGAAGTCGATGGCGACGGGACGCTCGGCCCCCAGTCGCTCGATCCGCGCGATGTCCTCGATCGCCCGCTCGGGCGGGAACGTCTCGGCATATCCCACACTGAACGCGCGCCCGTACTTCGCGGCAAGCGCACCCGTGCTGCCCGGTTCGCCCGAGGCGATGAGCTCGCCGAGCTTGTCTGACCAGGTGCGGACGAGGGCTATAATATCGGCCTCGAGCTCGCGCTCTAAGACCACGGGCGTCGCCCCGTCCGAGCGGCCGATGATCACGTGCACGCGCGCGAGCGGACCGCCGGGAACATGCGGATAGGATGCGGAGACGCGTCCATTGAAGCGGCGGGCCAGGAGCTCGCCGATCGCCTCGCGCGTCGACGTCGTGTAGCGGTCGCGGGGCACGTAGACGAGCGCCGAGACGAAGCGATCGAAGCGATCGACACGCGTGAAGACGCGCACGCGCGGGCGCAGATCGAGGTCGAGAATGCCGCGCGCGACCTCGACGAGCCGCTCGGCCTCGACCTGGAACAGCTCGTCGCGGGGAAACGTCTCGAGCGTGTTGATGAGCGCCTTGCCGGCGTGGCTCTCCGGCGGATAGCCGAGCGCGCCGAGGATATGCTCGACCTTGCGTCGCAGGAGCGGGATGCCCGACGGCGAATGCGTATAGGCGCGCGAGGTAAACAGCCCGACGACCCGCAACTCGCCGACCGGCCGACCGCTCTCGTCGTAGCTCTTGATGCCGATGTAATCCATGTGCGCGCGGCGATGGATGCGCGCGACGACATTGGCCTTGGTGATGATCAGCGGGTCGGGCGAGAGGAAGAAGCGGCGGATCTCCGGCGTCATCGAGACGAGGTCGCGCCCGCGCCGCAGGACCTCGATGGTCGGATCGCGCAGAATGCCAAGTCCCGTGTCGGCGACGGTCTCGAGCTCGCTCTCGCCCTGCCCGCCGACGAGGCGCAGGTCGCGCATGCCCAGAAACGTGAACTGACCCTCCTGCAGCCAGCGCAGGAAGGCGATCGCCTCGCCGTGGTCGCCCGCCTGCGTACCGGCACGCTTCTCGAGCCTCGCGATCTCGAGACCGAGCCGATCGATCATCGCGCGCCAGTCGGTGACGGCGCGGCGCACGTCGGCGAGGATCGAGGAGAGCGCGTTGCGCACATCCGCGGCCGCCGCATCAGTGAGCCGGTCGACATGCACCGAGATGTAGCTTTCCTGGTTCCCGTCGTTCCAGTTGCGGTCACCCGGCCTGACGATCTCCTCGAGCCGGCCGGCGCCATCGCGGCGCGTCTTGAAGATCGGATGCAGTACGAGGCGGACGACTGGGCCACGGGCGTGCAGCTCGCCCATCACGGAATCGACCAGGAACGGCATGTCGTCGTTGAGCACGTCGATGATCGTGACGCCGCGCCGGCTCACGTCACCGGGGCGCGCATCGACGTGCGAGATCGATACGGCATGGGTGTGCGCGGGCTTCTCGGCGATCATCCGGAGGCCGTGCTGGACGATCTCCGCGAGCCCGTCCTCGCCAATGCCGTCGAGGTTCTGGGCATCCGTGCTCGCGAGAAGCAGCCGAGCAAACAGCTCGACTCCGCCTGTCGTACCGGCCGGGCTTGCCTCCATCGCGCGGGTGAGCGCACTCGACATGGTCTCGGGGCGTTCTGCCATGGCCACCTGCCTCTCTCGAACGATGAACGGCTCGTCGGAGCGTAGCCTATTCATCGCCACACGGTAATGTATCCCTTGCGTCTTGGTAGCTTGTCGGCAACCCGGATCGCCGACGATTGCACGCGATCTCGACGACAGGGGATGCGTGCTGCATGGTGAACGGGACATCAGATCCGGATCGGAGCTCTGATATGTGGCGCATGCGATGGCCGCCGGTTCCGCAGCTGGTCGCCGCCATCGGGGTGGTTGCCTCTGTGGGCGCCGCCGAGTGCGCGGTCCGGTTCAAGCGCAACAGCGGTATGGTCGCCCCGCCACCGGCGACAGCCGCCGAGTGCGAGCGCGGAGGTCGCGTACACGTCGTCGTATCGGAAGAAGCCGAGTGCGTCGCGTACCACGCCGGCGCCCCGCTCTACGGCGCCCGAAAAGTCGTGCTGTTCCTCGACGGCGACCTGCCGCTTCCCTACCAGCGCTCCGCGAGCCTGCAGCGCGACTACCTGAAGCGCATGTTGGAGATCCTGCAAATCCTCTCGCGGCGCAGCAGCGGCGAGGTGCCCTTCGTGCTGCTGGCGCGGCCCGGGACCTTCGGCTCGACAGGCGATCACGGCAAGCGGCGGACAGAGCGCGAAATCGACGTACTGAATGCAGCCATCGATCGGCTGAAGGCGCGCTACCGCGTCGTGAGCTGGGTGATCGCAGGACAGTCCGGTGGCGCCACATCGCTGGCCGGCCTTCTCATCCGCGGACGCCGCGACATCGAGTGCGCCATTCCAGGCTCCGGCGCCTTCGACTACTTCGGCGCCCTCGCCGCGTGGAACGAGCTCCATGGTGACGAGCCGCTGACCAGCGATAAGTTCGTTGCCTATCGCGACCGATTCCACGCCATGGACAATCTCGACCGGATCCCTCGCGACCCCAGGCGGCGCATCTTCGTCGTCGGCGATCCTGAGGATCGCGTGACGCCGTTCCGCTTCCAGGAAACATTCCAGAAAAGTGTCGCCGCGGCGGGCCATCACGCCGTCCTCGTGCCGACGCTCGGGGCCGGCGAGGAGCGCCACGGCGTCACGTACACGGTGCTCCGGCTCGCAGCGCTCTGTGCGGATGGCGCGAGCGATGGCACCATCGAGCGGGCCGCTCCGAGACCGCGTTGAGGTTGTGGGATAGGGCAGCAACTCGCACATCACTTGTGCTGTGGGCGAGGCCATCTATGTCGTGGGAACACCAATTCGTGGAAAAACTTAGTTCTGTCACATTGCGACCATGCCGAGACCATCGCGGAGTGGCGCCTTACGGATGCGTCCCCCAGTCAAGAGGTGTCAGTATGGCGTTACCGAACTTCAAGTCGTCCGAGCCGAAGCCCCTGTTCGACATCGCTTCGCTTGCGGGAGCATCATCGGCGGTCAGCGCGGGCGTTGTGCCGCCGCCGCTGCCGGCGTCCGACTCGGCTGCACTGCCCGTCATGATGAGCGAGCCAGCAAGGGAGGCAGCCCGCAGCAGCGCGCCGGCGATCAAGCCGAAGTCCGTCATCGGCGCCGATCTCAAGATCATCGGCCAGCAGCTGACCATCACGTCGAAGGCGCCGCTGCAGATCGATGGCCAAATCCAGGGCGATGTGCGTGGCACGGAAGTAGTAATCGGCGCGCAGGGCCGCGTTGACGGCAGCATCGCCGCCGAAACGATCATCGTGCATGGCTCGGCGAGCGGCATTGTCCGCGGCGTCAACGTGAAGCTCGCGTCCGGCAGCCGCGTCGAAGGCGATGTCCATCACATGCTGCTCGGCGTCGAGCAGGGCGCCGTCTTCGAGGGCCGCGCGCGCCGCCACGGCGAGCGCCGTGACCTCGTTCCCGATCTCGACCAGACGGGCGAAATCGTGCCGATGCCGCGTGTGGTCGGCGCCGCACGTCGTTGATTTCCGGTCGCAATCAATCGCATCCCGCTGCGAAACAGAAAACGCCCGTGAACCTCGCGGGCGTTTTCTGTTGGATTCGGAACTCGGGGCTTTCAGGGTAATGCAGGGCGGTGTCGCCTCAGCCGCGTTGCCCGCCTGATACCTTGCGGATGGTGACCTTCTGGTCGCCGAAGGCCTGCTCGATAGCAGCAATCCTGTGGGCGACCGGGTTCTGATCAGCAGTCGGCTCTATGCTCGCTGACCCGTTCAGCACTTTGTCGACCTGGACAATGCGATCATTGACGGCGAAGCTCGCGTCGACCAGACGCCGGAGTTCGGGCGGCAACTCTGCCCACCCGGTCACGTGTGAGGGGCGCCCGATCGTCCCGAGGCGGATCGTGCGGCGGCGCACGCGCGCCTCGGATTCGTTAATCTCGCCATCCCGCAGGGCCCGCCGCAGCAGCAGCCACGAGGCAATCTCGAGGAGGCGCGTCGTCAGCCGCATGCTCTCGGTTGCATAGATCAACGCGATGCCGGGCGTCAACTGACGCGCGTCACGACGGCCCTGACCGTCGAGATAGCTGGCGGTCGCCTCGACGAGCCCCATGCCGTCCTTGAACAGCTGCTCGAACTGATCCGACGACGCAAAGCGCTCGGCAAATGAGACAGTCACGCCACGCGACCCCATTGCACTCACAACTCCAGACATCCCACAACCCCGCTGTACCGACAACGCACGGGCGACAATACCCCGTCAATGATCAGGCCAATTAACCATTGCCGATCAGGCTTAATACCTCGACCCATAATGAGCGCATTTTGTGGCCACCGGCCAAAAAAAGAGCCGCTGCGAACAGCGGCTCAAGAGTTGACAGGGAGGCGTCAAACAGAGTGGACAGGAGCCACTCGCATCCAGATGACTGGATACGTGTCAATTTAGGTCGAATTGGTTAACGCCAAGTTAATTCGGCCAGGCTCTTTATCGAATTCACGATTTACCTAGCCCGAACTATTCGGCCACCCCTCAACTCTTGAAAATCGAGCCGGCGGCGGTTGCATGTGCTTTCTTGGCGGCAATCTCGGCCCTGACCCGCTCGATCTCCTCGTTGAGCGCGAGAACGCGCGCCTCGAGCTCCGCAATCGAGAGATCGACAAGGCTCTGGCCGAGCGTGATCGCCGGCCGCGGCTTCGGCTTGAGGTCGTCCCAGTCCATGGCGCTCCTCCTGCATGCCCTCCGGAGACGTTGCCGAAGCTGCCACATGGTGCGCCGCTCGGGAAGCGCGCTGAGCGGCTGAACGGTCGCCGCTTACATCGCGGCGAGCGCCAGGTCCCATTCGGCGAGCACTTCCGGATCGCGCTCTCCCGGCCGCAATCGGTCGGCATGGTCGCGAACGCGAGGAGCACTGAGAAGCCGCGCGATCGCCCACACAGCCGCCCCCCGGATCACCGGCGCGGGATCGGCAAGCAGCGGCTCGACGTGCCGGGCAAGAGCGGGGTCGCCTGAGTTCCCGGCCGCGATCAGGCAATTTCGCATGATCCGCTCGCGGCCGGAGCGCCTTATGGGCGTCCCCGCGAACCTCGCCCTGAAGGCCTGGTCGTCGAGGGCGAGCAGCTCGGCGAGCGGGGGATCATCGGCGAGCGCATTGAGGGCGAGTCGGCTCTCGCGCGCCGCCGCCGCGAACTTGTTCCACGGACAGACGGCGAGGCAGTCGTCGCAGCCGAATATCCGGTTCCCCATGCCGGACCTGAGCGGGACGGGTATCGAGCCTCGATGCTCGATGGTGAGATAGGAGATGCAGCGGCGCGCGTCGAGCTGGAAGGGCGCCGGGAACGCATCTGTCGGGCAGATGTCGAGGCAGCGCCGGCAGTTGCCGCAGTGATCGGATTCGGGCAGATCGGGCTCGATCTCGGCCGTCGTCAGGATTGCGCCGAGGAACAGCCACGAGCCGAGCGCGCGCGAGACGAGGTTCGTGTGCTTGCCCTGCCAGCCGATCCCGGCGCGCTCGG
>DAORNH010000122.1:0-361 GCA_035440865.1 Hyphomicrobiaceae bacterium | reverse complement strand
GTATCGACGAACACTTTGACGTCAGCGCCACTCTCGCGCGCGAGCCACTGCGCGAGCTGCTTCAGTTTGCCTTTGACGACATCGTGATAGTCGCGCCGCTTCGCATAGATCGAGACGACGCCGCGCGTCGGCTCGCCCAGTCGCGCAAGGGGATCGGCGTCGGGCCCGTAGTTGAGGCCGAGCATGATGGCCATGCGCGCCGCGGGCCAGAGCCGGCGCGGGTGGCCGCGCTCCTCCGCCCGCACCGCGAGCCAATCCATCGTGCCGTGGCGTCCCTCGGCGAGGAACGCGCGGAGCCGCTCCGCCGTTCGTGCGTCGAGGGCGTCGAGATCCGCGACGCCGACGGTATCGAAGCCCTCGG
>DAORNH010000121.1:12023-12240 GCA_035440865.1 Hyphomicrobiaceae bacterium | reverse complement strand
GAACCTTCAGTTGGCCGGTATCATGGAGTGCCACGCAGGACCCGCAAAAGATTTCGGCCGGCGCTCCTGGAGAGCTGCCGGCCGTAATCCGATTGCCGATCGGATGGTTTCGAGTTTCGATCAGGCCTTCGTGCGGCGCTTGGCGGCGGGACGGGCCTTCGTCGTGGTGCGGGCCTTCGCCGTCGAGCGGCGGGCGGCGCCTGAGCGCTTCGCTGCC
>DAORNH010000121.1:0-12013 GCA_035440865.1 Hyphomicrobiaceae bacterium | reverse complement strand
GTTTGAAAGGGCTCTCTGGTTTGTTTTCTTCGGCTTTCTGATCTTCTTTTTTATCACCTTCGCCTTTGCCTTGACCTTCGTCTTCGGAGCGATCTTGGCGGACTTCTTCTTCGCGATTGCAGGCATTGCAGTCTCCCTCTCGGTTTTGCGTTTTCGGGTAAGCCCCCGTCAGTCTGCCCAGACGAATCGGTATTGCCTACCCGAATCTACGATTTCATTAATCTGGTTAATGAGCGGTAAACGCAATAAAAAACACGGGAAAAAATGATCCTCGCGCTCATTTTCATGAGATCGGACGGCTGGACTGCGCTGAAAATGCAACGCTTTTTCCGTCGCCATCTCAGTCGACGATCGGAATCATCAGTGCGGGATCGAGCGCGAGGCGTGCCGACGTTCCAACCTCGAACACATCCGCGGGTGCCGCCGCGACCTTGATCCGCTGCTCGCTTCCTTGCGGCTTGAATTGATAATCCCAGTGCTCGCCAAGGAACGTGCGATGAGCGATTTCGCCCTCGACTTCGACGAAGCCCGATCCCGGTGCGAGCGGCGTGCGCACGAGGTAGACGCTTTGCGGGCGGACCGAAAACGTGACGCTCCGGCCTGAGACGCGCGCGAGATCGTCGGCCGAAAAGCGGGCCGTCGGAACTGCGAACCCGTCGAAGGCGAATGCGTCCCCGCGACGCTCCGCCGTCATGAAGTTCGTGCGGCCGATGAAGCCCGCGACGAAGCGCGTCCGCGGCCGCGTGTAGACGGTGTAGGGCGCGTCCACCTGCTCGATGCGGCCCTTGTTCATGACCGCGATCCGGTCCGATGTCGCCATCGCCTCGGACTGGTCGTGCGTCACGTAGACGGTGGTGATCTTGATCTGCTCGTGCAGCCGGCGGATCTCGAAGCGCATCTCTTCGCGCAGGTTGGCATCGAGGTTGGACAGGGGCTCGTCGAGCAGCAGTACCGACGGATTGACGACGATCGCTCGAGCGAGCGCCACGCGCTGCTGCTGGCCGCCGGAGAGCTCCGCCGGGTAGCGGCCGGCGAGATGTCCCATGCGGACGACCTCGAGCACCTCGCCGACCCGCCGGCGGGCCTCATCGCGCGGCACCCTGCGCACGTCGAGGCCGAAGCCGACGTTCTGGGCGACGGTCATATTCGGCCAGATCGCATAGCTCTGGAAGATCATGGACATGCCGCGCTTCTCGGGCGGCAACGAGCCGCTCTCCGAGGAGAGCACCTCTCCGTCCACGTCGATGGTGCCGCCCGAGGGGTCGATGAAGCCTGCGATCATGCGCAGCGTCGTCGTTTTGCCGCAGCCCGAGGGACCGAGCAGCGACAGGAACTCGCCGTCGCGGATCTCGAGATCCACGTTGTCGACCGCATTGAAGTCGCCGAACGTGCGCGTCAGGCCCTTGAGATGCACGACCGGCATTACTGTCTCCTGATCATGAAATCGCGGCCGACGATCCGGAAGCCGATGGCGACGATGGCAACGGTGACGATGAGCAGCAGGCCGCCGAGCACCGCGAGCTGCTCGAAGCGCCCCTCCTCGGAGAAGTCGTAGATCAGCACCGAGAGGACGCGATTGCCGGGCCCCGACAGGAAGATCGCCGTCGAGAGCTCCTGGCAGGCCGGCACGAAGATGAGGATCCAGGCGCCGATCAGCGAGCGGCTGAGTAGCGGCGCTACAACGCGCCGGATCGCTGTCAGCCGGTTGCCGCCGAGGATGCGCACTGCCTCCTCCATCTCGACGTGGATCGCGGCAATCCCGGCTGAGGCGTTCTGGTAGGCGATCGGCAGGAGCCGCGTCGTGAAGGCGACGATGATGATGAGCGACGTGCCGGCGAGCATCAGTGGTGGCGGCGCGTAGGCTGCATAGAAGCCGATAGCCAGGATGATCCCGGGAATGACGAACGGCGCCATGCACAGGAAGGCGAGGACATTGCCGAAGCGCATGAGGCCGCGCTTGACGACGTAGCCGATCACCAGCGCGAGGGTCAGGGCTGAGAATGCGGCGGCACCCGCATAGATGATCGAGCGCAGCAGCGACCAGACGGCCGTCTCGTGCTTGAAGAGGATGAAGCGCACGTGATCGAGCGTGAGGTTGTCGAGCGAGAGACCGGCGCCCCAGGCCTTCGCGAAGGCCGCTTGCAGCAGGACCAGGAGCGGCATGAAGACGGCAAGGGTCGCCACGAACAGCGCGAAGGCGAACATCACCCAGCGCCAGCGCCCGAGCCGCACCACGCGACGCTCGCCGCCTTTACCTCCGACCACCGTGAAGCCGCGCCGGCCGAGGAACCAGCGCTGCAGGCCGAGCATCCCCATGGTGATGAGCAGCAGCGGAATGGCGTAGGCTGCGGCGAGATCGACGCGATTGTTGCTCGAGAAGAACTCCTGGAGCTGCGTCGTCACGACAGGGTAGCGCGCCGGGATGGCGATGATCGCCGGCACGCCGAAGAGCGCGATCGACTGCAGGAAGATGATGATGAAGCCGCCGAGGATCGCCGGCATGATCAGCGGGAGCGTTACGCGGAATGCCGTCTTGACAGGGCCCGCACCGAGGATGTTCGCCGCATCCTCCATCTCGGAGGAGACGAGCTCGAGGGCGGAGCTCGTGAACACGAATATGAAGAAGAAGAGGTGCAGCCCCATAACGACGATGAGGCCCCACACACTATAGATGTTGAATATGCCGGTCTTGGCGCCGGTGAGCCACATCCAGCCGCGGTTGAGCCAGCCGGCGTTGGGACCGGCGAGCAGCACCCAGCCGACGGCCGCGAGGTAAGGCGGGATGATAAAGGCCGCGAGCACGCAGAGCTTGATGAAGCCGCGGCCGGGCATGTCCGTGCGCACGCATGCCCAGGCGAGCGGCACGCCAATGAGCGTGGCGAGGGTTGCCGTGCCAAGCCCCATGACGAGCGTATTGAGCAGCGACTGGATGTAGCGCCAGCGGCCATAGGCGCCGAGGTAGTGATCAAAGGTGATACCGCCCGACTCGGTCGCCACGCTCTCCCAGACCAGCCTCAGGATCGGATTGATGACGATGACGGCGAGCAGGATCGCAAACGCGATCCACACGAGCATGGTCCAGTCGAAGCTGCGCCTCGGCCGCGATGCAGCGCGACCGACGCTCGTTGGGATGGCGGCGTCGCTCATGGGAAAGCCCTGCTCGAGACCTGGACGGCCGAACCTCGAAGGGCGCACGGTGAGCGCCCTTCATGCGTCTCGGCTCACACGCCGAAGGTATCGCGCCATTTCTCCTTCAGGCCGGCGAGGTCCTTCGACAGCGCCTCGGGCGGCGCGATCATGGTCTTCACCGAGGCGAGCGACTTGCCGACCTTGGCCTTCACCGCATCGTGGATCGACTCGCCGAAATAGGAGACGGTGATCTCGCTCGAGGCGGGCGAGGTCATGTACTCCATGAAGAGCTTCGCGGCGTTCGGGCTCTTTGCCCCCTTCACGATGCAGGACGGCGCAACGATGATGATCGTCCCCTCCTCGGGGTAGACGGCATCGATCGGCTCACCCTTGGCCTTGGCCTCTAGCGCTGTCGCAAATGAGCCTGCCGCCACGGTCCGCTCGCCGGCGCGCAGCATGGTGAGCGTGTCCTGAATGGAACGGCCGATCTGCGGATTGTTGGCCTTGAGCTTCTCGAAGTAGCTCCAGCCGTAGAGCCGGTTCATCTCCCACACCCAGATGCTGACATAGCCCGAGAAGCCGGGATGGCCGACCGAGACCTGATTCTTCCACTTCGGGTCGACGAGGTCGATCCACTTCTTGGGCGCGTCGGCCTCCTTCACCTTGCCGCTGTTGAGCGTGATGCCGACCGTGCCGATGGAGGTCACGTGATACATGCCGTCCGGGTCGACGTTGCGCACTGCCGGAATGAGCGTCGCGGCATTCGCAGGGATGAATTTCTCGACCTGGGCGAGCTTCTTCATCTCGATCGGATGACTGATGTCGGTCGAGGAGAGCACGTCGCACTGTGGGCCGCCCGCCTTCACCTCCTGCTTGAAGCGCTGGTAGGCGACGTTCGCAGTGGTGCGTACCACGTTGACCTTCACGCCGGGGTACTTGGCGGTGAACGCCTTCCCGTAGGCCTCCGCCTGCTCGACGGCGTGGTGGGCGTCGTACCAGGTGAGCTGGCCTTCCTTCTTCGCTGCCTCGTAGAGCTGCGTCTCGGCATCCTTGGCGAGGCCCTGCGCCTCCGCCCGCGAGCCGAGCACCAGCCCCGCAGCGGCTGCGGCCGTGCCGGCCCCGAACGTCCTGCGTGTGATTGTCATGGTGGCGCCTCTCCCCGAGGAACGATTGTTCTGTGATTGGCAGCTTTCGACCGGTAGCACCGCGAAAGCTTAGCACGGACACCCGACCGTACAAGCAGTGTCGGCTTCGGCAGAACCATCGCTGCCACGCGATCCTCACCGGCGGTAGGATCAGGGCGCGCCCGTCAGTCTGGCGAGCTGTCGCGCGATGAAATCGGCGATCAGGCGGTTGCCGTCGGCATTGAAATGGCCGCGGCAGTCGCGACCATTGCCGACGTAGTGGCAGACCCCCTTCTCGGCCATGGCGGCGGAGAGCTCGGGCAGCGGGTCCCAGACGGTCATGGGCGGCGGCAGCCGCCTGTAGATGACCTCGAGCAGGTTGCGACCGCTCGTTTGGATCTCGAAGAGCGAACGGACATCCGGGAGCACCAACACTGCGCAGCGCGCGCCGCGAGCGGTGCAGGCGCGATGAAAGATGCCGATCAGCCTGTCGCTCCGCGCGAGCAGCTCTGGTGCCGGACCCGAGGCGCCCTCGAACCAGCTCGGATGCCGCCAGAGGCGCATCGGTGCGCCTGCCAGCATGCGGCCAGGCTCGAGCGTGCGCCAGAACCTGATGCCGACGCGCGCGAGGCTTGCGGAATACGGAAACGCGAACGGCTCCGGCCCATACGGCGAGCCCGGCAGATAGCGCTCATGGCCGAGATAGAGCGCCGGATCGCGCGCAAGTCCGAGAAAGCCCTCGTAGGTGAGATCATGTGCCGGGACGAGGTCGAGGCGTCCCGTCATGTCGGTCAGGATCGCGAGGCCGGCGCTCGGCCCATCGAGCAGGAACGGCCACTGGCTGCCCATCCGCAGCAGCGCCGCTGGACTGACGCCGAGAACCATGGCCTTGGCCGCATCTGCGGGGTTTAGCAGGAGACGCAGCACAGCCTGATCGGCGCCGTAGCCGCTGATGCCGAAGTTGTCGACGCGGCAAGCGAGGCGCCGCGCAAGAAGATCGCTCCAGGCGTGATGGTCGGCGACGCCGTCCGCCCGCACAGCCCCGTCGCCGTAGGCCGAGAGGCAGGTATCGCCATTCGAGAAGACCACATTGGTCATCGATGTGCGCGCGCCACGCTCGTCGAGCGGAATCTCCCGGTCGCGGCCGTCGCGCCCCCGGGTCGGCCAAGACAGGATCGGGTGCCGCTCCGCCATGAACGTCTCGAACGCTGCCCGTCCGATCACCGGCGGATGATAGACGGTCTGAATCAGGGCTTGCGGGCCGAAGCGGAGGAGCGCGTAGCTTAGCCCTTCGATCGCGAGGACCATCAGAAAAAGCCGGATCAGCAGACGCGCACCCCACCGCCGGGCTCGGGGGCGATCCGGCTGAGCCGGCGTGACCTTGAGGGGATCGTCCATGATGCGATGGGCGCCTGCGATACATGAGGTGCGGCGGAACCGCTCAAGCTCGGCACTCTCCGATCCGGAACAAGAGGCGCAAGTGCTCTTAATGGTAAATGGTAAAAATGTGATCATTGATCACCTGGAGCAGATGGATCGGCAGATGGATTGCTTGTCATTTGACTTGGCAAGGCGAACACCCAACATTCGCCTCCGGACGTTTGCGCGCCTTGCCACAGTGTGGTCACCACCATGCCATCGGCGTCGCGTCGGATGTCACCGACCGTTGCCCGCCAATCCCTCCACGACCTGAGGATGCTCTATGCGCCGACTGCATCCACGCTCGAACCTCAGCCGAACCATGGGGCTCGTCTTCCTGATGACACTTCTCGCCACACTCACCGGACCCGGCTCCGCTTGGAGTCAAGTCAAGGCGACCGAGATGCGGCTCGCCAACGGCATGCAGATCATCGTCATTCCGGACAACCGGGCGCCGGTCGTAACGCACATGGTCTGGTATCGCGTCGGTCGGGCCGATGAGCCGGCCGGCATGTCTGGCGTCGCCCACTTCCTCGAGCACCTGATGTTCAAGTCGACCGAGAAGATCGCCGTCGGCGAGTTCTCGAAGATTGTTTCGCGGCTCGGCGGCAACGACAATGCCTTCACGGGCCAGGACGTCACGGCCTATTTCCAGCGCGTGCACAAGGATCGCCTGGAGAAGGTAATGGGCATGGAGGCCGACCGCATGGTCAATCTCCGCCTGACCGAGAAGGAAGTGCTGACCGAGCGCGATGTCATCCTCGAGGAGCGGCGCACGACGGTCGAGTCTAAGCCCGGCTCCATCCTCGGCGAGCAGATGGACGCCGCCCTCTACCTTGTCCATCCCTATGGTCAGCCCGTGATCGGCTGGGAGAACGAGATCGCGAGGCTGACGCCGCAGAACGCGATCGACTTCTACAAGCGCTTCTACGCGCCGAACAACGCGATCCTGGTCGTCTCTGGTGACGTCACGCCCGAGCACGTGAAAGCGCTCGCCGAGAAGACGTATGGCCTCGTGCCGGCGAACCCCGCCGTCATGGCCCGCCCCCGCGCGCCCGAGCCGTTGCACCGCGTTGCCCGCCGCGTCGAACTCCGCGATCCGCGCGCCGGTCGCTACTCGCTGCATCGCTATTACCTCGCCCCAAGCTACGCCTCGGCCGAGGCAGGTGAGGCCGAGGCGCTCGAGCTGCTCATGAAGATCATGGCGTCCGGCGGCACCAGCCGTCTTTATAAAAAGCTCGTCGCCGACGAGCGTATCGCGGCCAATGCCGGCGGCGGCTACGGCGGCTATGGCCGCGACAGCGGCAAGATCTCGTTCACGGTCGTTGCCGCTGACGGTGTGCCGTTGTCACGCGCCGAGGCGAGCCTCGACGAGCTCATCGCCGACATCCGCGCCAAGGGCATCACCGAGGCCGAGCTTGCACGCGCCAAGACGCTCTACATGGCCGATTACGTGTACCTCAGCGACAATCAGTACTCCCTCGCACAGATGTACGGCTGGGCAATCACCGTCGGGCGCACATTGAAGGACGTCGAGGAATGGCCAGCGCGGATCAACCGCGTGACACTCGACGACATCAAGAAGGTGGCGGCGAAGTACCTCGATATCCGCCGCTCCGTCACCGGCACCATGCTGCCCGAGCCGGCGAGCCCGGATGCGCGGCGCGTCGACCCGGCGGTCCCACCCAAGAACCGCAGTTGAGCTTGTCGTCGGAGACATAGACCCATGCACGTCAAGACCCAAGCGACCCGTCGTGGCGCTCTCGCGATCGCCGCCGCGGCTCTGGCCTCTCTCCTCCTTCCCCCCACGACAACGCTGGCGAGCCCGATGAAGATCCAAGAGATCACAAGCCCCGGCGGCATCAAGGGCTGGCTCGTCGAGGAGCGGAAGGTGCCGCTCCTTGCATTCCGCTTCGTGTTCGAGGGCGGAGGCTCGGAGGACCCGATCGGCAAGGAAGGCGTCGCCGAGCTTCTGGCGACGCTGCTCGACGAAGGTGCCGGCGATCTAGATGCCCAGAAGTACCAGGAGCGCATGGAAGAGCTTGCCATGCGCATGTCTTTCGAAGCGACGGACGATGCCTTCTACGGCACCTTCCAGTCGCTCACCGCCAATCGCGACGCCTCGGTCGAGATGCTGCGGCTCGCCCTCGCAAAGCCCCGGCTCGATGCCGAGGCGATCGAGCGCATGCGCAAGCAGAAGCTCGCGAACCTCGCCTACGCCCTGAAGAACCCGAGCACGATCGCTGGCCGAGAGTGGGCGATGCTCGCCTATCCGAACCACCTCTACAGCCGCCTCGTCACCGAGAAGTCGGTCGCCGCCATCACCCGCGACGACATCGAGACGGTGCGCCGCAAGGTGTTCGCGCGTGAGAAGCTGGTCGCCGTAGGCGATATCAGTGCCAAGGACTTCGGGTTGCTCCTCGACAAGGTGTTCGGCGAGCTTGCCGTCAAGGCCAACATCACGCCCATTCCGCCGATCACCATTCCCTCCGGCGCCAAGGAGAAGATCGTCGAGTTCGACGTGCCGCAGTCGGTCGTGATGTTCGGCATGGCGGGCATCCCGCGCAACGACCCGGACTTCATCCCGGCGTTCGTCATGAACGAGATCCTCGGCGGCGGTGGCTTCCACACCCGCCTCATGGAGGAGGTGCGCGAGAAGCGCGGCCTCGCCTACGGCGTCAGCAGCTATCTGCAGACGCTGCGCGCCTCGAACTCATTCGGCGGCCGTGTTGCGACCAAGAACGAATCCGTCGGGCAGTCGATCGACATCATCCGCGCCGAGTTGAAGCGCATGGCCGAAGGCCCGACCGAGAAGGAACTCGCCGACATCAAGAGCTATCTGATCGGCTCCTACCCGCTGCGCTTCGACACCAATGCCAAGATCGCCAACGTTCTGCTCGGTGTCCTCTACGACGATCTCGGCATCGACTACGTCGATAAGCGCAACAAGCTGATCGAGGCCGTCACCGTCGCCGACATCAAGCGTGTCGCGGCGCGCCTCCTGAAGCCCGAGAACATGATCACCGTTATCGTCGGCAAGCCGAAGCTGCCCGGCCGCGGCTGACGGCCAGGACATTTCGATTCCGACTGTTTGCTCTGCCGCGACGCGGTTGCTTCGATCTCATCACCCGTTCACCTCGACGGCAGATGCCAGGTGTCGCTGCAAGGTGTCAGACGCATGGGTCTGATACCATCTCCGCCATCTCCTGGCGGTCCGGAGCGAGTGATCGCAATCGACATCGGCGGGCCTTGAGCCCGCCGATCCTCGGCCCAATTCATTGACGGTCCGAGCCTACGGCGCCACCCGCGCCGCAAACCGCGCCGAGAGCCGCGCCATTTCCGGGTCACTCGTATCGCCGGCGTGAGGCGCCTCGACCTCGAAAACCGGGGCCGCCTCAGCGGCCTTGATCACGGCCAGCATCTGGTCATGCACGGTCTCTGACGGTCCGGGCGCGACATCCGGCTGATGCGCGATCACCGTCGGCGCAACGGTCTCGACATGTGCCGCTTTCGCCGTCTTCAGTGCGCGCTGCACGACGTCCGAGAGCGTGCCTTCCTTCGGGACATGCACCGTCGCAGTCCGCTCGACGAGCTCGACGGTCATCGTGTCCGGTTCGACCGCTCCTGTGCGGGTCGCTCGAGGGGTGTCTGCGAGGCGGCGGAGCAGCGAGCCGACAGCCGCGCCGGCCGTCGTTGCTGACACGCTCGCAGCCGTCGGCACGCTCGCCGGAAGGATATCGGCTGGTGGCAGCGGGCTTGGCTGCACAGCGCGCGCGCCATCGGCCGTCACGCCGACGACTGGCTTCGGATTTGGCGCCGTGTTGTTGTTCGCGGACTCGCCGACATACGCGTCCTCGAAGGCAGGCTCGGCATAGCGCGCGTAGGGTCCGAACTGGGCATCATGGCGCTCGTCGGGGACGACGGTCCGTGGCTGGCGACGCGTCCCGGTGGCGGCAACTGAGGCGAGCGTCGGCTCGATCTTCTCGCTCGCGGGCCGCACCGGCGGGCGCATCGCGAAAGGACGGACGGCTGAGAGCGGATCGTGCGCCAGAACGTCCCCCGGTTCCGCGACCGGCATCGGCTGTGTACGCGCGGACGGCATCGGCAGCACCGGCTCCGGCTCGCCGCTGGCGACGCGGCGCGCCTCGACACGGCGGGCAGCTCCCATCACGGCGCCGAGAATGATCTCGGACCAGGCGCCATCCGAGAACTTGTAGATGCGGAAAGCTTCCGCCTCGGCGAACTTCGAGCCTTGGCGGCGGAGCTTCTTGCGCGCCTGTTCTGAGGTCGGCACCTGCAGCGTCATGCGGCCGAGCCAGCGATCATCGATGCGGAAGAAGATCTTCTCCTGCTCGAAGCTCGCGAACAGGTTGGCGAGAAGATGCGCCTCGCGCTGCAGCTCGGCGCGCTCGGCAGTCGAGAGCATGCGCTGGCGATGCTCCATCGTGGTGCGCACCTTGTCCTTCGGCACCGGCAGCCAGTCGAAGACCACCTTCGGCGCGTCGAGCGGCACCGCGACGTAATAGTCGTTCAAGTAGTCGAACACGACGTGGCGGAAGAGCTCGAAGTGCTGGCGCATTTCGCCGTCGTGATGGATCTGGTTGAAGCGCGAGAGGATCTGATAAACCGGCCCGCGCTCAGCCGCCCGCATCTTGGGAACGAGGCTGTTCAACCGGTTGCTCGGCCGGCCCATCGAGACGAGCAGCAGGCAGAGGTCGACGAACACCGCGATCGCGAGCGGGATGTAGTCGCGCTTCGAGAGCCCCGCCTGCTCGAGGCTCGGGATGCGCGCGGCGGCGCCCGTCGCCCCACTCTCTGCGGCAGCGATCGCTTTCTTCTGCAGCTCGCGCAACTCCTCGGGGCTCGGCGGCAGCTTGAAGGCGAGCGCGCCGTAGAACGTCGCCGTCAGCCGCCGGAACGCCTCGATCACCGCTTCCGAACCTTCGACGACCGCGATCTTCGGCCGCTCGAGCTCGGGGAGCTGGTCGATCGCGCGCACCACGCCGCGCAGCGCCACCTGCAATTGGCCATCGGGGCAGGCAAACGTCTTCCCCTTGCCATCCGGAAAGGACGACTGCTCGCCCCGTTCGGCGAGGTCCTGCCGGATCTGGCGCAGCTGTGGATCGCCGCGAAACGCGTTGAAGCCCGTGACCGTCAGCTCGAGCTTGCGGCCGAGTGCACGCATGAACTCGTTGCGCGTTCCCGACTTCGCATCGATCGCGCTCTTGTCGTCGCGGACGATCTTGGCGAGGTCGACGTCGAGGGCCTTCATCTCGGCCTTCACGTTGGCGACGCGACCCTTGACGAAATCCGAGGCAAACGTGAAGCGCTGCGCATCGTCCTCGCGCATCTTGCGGCGCGGGCCGTCACCGGGCCGGCTGGCGGGACATGACGTGCCATTCGCGCGCTCGAACTCGGCCTTCTGCGTGGAGAGGAGCGTCAGGCTTTCGAGCGTCGCGACGAGCTGCTCCAGACGCGTCGTTGCCGCATGCAACGAGTTCTGCACCTGGCCGATGGCGCTTTCCGCCGAGCGCGTGCCCTCCGAGCGGCTCTCGAGCACCTTCCAGTAGAAGCCGAAGCCGAAGCCGACCGAGATGATCGTCAGGAAGACGTAGCCGAAAATATACGAGAGCTTGGCGACGAAACCCGCGCCCGGCGCGAAGATCTGGTCGAGCAGCCACACGACCATCACCATCAGCATGGCGACCGAGAAGCCGATGATGCCTTTATGGACGAGCGGCAGCTCGCCCATGTTGGCCTCGATCAGTTCGAGCATGCCGACGTAGGTCGCGACCCACGAGAGCACGCCGAGGCCGACGACGAGGAGGAGCTTCTTCCAGTCGCGCTTGGGCCGCTCGTCCTTGACGATCGCGTCCCAGCCGTCCGCCGACCTGCCCCTAGCCGTATCACCCGACGTCGACGCCATGACGAGCCCGCCTCTCCGGATCTCGCGTTGCCGTCGAGCCTGGACGCCACAGCGCGGCCTGCGCTGCGCTCATCCCACCCCGGCACCGCCCGGCCCATGTCCTGCCACCCCGCATGACGGCAGTCGGGCCTCGACCACAGGCTGTAGGCCGCCTCTTAGGCACGCTTGGGGTGAGATTGGGGCGGCGGCGTGTACGGATGCTGACTGGCAGATGAACGGTACAGTCGGCGGGATCTCACGCAAGCGAAACGGCAGCCGCTGTTGTGCGACCGCCGCTCGAAACTCAATTTCGCTTCCAGTATCAGCTCAATGATTGTCCCGCGGCACGTCGCGGCCCGACTTGCCGACCAGGAAGTCGAGGTCGGCGCCCTCGCTCGCCGAGTTGACGTGGTCGATGTAGAGCTTGGTGTAGCCG
>DAORNH010000120.1:6581-12264 GCA_035440865.1 Hyphomicrobiaceae bacterium | reverse complement strand
CCAAGCTCTCGCTGGTCGCCTGGGAGCGTTCCGTCGCCGCCGCCGAGCCGGCCGCGCGCACGTTCATCCGCACCGACATCGTCGATCGTGCCGGGCGGCTCATCGCAACCGACGTGCCGATCTCCTCGCTCTGGGCCGATCCGGCCGTGATCCTCGACCGAGACGAGGTCCTCGACCGGCTCAGCGAGATCTTCCCCGACCTCGACACCGCCGAGACGCGCCGGCTCATCGCGGATCGTTCGAAGCGCTTCGTCTGGCTCCGCCGGCACCTCCGCCCGATCGATGCGCAGCGCGTCCACGAGCTCGGCCTGCCGGGCCTCGCCCTGAAGCGCGAGCCGAAGCGCGCCTATCCGCTCGGCCGCCTCGCCGGGCATATCGTCGGTACGGTCAACATCGACAACAAAGGGACCGCCGGCGCCGAGCGCGCGATCGACGAGGCCGGACTCGCCGAGCCTGCCTACGGACCTGGTCGGCCGCGGGCGGAGTCTGTCAGGCTCGCAATCGATATGGGCGCGCAGCACCTGCTTTCCGCCGGCCTCGAGGTGGAGCGGCAGCGCTACAAGGCCAAGGGTGCCGGCGCGATCGTCATGGATATCGTGACGGGCGAGATACTGGCGGCGGTGTCGCTGCCGGGCATCGATCCCGCGCTGCCGGTCGAGACACTCGATCCCGAGCGGCTCGACAAGCTCGCGGGCGGGGTGTTCGAGCTCGGCTCGATCAACAAGATCTTCGCGGTGGCGATGGCCTTCGAGCAGGGCTTCGCGACGCCTCAGCGCATCTACGACGTGCGCCAGCCGATTGTGATCGGCCGCCACACCATCCGCGATCTCCATCCGCAGTACCGCCCGCTCACCGTGCGCGAAATCTTCATTACGTCGTCCAATATCGGCGCTGGAATGTTGGCGCTCGAGGCCGGCGCCGAGCATCAGCGCGCCTTCCTCGACGGGCTCGGCCTCATCTCGCCGCTGCGCACCGAGATCGGCGCCATTGCGCCGCCGCTGCTCCCCACGCGCTGGGACAAGATAGAGACCGTGACGATCGCCTACGGTCACGGGCTCGCGGTGGCGCCGGTCCAGCTGCTCGCTTCGGCCGCGACGCTCTTCAATGGCGGCTATCGTGTGACGCCGCACTTCCATGCGGCCAAGCCCGGAACCGCAACGGAGCGCGTGCGCATCCTCTCCGCCGAGACCAGCGCCCGCATGCGCGAGCTGATGCGCCAGAACGTTACGATTGCCAACGGCACGGGCCGTCGCGCGGAGACGGCAGGCGTCGACATCGCGGCGCTCGAGCTCGGCGGCAAGACGGGAACGGCCGAGCAGCCAGGCGCCGGCGGCTATCGCGAGAAGGCCGTGATCTCCTCCTTCCTCGCGATCACGCCGGCAAGCGATCCGCGCCACATCGCCCTCGTGATGCTGTTCGAGCCGGCCGGCACCGAGGAGACCAAGGGCCAGATCACCGCGGGCGTCACCGCGGCGCCGGCGACCGCCCGCATCCTCGCCCGCCTAGCGCCGGCGCTCGGACTCGGCCGGTGGTGATGGCACTGAGCGCGCGGCGTGATGCTCGCGCCGAGGTCCTCTGCTCGGGAAAAGTTCAGCCGCGGTCATCGATCCCTATTGGAGCGCCGTGGCGATCCTGACGTGAGGAGGGAGCACCGGCGCCCGGCGAGAGAACCGCATCAATTGCCCCCGTCAGGGCCGGCCCGTGTCAGGCACGGCCCAAACTCCGGCGGTCCCATGCAACCCGTTCCGAGTTTTGGCCGGCCGGCGCGCTGTGACGCGTGTCGGCGCGGGCAGAGCTCTCAGCCTCGCTCTTTGGCCGCGTTCGCGAGCATCACCGCTTCCTTGTCCGCCAGCACCTCTCGCTCATCGAGCAGCTGGAGGCGATGATCGTGGCCTTCGACGCCCGGATCGAGGCCGCGCTCGCACCCTTTCGTGACAGCATCGAGCGCTTGAAGGAGATCCCAGGGCTGTCCGACACGTCGGCGCAGATCCTTGTTGCCGAGATCGGCCTCGACATGAGCCTGTTTCCGAGGGCGGGGCATCTCCTGTCGTGGGCGGGCCTCGTGCCA
The DNA here is from genome assembly GCA_035440865.1 of Hyphomicrobiaceae bacterium. Taxonomy (GTDB): domain Bacteria; phylum Pseudomonadota; class Alphaproteobacteria; order Rhizobiales; family Hyphomicrobiaceae; genus DAORNH01. The sequence continues at coordinate 10,196 of DAORNH010000120.1, read as the reverse complement.
CGCCTCGACGAGAGTGCGGGCCGGCGCCGCTCGACGCGCATCAGGAAGGGGGCACCCCGGCTGAAGCCGGTGCTCGTCCAGTGTGGCTGAGCCGCGGCGCGCAAGAAGAGCAGCTACTTCCAGGCGCAGTTCCTGCGCCACAAGGCGCGCTGCGGCCAGAAGAAGGCGGCTGTCGCCGTCGCCGCGTCGATCCTGGAAACCGCCTATCATATCCTCAAGGACGGCACCCTCTACCAGGATCTCGGCGCCGACCACTTCGCCCGTCGCAACCCGGCTCGGGAAGCCGGGAAGCTCGCCAAGCGCATCCGTTCTCTCGGCTTTGCCGTCGACATCCGCGCCGCCGCATGACCGCATCAGAGCAAGATCAGCTTCTGTAGAGGACAGCCCCTCCGACATCGCCCCCGGTCCCGATCATGCCCAGCACGCGTTACCGTCGTCGATCGACAATTGGGTCGTCAAAGATAGCCACAGCCGCGGCGCGCGATGATAGCGCCTCACCACGTTCATCCCGGGCGCCGGAGCGGCCCTTTCGCCGCGAAAGCGCTCCGGGATCCAGCGCGACGGGCGGCGCAGCACCCGAACTCTTCCCGCCCCGCCCTCCTCAGTCATGCCGCCTCCTCACCCCACCGTCACGGCGGCGAAGCTCGGCACCTAATTCCCCTCGAGGCAGCTCGCACCGTTCCCACGCACGGTGCACTGGGTCCTCGCCTTCGCGAGGATGGCGAGCGTGGGACGCGCGGCGCATTTCCGCCGTCGCAGCGATCACTTCATGGCGATCAGTCGATCGGCCATGGCGCTGGCTCGGGCCGAAACGATGGGAAGCATGCCGCTTCCTGTCTCCTCGAGGAGGCAGTGCGCGTCTTTGGCGCAAGCGCCGGCAATGTCGGCGAGTGCACCGCTGCTGTCATCCTTGCCGAGGAACTTCGCGGTTGCTCCGTCGAGGATGTTCATATTCAGCGCGTACCTCGTTGTCATGGTCGTGGCATTGGGCGCAGCGCTCTTGTTGACGGTGAGCCCGAGGTCGAGCGTCACGACGACGGTCTTGGCGGCCTTGAGGCCGGTCACATAGTCCCGCACGGACTTGCTCGGCTGCGCGATCCGGGTTCCGGCATCGAAAACGGGCTCGATGCTCACCGTGAACCCCTTATCGGCAAACACAGAGGCCGCGGCGTTCAGAAGTCGCTTTGCGGCACGATTGCGAGCCGACATCGAGTCGGCCCTCGAGTCGTCGATGACAATCACCACATGCGTGCTCTTGGGATCGAATGCCGCGGCCGGTGCCACGACCGCGCTCACTGCGATGGCTGCAAAGGCAACGGTCTTCAGCAGGCTGGGAAATCTCGCCGTCATAGGAAAGCTCCTGGTGGTGAGGGGACCATCAGCTGGTGCGCCAGCCAGAGCCGCTTTTGATCAAGCGACCGGCTGTCGGATCCGGCCAATGGCGGCGGTCCTCACGCCGCCCTGTCCGCGCCGACCCTGCGCGCCTTGAGCCGCGGCAGCACCGTTCTTGCGAAGAGCCGCAGGTTCCGCTCGGCGATGTCGGCCGGCATGCCGCCGTAGCCGAACACGCCAACGAAACTCTCGGCATCGAGGAGGCGGCAGTATTCGGCTATTCTGTCGTGCACGGCGTCCGGTGTGGCCCAGATCTGCAGGCTCGCCAGGAACTCGACGAACTTGTCGAGGCCCTGCTTCTCGATGTTCTTCGCGAGGGCACCGTAGTACTCGTAGCCTTTGATGTCGGCGAGGCCCGGATTGTAGAACTCGTAGTGGTCGGTCGCCGAGCGGCTGTAGCGGCGGATGTAGCGCTCGTACATGCGCTGCGCCTCGCTCGCGTCCTCGTGGCAGGCGACCCAGGAGACGACGATCGGCCGTGGCGCCTCCGTGCCGTTCATCTCGCGATACAGCGCACGATAAGCCTCGAGTTCCGCGATCGTCTTATCCCAGGGCTTCTGCGCGATGACGAGGAGTCCGACGCCGAGCCGCGCCATGATCTTCGCCGACTCGGGCGAGACCGCTGCCGCATAGACGCGGCCCTTGAAGCTTTTCCAGGGCGTCGGCCGGATAGAGGTCGGCGGCTGGCGATAGGCCGGCACGTCGCTCTTGATGACGCCCGTCTCGAGCGCGCCGAGGATCGCCTCGGAGTAGGCGACGAAGCGCTCGCGCGATTCCCCCATCGGAATGCGGAAGCCGTCGAATTCCGTGCGCCCGAGACCGCGGCCGATGCCGAGGATAACACGGCCACCCGAGAGGTGATCGAGGACCGAGACTTCCTCGGCGATGCGCACCGGCTCATGCCAGGGCAGCACCGTCACCATCGAGCCGAGCCGCGCGTGCTTCGTCCGTCCCGCCATATAGGTGAGGAACTGCATCACGTTCGGACACATGGTGTAGCCGTCGAAATGATGCTCGGCCGACCAGATCGATTAGAAGCCGAGCGGCTCGGCAAGGTCGGCGAGCGCCACCTGCTCGCGCCAGATGTCGCGGTCCCTCGCGGGCTCGTCGAAATTCTGGAAGAAGGCGCTCATTCCGACGTCCATGGGGGTTCCTCCGGCGCGGTCGGCGGGCTTATGCGGTCACGTCCTCGAGGGGCAAAAGCTCGAGCTGGGCATTCGACCGCGCTAGATCTGGCGCGAGTGCTGTCCGTCGCGGGTCGGCCCGGTAGGCCTCGAAGGCCGCCTCCGAGGCAAAACTGACGATATGCAGCTCGATCGTTCCAGTCTCCGAACGCAACCGGCGTTCGAGGCGAGCGCCATGCTCCGCGAGGACCGGCAGCACGGCGCTCTCGTAGGCCTGGAATGCGCCAATGCCCTCGAGAGGAATGCGTGCGATCAGCACAAAGGTGAGCCGCTTGCGAGCAGGTTCAGCCATGCTGAGCCCCCAGTGCCGCGGCAAGGCTCGCGTGATAGTGCCCGAGTGCCGGCTCGTTGCGCCCGAAGGTGATGTGCTCCTGCGCGCCCGAGAGGAGGCCTCGCTGGATGCCTTCGCAGACGGGGAAGTCCTCCGCTTCGACGGTGCGCATCAGGAGGTCGAAATTCTTTTCCCAGTAGGCCTTCGCCTTGTCGCTGGTTGCCGGCTCCGGCGTATAGAGCGTCGCCTCGGTGATGCAGCGCGCCGGATCGTCGCCGGCCGGAAATGCGCGCCAGAGTTCGAAGTGATCGGCCTGCCAGACGAGGGCCGCGTTCGGGAACATCTGGTAGACGATGGCGGTGTGCTTCAGGAAGCCGTTCTCGGGACCCTTGCCGCCGCGCATCTCGACGATCGTCCGACGCGGGATGATGAGCCGGCCGTTGCGCCCGAAAGCGTCGAAGGCGTTGACGTTCGGCTGGAAGATCGGTGCGACGGTCGCGACGTGCAGCGTCGCGACGTGCCACGTCTCGAGAAAGGTATCGATCGCGAGCTTCCAGTTCATTTGCTTCTCGAGCCGCGCCGTCTTGAACGGGATATGGCTCGCGATGCCGTAGGCGGCCATCTCCGGGGCGAGGCCGCCGAGAAGAGCATCGACGTCGATTTCCGGCCCAGGTGTCCCCGTGACCCACACAAGGCCGTGCTTTTCCGCCGCTGGCAGCCGCGTCAGGCCATGGTCCTTGCACTCGAGGCCCTCGAAGCCCTCGTCCG
>DAORNH010000120.1:1979-6556 GCA_035440865.1 Hyphomicrobiaceae bacterium | reverse complement strand
CTTGTAGCTCCAGGCGTGATACGGGCACACGAACAGCCGCTTCCCCGAGCCACTGCCTTCGACGAGCCTGGCGCCGCGATGCCGGCACACGTTCAGGAAGGCGTTGATGCTGCGGTCCTGGCCCCTGACGACGAGGATCGGCACACCCGATAGGTCTTCCGCCTTCCAGTCGCCGGGTTTGTGCAGCTCCCCCGACAGGCAGAAGAGTTGCGGCGTCTCGCGAAAGAGCCTCTGCTGCTCGCGCTTCAAGTGGCCGGGATCGGCATAGGTCCCGACCGGCACGCGATGCACCGCTGCGGCGAGCTCGGTCGTGTTCCTGTCGATGAAGCCGATGACGCGGTGGGTGAGCTCGGCTTGGGTCGCTTTCAGCATCGGCCGCCCTGGAACGTTGTGCGACCCGCGCCGGCCGCCGCGCGACCGTCTAGGCCTGATATATGTGAACACTACCGGGCAGGTCGCGCGAGGTAAATGGCAACGCGAGCCGTTCGCCATGCCCTTTGGTCGCAGCTTCCTAACCTCGCCCGCTTCGGCTATAAGCCCGCCCGTAGTCCAATGCCTCGCCGCGGCCCGCACCGTTCCTCGCGGGAATGCGGCGGAGCGGGCGCCGACAGTCCGCCAATCTGGCCGCCAATCTGGCCATACGAACCCGGTTCCTGATGACAAAGCACAACCAGCCCAAGGCGCGGCTGCCCAAAGGATTTCAGGATACCTTCGCCGAGGACCTGCGCACGACCGCCCGCCTCGTGGAGACCATCCGCGAGGTCTACGAGCTTTACGGCTTCGAGCCCCTCGACACCTCGATCGTCGAGTACACGGACGCGCTCGGCAAGTTCCTGCCCGACCAGGACCGGCCGAACGCGGGCGTCTTCTCGTTCCAGGACGAGGACGAGCAGTGGATGAGTCTCCGCTACGACCTGACCGCCCCGCTCGCCCGGCACGTCGCCGAGAACTTCGACAAGCTGCCGAAGCCGTTTCGCCGCTATGCGGTCGGCCCCGTGTTCCGCAACGAGAAGCCCGGCCCCGGCCGCTTCCGCCAGTTCATGCAGTTCGATGCCGATACGGTCGGCTCTGAGAGTATCGCGGCGGATGCCGAGATCTGCATGCTCGCCGCCGATGCCATGGAGCGGGTCGGCGTGCCGCGCGGCAAGTACCGCATCAAGGTCTCAAATCGCAAGGTCCTGAACGGCCTCATGGAGGCCGCCGGCCTCGCGGGCGAGGCCATGGCAGGGCAGAGGCTTACCGTGCTTCGCGCTATCGACAAGCTCGACAAGTTCGGCCCCGACGGCGTGCGCCTCCTGCTCGGCCCAGGACGGCGCGACGAAAGCGGCGACTTCACGAAGGGTGCGGGGCTCGAGGCCAGTGCCATCGACACCATTCTAGCCTTCACGGCCGCCGGCAGCGGCGCGACGTCTTCGAACGAGGCGGTCCTCGACGGATTCCGCCGCGCCGTTGGCTCGACCGATGTTGGCGCCGAGGGCGTCGCCGAGCTCGCCGCGATTGCGGCGATCACAAAGGCCGCGGGCTACGATGAAACGCGCGTCGTCATCGACAGCTCAATTGTCCGCGGCCTCGAATACTATACGGGCCCCGTGTTCGAAGCCGAGCTCACCTTCGAGGTGAAGAACGAGGACGGCCAGACCGTCCGCTTCGGCTCGGTCGGCGGCGGCGGGCGCTACGACGATCTCGTCGCGCGCTTCACGGGCCAGCGTGTGCCCGCGACCGGATTCTCGATCGGCGTCTCGCGCATCGAGGCAGCTTTCCGCGCAATTTCGAAGTCCGACAGCAAGGCCGGCAGCGGCCCCGTCGTCGTGCTCGTCATGGACAAGGGCGAGCTGCCGCGCTTCCAGCGCCACGTGCAGGCGCTGCGCGGCGCCGGCATACGCGCCGAGCTCTACCTCGGCGCCTCAGGCATGAAGGCGCAGATGAAGTATGCCGACCGGCGCAACGCACCGTGCGTCGTCATTCAGGGCGGCGACGAGATCGCACGCGGCGAGGTGCAGGTGAAGGATCTGGTCGAGGGCGCCCGCGCAGCGGCGTCGATCAAGGACAGCAAGGCGTGGCGCGAGGGCCGGCCGGCCCAAATGTCCGTGCCCGAGGCGCGTCTCGTCGAAGCCGTGCGCGAAATCCTCGCGCGGCACGCGGGCTGATCCGGCCATGGCTCAGCGCATTGCCGAGAAGCTCGGCCGCCTCGACCGGCAGTCGGCGACGATCCTCAACATCTTTGCCGGCGCCGGCTACGAGCAGGTCGCCCCGCCGATAATTCAGCCTGCCTCGCTGTTCCTCGATGTCGTCGGCGAGCAGCTGCGCAACCGCACATACGTCTTCAATGATCCGGACGGCGAGGAGCTCTGCCTCCGCCCCGATCTCACCGTACCGACCTGCCGGCTGCACCTGGAGCGGCACGGCCTCAAGGGCGATGTCAGCGCCAAGTATTGCTACAGCGGCCCCGTGTTCCGCTACCAGCCGGGCGGCGGCGACGCTACCCACCTGCGCGAGTTCCGCCAGGAGGGTCTCGAGGCCTTCTCCCCGCTCGACCGGGAGACGACCGAGGTCGAGGTGCTCACGAAGACGCTCGAGGCGCTCAAGGCCTCGGGCCTGAAGGGCAGTCAGCTGCGCGTCGGCGATATCAGCATCTTCCTCGCCCTCTTGAAGGCGATCGACATGCCGCCGCGCTGGCGCGACCGGCTGCGGCAGAGCTTCTGGCGCCCGGAGGCGTTCCGCGCCGAGTTGAAGCGGCTGACCTCGATGCCGAAGGCCGCCCTCACCGGCCTCCCCGAGGATCTCATCGCGCGGCTCGACCCGAACGACCCCAAGGCGGCCGAGACCGAAGTTGCGAGCTATCTCGCCGACAAGGCGCTCGAGCCCATCGGCGAGCGCTCGATTGCCGAGATTTCCGATAGCCTGCTGACGGCGGCCGTGGACGCACGCACGCCCGCGCTGCCGGCGAGCGTCGCCGATCTCATCGAGCGCTACCTCGCGATCGCGGCGCCGGTTCGTGCGGCAACAGCGCGCCTCAAGGATCTCGCGCGCGAGAAGGGTCTCGACATCGGTACGGCCCTTGATGCCTTCATACGTCGCAACGAGCTGCTGACGGCAGCCGGAGTCGATCTCGGCAAGGCCGAGTTCTCGGCCGAGTTCGGGCGCAACTTCGAGTACTACTCGGGCTTCGTGTTCGAGGTCGTGGTGCCCTCGCTCGGTCCTAAGAGCCCCGTCGCCGGCGGCGGACGCTACGATGGGCTGATGAAGGCCGTCGGTGCCGCGGGCAGCATCGCCGCGGTCGGCGCCGCGGTCTATTCGGACCGGCTGGCGCTCGCCATCGAGGAGGCCTCCAAAGGTGACTGAGCGGCTGGTACTCGCGCTGCCCTCGAAGGGCCGCCTCATGGAGGAGACGGAGAAGCTCTTCGCCGATGCCGGACTGCCGGTGCGCCGGGTCGGGCATGCCCGCGGCTATCGCGGCGAGATCGAAGGCCTTCCCAACGTCGAAGTTGCATTTGTGTCGGCCTCCGAGATCGCCGAGCGCATCAAGTCCGGGAAGGCGCATCTCGGCGTGACGGGCGAGGATCTCGTGGCCGAGCTCGTGCCGGCGCATCGTGCGGCCGTCACATTCCTGAAGGCACTCAGTTTCGGCCACGCGAATGTCATCGTCGGCATCCCGGCGGCCTGGATCGACGTGGTGTCGATGGCGAGTCTCGAGCGTGCCGCGGTCGCATTCCGGCGCCAGCATGGCCGCCATATGCGCGTTGCGACCAAGTACGGCCGCCTGACACGCAGCTACTTCGCCGACATGGGCGTGTCGACCTATCGCATCGTGCCGAGCCTCGGTGCAACCGAGGGGGCCCCGGCCATGGGCACGGCCGAGTTGATCGTCGATATCACCACGACGGGGAAGACGCTCGAGGCCAACGGCCTCAAGGTGCTCGAGACCATTCTGAAATCCGAGGCCAATCTCGTGGCGTCCAAGGCCGCCACCTGGCCGCCCGAGGTGCGTGAGGCCGAGAACATCCTCATGAAGCGGCTCGGCATCATGTAACCCTTCCGTTTCGAGGAAGGTGCTTTTCCTCACAGCTTGGATTAGGTTGAGGCGCTCGCCTCCCGCGATATCGGGCAAGGGCGCCCCGCATTCCGCCGAGCCAAGTTCAATGCAAAGGAGACACCGATGGCCGACAACGACGATGGCTCGTTCCAAGCGTCGAGCGATGCAGGTGGCGACGTCTATACCGAGACCGAGCACACCTCCTGGTTCGAGCGAATCAAGAACGCGCTCGTCGGCATTCTGGTCGGCCTCGCGCTCGTTCCCGCCTCGATCGTCGGCATCTTCTGGAACGAGGGACGCGCCGTGACGACGTCACGCTCGCTGACCGAGGGCGCGGGCCTCGTCGTCAACGTGGACGCTGCCAAGGTCGATCCTGCCAATCAGGGCAAGCTCGTACATGTCGCTGGCCCCGTCAAAGCGGCATCCATGCTGAAAGACGTCGACCTCGGCGTATCGGCGGACGCGCTGCGCCTGGTGCGCGTGATCGAGATGTACCAGTGGAAGGAGCGGCGCGAGACCGAGACCGTGAAGCACTACGGCGGCT
>DAORNH010000120.1:0-1969 GCA_035440865.1 Hyphomicrobiaceae bacterium | reverse complement strand
AGACCAACGTCGGCGGCTCGGAAACGAAGGTCACCCGCTACTACTATGATCGCGTCTGGGCCGAGGGCCGCATCAACTCGAGCTCGTTCAAGAACCAGTCCGGCCACGAGAACCCCGAGCCGCGGCTCAAGGCGCTCACCGTGACGGCGAGCGACGCCGCGCTCGGCGCCTTCAAGCCAGGGGAAGACGTGATCTCGCGCGTTTCGGCCGGAGCGAAGCTTCCCGTTCCGACAGCCGCGGTCGAGGCGGCCAAGTCCCGCTTCGGGGCTGCCCACCTGACGAACGATGCCGTCTGCATCTGCGCCGATCCCGGCGCCCCGCGCATCGGCGACCTGCGCGTCTCCTACCGCATCCTGCCCGCAGGCCCGCTCAGCATCATCGGCGCTCAGTCGGGGAGCGATTTCGCACCCTACCAGACGAAAGCCGGCGACAAGCTCCTGATGGTCGAGACCGGCCTCAAACCGGCGGACGAGATGTTCAAGGGTGCGCAGCGCTCCAACACGATCCTGACCTGGGTCATCCGGGCGGTCGCCGTCCTCGTGATGTGGATCGGATTCTCGATGCTGTTCGGGCCATTCGTCGTCCTGGCGGATGTGATCCCGTTCCTCGGCAGCCTCGTCGGCATCGGCGCCGGCCTCGCGGCAGCCGTTGCGACGCTGGTTGTCGCACCCGTGTCGATCGCCATCGCCTGGTTCGCCTATCGTCCGATCGTCTCCGCGATCGTGCTTGGCGTCGGGCTGGTGCTCGCCTTCCTGCTGAAGCGAGCGTCGCCGAAGCGCACCCCGCAACCTGTGCCCGGCACACTGCAGCCCGCCGGCATGCCGGCTGCCGGTGTCGCGTCGACGCCGCCGAAGAGCTTCCTGCCACCGCGCGCCAAGCGCTGACCGGCGATGTGCCCTGATCGCGACGCGCGAGCAGGCGTCGTGATCAGCCCTTCCCAGACTTGGGGCTGTCGGGCTTCCTCATGCCGCGGCGGATGACGGGCGTGTAGCGGTCGCCGTCGCCGCGTCCGATCGCCTCGTCGAAGAGCCTGGCGACGAGATCGGCCGCACGCGCATCGACACCCGCCTCGCGCGCGAGGTCACGCGCATAGGAAAGGTCCTTCTGCGCGTAGCGCACCGAGAAGGCCTGCTCCGGATAGCTCTGCGGCACCAGATTCTTCATGCCGTGATTGCGCAGGACGAAGCTGTCGGCCGAGCCCTTCGCCATGGTCTCGAACAGGAGCTTGCCGTCGACGCCCGAGGCCTCCGCGATCGAGATCGCCTCGGCGAGTGCCATCGTCGTTTCGAAGACGACCATGTTGTTCATGAGCTTGACGATCTGGCCTGCGCCGACCGCGCCGCAGTGCGTGACCTCGCTCCCCATCGTGGCGAGGATCGGCTTCAGCTCGGCGAAGAGATCGGCTGCACCACCGACCATGATCGAGAGCGTTCCGTCGACGGCCGCCTGCCGGGTTCGCGCGACAGGCGCATCGGCAAAGCGCGCGCCGCGCGGGACGAGCTGCCGCTCGATCTCGCGCATCAGGCGCGGCGGGGCCGTCGACATGTCGACGAGCGTCTGACCGCGCCGTGCATGCGCGACGAGGCCGTCCTTGCCAAGGGCCACCGCCTCGACTTCGGGCCCGCCGGGGAGACACATCAGGATCGTATCGGCGTCGGCCGCAAGTGCTGCGAGCGAGCCCGCCCGGGTGACGCCCACGGCCGCGAGACGCTCGAGCGGCTCGGCGCGGCGATCGTAGGCGATGACCCGCGCTTTCGATTTCGTCGCGAGGTTCCGGCACATTGCCTCGCCCATCACGCCGAGGCCGACGAAACCTATGGCCGAGCTAGTCGCGGTCATGGCGCACCCTGTCACTGCTGGGATCACGTGGAGCTGCAAGAAGTCAGGCAGCTCCGGGCGAACTATTCTGGACGCGCGACGTCACTCTGTGTCGTCTCCTTTCTGCCCCTTGCCACCCTTCTCTGCCTTT
>DAORNH010000119.1:9783-12450 GCA_035440865.1 Hyphomicrobiaceae bacterium | reverse complement strand
AGGTGCGCGCCTCCGTGGCGCGGATGCCGGCGGGCGAGAGCGAGCGGCGCCCGGCGGCGACGCAGCCGACGAAGGCCGCGTAGTATTTGGCGCACTCCGCCTGGAAGGCGTCGCGCACGTCGGCCGGCAGCGCCTCGAACGGGTTGCCGTCCACCTTGTGGGCACCTTCGTGGATCAGCGTGACGTCGATGCCGGATTTGCCGAGCGCTCCCGAATAGTCGGCATGCATCATGACGACACCAATCGAGCCGACCACGCCGAGCTCGGTCGTGACGATGCGGGTAGCGCCCGAGCAGATGCCGTAGGCGGCCGAGCACATCATGCTGTTGGCCACGGCGACGACGGGGATCTCGGCGGCGAGCGCCCTGACCAGGTCCGCAGCATCCGTCATGCCGGCGGCCTCGCCGCCCGGCGAATTGACGTCGAGGATCAGAGCCCGGACGCGGCCGGCAGCCACCTCGGAGCTGACGGCGCGCAGCTGTTGCGCGAACCCTTCGTAGGAGACGAGGCCCGAGCGCGCGTCGAGCCAGGCGCCGCGATTGACGAGCTCGCCGAGCACGTTGACGATGGCCGTCGAGCCCTGTCGGCGGAAGCCGCGCCTGATCTTGTTGCCCCAGGCATCCGTGATCGGACGACCGTCCTCGTCGCGCTCGACCTGCTCCTCGCCGACGAAGCGGCTCGCCTCGGGTGCCAACGATCCGAGCCCGCCGCGTGTCACGGCATTCGCGATGGCGAGGCCGGCATCGCGCGTGATGTAGTGCGGGCGATTGAAGACGAGGCTCGCAATGCGCGGCAGGGTCGTCATGAGTAGGTGTCCTTACGCGGCCGGGCCTGGCCGGACATGGCGAACCGGCGGCGCTTTCCCGACTTGGCCGCGCACTTCGCCTCGAGATCGGCGATCACCGCGGCGAGGCCTTTGAGATCACTTCTCTGGAAGCGCACGCGGCGTCGGTCCGTGCCCTCGATCTCCTCCTCGGCATCACCGGCGAGCAGGCGGTAGTAGGCTGGCCGGAGCTTCGTGAGCAGCGCGCACGGATCGTCGTAGTCGAGCGCGTCCCAATCGACGGCCATCAGCTGAGCCTCCGCTTCGATTTCACGAGCGGCTCGTCGCCGTCGTCGTGATCGTCTTCGTGGGCTCGACCGCCGCGCGGTTGATAAGGGTCAGGCAGGCCGAACTTGGCGGCCATGCGCCGATCCTGCTGGCGCTGCTCCATCACGGTCTCGGGGTCGAGTCCGTACTCGGCGCACTCGAAGGCGAGCGACGTCGTCCCGTTGGCGAGCCGCTCGGACTGCGCCTTGGCCGTCTTCAGATCGTCGGCCGTCGGCTTCGCCGGACCGAACCACTCGGCTTGCGTCGCGGCGGCGCGGTTGGCCGCGAAGGCCTGATAGTCGCCAGGCCAGGCGATGCGCCCGGTCGACACTTCCTCGTCGAGCCAGGCTGCATAGATCGGCTGCACGAACGGCACGCCAATCCGTACACGGCGCCGCAGCGTCACGAACCAGATCGAGCTCGTCCCCATCCGCACGCTCGAATAGGTCGCGCCCTCGTAGTCCCCCGTCATGGCCTCGTAGGTCGTGCCGATGCAGCGGGCGACTTCGCGCAGCAGATTCTTCGAGAACGGCAGGTATTGATCTCCCGGCGTCTTCGCCGCATGGAGTCCGAACTCCTCGCCCGGGAAGAGGTGCGCGATCTTGCCATGCGCGCCGAGATCGAGCTTTCGGCCGTCCCACCACGACGCGCGCGCCGACAAGGAGCCGGCCACCTCGTCGGGCAGCTCGCTGTCGACTGCCGAGAAACCTTCGAAGGCCTGACCGTCGAAGGCCGGCGACTTGATCGTCGCGGCAATGATCGTCTGGATGAGCGCCGTCGTCAGCGTCGCGTCGGCGAGCTGGTCGTACTGGCGAAGCACCTTGAGGACCGGGGCCAGCGGCGTGATGCCGCGAACTTGATCGGGCGCGCCGTCGAAGACGTGCACGACCTGCGGGCGTCCGTCGCGCGCCCGCGCCTTGAGGTCGAGGTCCTGCTCGAAGCCGGCGACGCGGCGCGAGAAGCGGTAGGCGGTCGGCATCCCGTTGCCGTCGAGCTGCACGCCCGTGATGAGCCCGAGGCGCTCGTCGCTGTCCTGCTTGAGGCGGTGCGGCGAGACCATCAGCACCTTGGTCGACGAGGTCGACGAGGGGCGTGCGATGCGCGGGATCAGCGCCACGGCTTCGCCGAAGGCGTAGTGATGCCGGATGGCGGCGTCGGTCATGTCGCCGATCGTGCGCTTGCCGCGCGCGTCACACTCGAGCGGGTTGCGGGACCAGGCGCGCCAGCGCCTCTCGATCCTGCGGCAGAGTTCGTGCGCCTCGTCCTCAGAGATGCCGAGGGCGTCGATATCGGGCGTCGCGTTGAGCCTGAGCCCATCGCCGATCGTGTCGGCCGAGCACTGCTCGATGGCACCGGCGAGCCAGCCGGAATTGTGAAGCGAGTCGATGGCGCGGGCCGCCGCCATGCCCCACGCCTGCCGCACGTCGTCGTGGCTGTCACGCAGTGTCGGGCGCCAGGCGGAGAGGAGGCCTGCCGAGCCGTCGCGCATGAAGCCGGCCTTCGGCGACGGCCGGGACGGGACGCCGCGCGTCGGCATGAGCGAGCGGGCGAAGGAGGTGAGGCGCTGACCAAGGCCA
>DAORNH010000119.1:167-9583 GCA_035440865.1 Hyphomicrobiaceae bacterium | reverse complement strand
CTGGCGGCTGCTGTGGCGGCTTGACCTCGACGTCAACGGCATCGTCGGCGAGCGGCGCATCCTCGACCGTCTCGGCGACGGCGGCGGTCTTCAGGCCACGGCCCTCCCGGATGCGCTGCACGTTGAGCAGATGGCCGGCGGCCCAGTTGAGGGCCTCGCAGTCGAAGAAGTGGTTCTCGCGCGAGCGCTGCACCCAGGCGTGCCGGCCGTTTGGCCGGCGCACGCGCGATTCCGATAGCATCGATGCGATGTAGGCGTCGTCGATGTCCTCGGGCAGCAGCCAGGCGCCGAGGGCATCGATCGGGTAGCGCATGTGCTCGTGCACGCTCGACTTGGCCCAATCCGTGTCGATGAGCATGAGATCGAGCGAATACTTGCGCTTGTCGCCCTTGGCCGTGACTTCGATCGACGATTTCCGCACCGGCACGGCCTGCGTGGCGCGCCCCTTGGACGGCGAGGCGACGCGGGAATGTCGGCGGCAGAATTCGTAGACCCGGTTGACCGGCACGAGGAACGGCTTGCCCGGACGAAATCCCGAGTCGATCAGCGCGCGGCGGATCAGGTGTCCGTGGATCGGTGTCTCGAGGAGATCGGCGAGATCGCCCCACACCTCTTCCTCGTGCGTCTCCCCGTGCATCTCGCCGCGGGTGACGAGCCAGCTCGTGGCGCGAGGCCCCCAGGCGCGGACACTGTAGACGAGGCGGTTCTTCTGCACGTCGACGCCGGTAGTGAGGTGCACCGTGCCGGCGGGCAGGTCGCCGAGCCGGTAGGGCTGGCGGAGCCGCGCAACCTCGGCGACCTCGGGGGCATCGCCACCGCCCTCCGCCCAGAGTTCGCCGAAGCCGGTGTTGATCACCGTCTGCAGCTTGCGGGCATCGCCGCTTGCCTTGGCAGCTAGGTAGTCGCGGGCGCGCTCGCCGAAGGTGACGAAGGGCGAGCAGAGGCCCGAGACCCAGAACGACGCCGTCGTCGAGCTGGGCGGCTCGCCGATGACGATGCCATCGGGCGTCACCGATTGGCCGGGAGCGACGTAGACGCCGCGCGCGTTCATCTCGGCCTTGTGGCGCTCCTCGATGACGCCACCGCACCGCGGGCAGGTGCAGTGGGCCGTCCTCAGGGCGTCGTCCGGTGTCGCGTCCTTCGGCCAGGCGAGCTGCTTGAAGCGCGGAATGAAGAATTCGCCGCACTCGGGACACGGCCACGCGAAGTGGAACATCGTGCCCGACTGCCAGAGCTTCCAGACCGGGCTCTCGATATCCTCGGGCGGCATCCGTTTCCAGAACTCCAAGCCCGAGGCGGCGTCGGCCTCGATGTCGACGGTGCCTTTCTTCGGCGTCGAGGTGACACCGTATTTGCGATCACGGAAGGTGAACCCGCGAGCCTTCGTGAGCTCGAGCGGATCGCCTTCTCCGGCGACGTCTTCCATCATGCGGTCGTACTCGTCGACCATCACGAGGCCGGCCGTCGTGCCCGAGAGCTGTGTCGCCGAGCCGGCCCAGGCGAACTTCAGCGGGACGCCGCCGATCACCTTCCTGAACCGCTTGTTCTTCTTGCCGCGCGAGAGCTTGCGGGCGAGGCTCGCCGCGCTGTTGATGAGCTCCATGACGCGGGGCTCGATCTCGTCGACGATGAAGTCTTGCGACGGCCCGACGTAGAGTGTCGGCGTCGGGCGTTGGTCGAAGCGGTGGCCGATGACGTCGAGGGCGGTCTCGCTCTTGCCCATCTGCGCGCCGCAGACGAGGCAGGCGATCTCGTAGGCGACGGCGTCGAAGGCTCGCTCGAAAGCGATGACGTAGGGTGTGAGGTTCGGATCGCGCGGCCCGGGGCGGTCCATGCTCGGTGGGTAGACGCGGTTTTCCCGCGCCCAGACATCAGGCGTCGTCCTCGTCGTCGGCCGCAAGAGGATCGCGGCCCGCTCGAAGATCCGAGCCAGCTTTGGCAAATCGGTCGGCGAGACCTCGGAGAACGGTGTCGATGGCATCCTCGATGCGCCGGCGCTCTGCAACGTCGCTTGTCACTTTTGCCGGAACGCCGGCGAGGTCAGCGACAAGGGGGCCGACGATGGCGTCGAGGGCCGCCACCGCATCCGGCGTCTGCACGAGCCGCAGCTCCTTTTCGTCGTTCTCGAGCTTCAGCTTGCGCGCCCGCTCCTCCTTGACCCGCTCACCGGCGTTGGTCTCGGACGGCGTCACGCGCGCGACTTCGCTATCGACCTTGAATTTGATATAGGCTTGCACCGACTCGGCGAGCAGATATCTGCCGTGCCTCGTCTTCGCGATTACGCCTTGCGTCTCAAGTTGTTGCAGCCAGCGCTCACCGACGCCGATCACCTCGGCCAGCCTCTTGACCGAGATTTCTTCACGAACGGCGTTCTTAGCCATTTTCCCGAGTCCGAAGCCGCAATTTTCGGCCCTCAAAAATGTACAAAGCCCGGGCTGGCGCGCGAGCGCTCGGGGCGGGGGGCGGTACGGTCCCTAAGGGCGGCACACCCTGGCCGCGGCTGGCCACGGCTAGGAGACGATGCCGTTGGTGATGACGCGCACCTCGTGCTCGACGCGGGCGGGCAGGTCGCGTGCCACGATCGAGAAGAACGCAGCGGCCGTGGCGTCCTTCACCAGCTCCTTGTTGATGTTCGGCCCATAGAGCGCCTCGAGCGGGAAGCGTGCCGAGGTGCGGCGGCGATAGAAGTTGCCACCCCAGCGTCCAATCACGAAGGCCGAGCGGATGTTGTGTGCCACACCCCACGGATAGAAGGTGATGCCCTTCTTGCCGACGCGATGACGGAACTCCTTGGCCCGCACCGCCTTGCCGCGCGACACGATCTGGTACTCGAGATGCGAGCCCGTGGCACGGCGCGGGACGAGCGTGCGTCCTCGCGAGAGCAGCTTCTGCGAAGCGAGACCCATCTGCTTCGCCAAGGTGCGCCGCACGCGCGTCAGCGTCTTGTCGCCGGTGTGATTGATGGCGCGGCGGAGCGCCGCCTCCTTGCGCGACCCGGCGAGCGTCTCGACGGCCGTTGTGATGCGCGCGATGCCATCGCCCGTCCATTGGAACCGGAGTGGCGACATCGATGGTCCTGGAATGCGGGGCGGCGGGCCTGGTTTGCCGGATTGCGACTGATGGGCCTGCCTCGATGCGAGGCGCCCGTTGGCGACACGCTGGCGGCCTTACCGCACCCCCGGAACAACAAAAAACGGCTGACATTTGCCAACCGATCACAGCTCTCGCGAGCATGGCAACGATTCGCCATGAGTCGGGGTTTGCTGTCAACAGACTTTCGACGTTCTGGTTCCGGGTTGCAAGGGCGTTTGATTGCCAACCATCGAGGTCGGGAACTCAGGTAAGCGCTTTCAGAGTACCTGACTTATAGGAATAACATGTGCGGATAACCTGAAGACACTGCCGGTGCCAATCGAACAAGAAATTTTCGGATTGGCCTCTGGGGCAAGTAAAATGGTGCATGCCTTCTCGGGCCAAGACGAAGGCTCTGGCTGCGCAACACGTCGCGTGCCGCGAAAGAGTTCAGTTGTCCCACAAGGAGACATTCGGTTCTGGCGCTCCGAGTATCCTAGGCGGCGTAATGCCTTGGTCCGCTCTCCGACTGATCACGTCCAGTGCGCTCAACAATTGGAATTGCGTCCGCGCTTATCCTTCAAACGCAAAAAAGGGCGGACCGGAGCCCGCCCTTGATCTGGTGGAGTGGAACTCCTTGTTACCGGAGGGCCCACGCCGCGATCTCTGCTAGAACGCACATTCGGTAGCGCACTACTTGCTCCCCTGCAAGGCATCTGCTTCACTTTGCGCCAGAGTACCGCGGGGATTTCCATGCAACGATGGCTGCGCTACGCCTTCGATCTCGGCACCAACTCGATTGGTTGGGCGGTATACCGGCTCAGCGGCGATCCCGCGACCTCCAGCACAACCGTTTGCGAACTGCTCGGCGCCGGCGTCAGGGTGATGAGCCAAGGCGTTGCCGAGGCAGGCCGCGACGTGAAAGGGGCTTCACTGGCCGAGGCGCGACGGGTTCCACGATCGGCGCGCAAACGTCGCGATCGCTTCGTCATGCGGCGGGCGACACTCATCAAGCAGCTCTGCACGCTCGGTCTGCTGCCAGGGGACCATGAGGCCCGACGTACACTCGCCGACCTCGACCCTTACAGACTGCGCGCAGAAGGCCTCGATCGCCGGCTCGAGCCTCACGAGATTGGACGGGCACTGCTGCACATCAATCAGCGCCGAGGGTTCCGCTCCAATCGCAGAGCCGACCGCAAGGCCAAGGATGACGACAAGGGCAAGATCGCGACGGGCGTGAATCGGCTCTCGTCCGAGCTAGCAGTCTCTCGTTCGCGCACGTTTGGCGAGTATTTGTGGCGACGCCACGGCGGCACTGACGGAAAGGCAACGCCGCGGACCCGACAAGCGGTGCGCATCCGTATGGAGGGTGAGGGCACGAAGTCGCTCTATGCCGTCTATCCCTCCCGCCAGATGCTCAAGGAGGAATTCGACTCCTTGCTCGCTGCGCAGACCACGCATCATTCGGAGCTTTTGAAGCCTGAAGTGATCGCCGATATCCGCGAGACGATCTTCCACCAACGGCCACTCAAGCCGGTCGAGGTTGGCCGCTGCACATTCGTGCCGGAGGAACGGCGCTTGCCGAAGGCATTGCCGTCTGTCGAAGCGCGTGTAATCTACGAGACGCTCAATGCGCTTCGGTTCGGCACAGGCCTGAAGCTTGAGCAGAGATTGTCAACCGAGCATCGCGATGCCCTCGCCGTGACGCTCATGCGCGGCGAAAACGTAACGTTCCGCCAGCTCCGCAAGAAAATTGGCGTCCGCGACGATGTCCGCATTTCACTTGAGGAAGGCGGCACGAAGGATATGGACGACTACCGGGCATGTTCGGCCGCGCTCGCCTGGCGCAAACTCAAAGGGAAAGAGCGCCAGGAGCTGTTCGGGGAGCGCTGGTTCGCGATGTCACTCGTCGAGCGCGACGAGATCGTCAATTGCCTGATTGATGCCGAGGATGAGAAGGAGGTCGTCGATTGGCTGACCTCGGGCTACAAGCTGTCTGATTCAGCAGCGCGCGGAGTCGCTGCTTGGATGCCGCCGGACGGTCATGCCCGGCTGGGCCGGACGGCGAATGACGCTGTGCTCGCGGAGTTGAAGGCGTCAGACCTGCCCACCTACGCAGAGGCAGTCAAACGTGCTGGCTGGCACCACTCCGATGAGCGGGACGGCGTGATCGAGCTGCCGCTGCCTTATTATGGCCAGGTGCTCGAGCGGCACGTCCTGTTTGGCTCCGGCAAGCCCGAGCAGGATCCGATTCAGCGCTACGGCCGTTTCCCCAATCCCACGGCGCACATCGCGCTCAACCAGCTACGCCGCATCATCAATCTGCTTGCCCGCACCTACGGGGCGCCATCCCAGATCGTGCTCGAGCTGGCCCGCGACCTGAAGATGAACAAAGAGCAGAAAGACGAGGCAAAGAAGAGAAATCGCGACAACCGCACCATCCGCGATCGTCACCGTGCGATTCTCACGGAGCACCATCAGCACGAAACGGCCGACAATTTCCTGCGCCTCAGGCTCTTCGAGGAGCAGGAGCGCGCCGGTGGGGGCGTCGCCAGGTGTCCGTTTTCCTTGAAGCCGATCGAGATTGCCCAGCTTTTCTCACCCGAGGTGGAGATCGAGCACGTTCTGCCCTGGTCTCGCACCTTTGACGACAGCGCCGCCAACAAGGTCGTCTGCTTCCGTGAGGTGAACCGCAGCAAGGGCAAGCGGACGCCACACAGCGCGTTCGGCGACGACACGAGATGGTCTGACATCGCCGCCAATGCACTCGCATTGCCGCGCAACAAGCGCTGGCGGTTCGCTCCCGACGCCATGGAGCGGTTCGAGAACGAGGAGCGCAATTTCCTCGCCCGCCAGCTGAACGAGACGCGCCATCTCTCACGCATGGCGCGCATCTATCTCTCGCGGGCCTGCGACCCCGACCGCATCTACGTCACGACCGGCCAGATGACGGCGATGCTGCGCCGTCGCTGGGGCTTGAACTCACTGTTCCGTGACCACAATCGCCGGCCCGACGAGGCAGGAGAGGAGGCGGGAACATTGACCGCGAAGGCGCGCGACGACCACCGCCACCATGCCGTGGACGCGTGCGTGATCGGCGCCATCGACCGATCTCTGCTGCAGGAGATGTCCCGCCGCGCAGGCCAGGCGGAGACCGAGGGCCGCGAGCGCGTGGTGATGGAAGCGGCCGACGAGGCCGGGCCGTTCCCGGGCTTCCGCGACGCGGTGCGCGCCGCAATCGAGAAGGTCGTCGTGTCCATCAAGCCAGAGCACGGCAAGGGCGGCGCACTGCACGAGGAGACGGCTTATGGCCTGGTGACTAACGAGGTCGAGGCGAAAGAGATCGGCAACCTCGTCTACAGGAAGCTTCTCAAGGACCTCACGGCGGCCGAGATCAACCGCATTCGCGATGTCCGATTGCGTGCCGAGGTGCAAGCCGCGACCGCCAATACCAGAAATGACGAAAAGGCCTTGGCAGCTGCACTCGCTCAATTTGCCGATCAGAAAGATCAGCCGGGCCGCGAGAAGGGCGTCCGCCGCGTGCGCATCGGCAAGGTCAAGGCCGGCGAGGTGCCCATACGCGATCGGCGCACCGGCGCCGTTTACAAGGCGCTCCTTCCCGGCGAGAACCACCACATCGACATCGTCCAGATGCGCGAAGGTTCATGGAAGGGATTCGCGGCGACCGTGTTCGAGGTCAATCAGAAGGGCTGGAGACCCCGATGGGAGAGGGACAAGCTCGGGGGCAAGCTGGTCATGCGCCTGCACAAGGGTGATGCGATCGAGGTCGACGATCCGGACGGCGTACGCCGGATCAAGACCGTGCATCGCATCGAGATTTCCGCCAATCGCGTCCGCCTCGCCACACATCATGAAGGCGGAAAGCTCGGCGATCGGCACGACAATAAGGACGACCCTTTCCGCTGGGACTTCGCCAATATTCCTGGCCTGAGAGACCGTCGGGCCAGGAAGGTGAAAGTCGATGCCGTGGGTCGCGTACATCCTGCCCGAAGTAATACACAGAATTCACGTTAATAGTGGTGCACAGCTCTTGCTTCCTTCTAGGAGCAGGAATCAGAACTGCGCGATAAGGGCCGGCGCTGTGCCTACCCTCCTATAGCTGTGAAAACGAGGTGAGAAAGCTGCCAAGATCACCCATCGGGACAACCGCCCGAACAGGAGAGTCGTGTCCGGAATCCGGCACATGGCAAGTATCAGGATATCCGACCACGACCACTCCAATCGCTAGAGGCAACCGGATGACCCCTTACGGAGGCGCCGCGGTTGTATGGATCCTCATTGCATACGCGTCAGGGTCGCCGCATCTACCTGCCCGTGATTCCCATGTCTAATGTGTGCATAGGCGGGTGTTCCGGTTGGACCACTTGTGATCTCCGCTAGAACCGGCCCTCAACGGGCCACCGGCAGCCGGAGGACATCCCTCCGCCTGTTCACCTTGCCCACTACAAAACCTGGCGTTCTTTCACTGTTCCAGCTCCACTACTCCTAGACCGGCGAGCAGGAGCAGCCCATGCTGGGGCGGATCGTCGAGATATCGGGTCAGGGCCGCCGGCTCTCGCTCCACCGCGGCTTCCTGGAGATCTCGGGGCCCGAGGGCATTCTGGGACAAATTCCGCTCGACGACATCGAGGCGGTCATCGCCTCGACGCCGGCCGTCTCCTATACGAGCCAGGCGTTGACGGCTCTCGCAGAGCGCGGCGCGCCCGTCGTCATCTGCGGTCCCAACTTCACACCTTCTGCCTTTCTGCTCCCGGTCGACGGCCATCACGCCCAGGGCGAGCGCTTCGAGGCCCAGGCCGGCGCCCGGCTCCCCGTCCGCAAACGCCTATGGGCCGAGATCGTGAAGGCCAAGGTCTCAGCCCAGGCAGCGGCGCTCGAGCGCGTCGGCGCAAATCCTCTTCCGGTCCGCCATCTCGTCTCGCGCATTCGCTCCGGCGATATTGGTAACGTCGAGGCGCAGGCGGCCCAGAAATATCTGCCGGCGATGTTCGGCGCGACCTTCAAGAGGGATCGGGAGGCTGACGGCGTCAACGCCGCCCTCAACTATGGCTACACAGTGCTGCGGGCAGCTACAGCGCGCTCCATCGTGGCCGCGGGCTTGCATCCTTCGCTCGGCCTGCACCACGTCAGCAAGGGCTCGAGCCTCAGGCTCGCCGACGACCTGATGGAGCCGTTCAGGCCCGCCGTCGACCTTCTCGTGCTCGGCATGGCTAGGCACGGCGCCATCGGGCTCGACCCACCGACTAAACGCACGCTCGCCGGGGTCCTCCATGCCGATTACCCGACGGCGGAGGGAGCCTCCCCGCTGTCCAACGCGCTGACGCGGCTGGCACAGTCGCTGGCCCAGGTCTTTTTGGGTGAGCGGCGATATCTCGCCTGGCCGCTCGAGTTGGTTCCGCTCGCCCCGACGGCTCTCGCGGTCAGCGACGCGGGCGGTGCGTAATGGCTCAGTTCACCGCGCTTTCGGGGTATCGCATCATGTGGGTGATGGCGCTGTTCGATTTGCCGGTGCTGACCAAGGAGGAGCGCTCGCGCGCCACAAAGTTCCGGGAATATCTGCTCGACCAGGGCTTTGTGATGATGCAGCTCTCCTGCTACATCAAGTTCACGCCCGGCAAGGAGAAGGCCGATGCGCTTGCGGCTAAGGTAGGAGCCGAGGTGCCGCCTGGCGGCAAGGTCGATATTCTCTTCTTCACTGATGCTCAGTACGGGGCCATCAAGTCTTTCCGCGGCAAAGGATGCTCGGCGCGGCCGGGTAAGCCAGACCAGTTGCAACTCTTCTGAGGCGACCTCTCGTGAAAAATGGTGCTTCGGTTCTCCTGACCGGAAACCGCAGGGTCCTTTTTTTCGGCGGCCAGGCACTAAAAGCCCTCGGAAACCAGAAGGTTGCCGAGGATCTGTTCTAGCAGAGATCGCCGCGCGGGCCGACCGGAACTTGAGCTCGCCGAGGTAGTACCAGGTGACGGTTCTAGCAGAGATCGCCGCGCGGGCCGACCGGAACTAGACGAGGCCCTGAACTGCCTTGTCGGCGGTTCTAGCAGAGATCGCCGCGCGGGCCGACCGGAACTCATTGCTCATGGCAGCCCCGCCGCGCGCAGTTCTAGCAGAGATCGCCGCGCGGGCCGACCGGAACAACGTGATCCTCGGGGTGCTCGCCCTGGCGGTTCTAGCAGAGATCGCCGCGCGGGCCGACCGGAACGCCGGCGGTGGCGGGGTGGGACGGGGTAGGGTTCTAGCAGAGATCGCCGCGCGGGCCGACCGGAACGATCCGCCGAGCCGCCTGATCTCGTCGAAGGTTCTAGCAGAGATCGCCGCGCGGGCCG
>DAORNH010000119.1:0-136 GCA_035440865.1 Hyphomicrobiaceae bacterium | reverse complement strand
GGCAAGTTCTAGCAGAGATCGCCGCGCGGGCCGACCGGAACAGCGGCGCCGTGCATGTCGGTATGATCTGGGTTCTAGCAGAGATCGCCGCGCGGGCCGACCGGAACCTTGCGGCGTGATTCGATCGGCTAGCCGG
>DAORNH010000118.1:12132-12453 GCA_035440865.1 Hyphomicrobiaceae bacterium | reverse complement strand
CGATCCCCCCACCGGCCGCGGCCGTGCCAGGTCCCCGCCGCGAAGTGCCGAAGCGCGTAGCAGCAGCCAGTGCCACCTCGGACGCGGCGCCCGGCTTGGCGCCCTCGACTCTCTCGGATCAGGCCGCGCGCATGGCGCGAGGTGCTCCCGCGACCCACGTCGCCGCGCCTCCGCCGCCTCCGCCGACCTACAACCTGAAGGGACCGCTGCCCGCAGCCCCGGCAGCCAAGAGGTCCACCGCCGGCGGCATGGCAATCCAGATCGGCGCCTATGCAAGCGAGGCCGAAGCGCAACGCCAGCTGCAGCTCGCCGTGTCGAAGG
>DAORNH010000118.1:9810-12103 GCA_035440865.1 Hyphomicrobiaceae bacterium | reverse complement strand
GACCTATACACAGCCCGTGCAGTCGGCCGGAAAGGCCTTCGTGCGTGCGCGCTTCGCGGGCTTCGATGCTGCCACGGCCGCATCGACGTGCCTCGAACTGCGCCGGCTGCAGATCGATTGTCTCGTCGTCCGGTCTGATTGATCCAACGCACGGCGCGCGGCGATCACGAGCCGCGGTGCTCGGTCCGCCAACAGGGTAAACGCGACCGTTTGAAACGACGATCGAGTGTGTTACCAACGCGCGAGGAACAACGGCCGCGCGTGGCTCGGTCGCTCGGATGCATTCGGCGGAGACCGGCCCAAACCATGGCAGAGCGTCGCTCGAGCTTCGATTACCAGGATTTGCTCGCCTGCGGACGCGGAGAGCTGTTCGGCGCCGGGAATGCGCAGCTGCCGTTGCCGCCGATGCTGATGTTCGACCGCATCAGCCAGGTGAACGAGGCCGGCGGCGCGCACGGCAAAGGCCAGATCGTCGCCGAGCTGAAGGTTGCCGGAAATCCCGCTCTCGACTGGTTTTTTGCGTGCCACTTCAAGGGCGATCCCGTTATGCCTGGCTGCCTCGGCCTCGACGCGCTCTGGCAACTCACGGGCTTCTACCTCGGCTGGCTCGGTGCGCCCGGACGAGGGCGCGCGCTCGGCGTCGGCGAGGTAAAGTTCACGGGCATGGTGCTGCCGAGCGTCGGCCGGCTCGAGTACGTCGTCGACCTGAAGCGAGTCATCCTCCGCCGCCTGAAGCTCGGTATCGGCGACGGCGTTATGAAGGCCGACGGCAAGGTCATCTACGAGGCGACCGATCTCAAGGTCGGCCTGTTCTCGCAAGGCGAGGACACCGGCGTCGGCGCCTGATCGGACATGCTGGCGCAAAGCCAGCGCGGGGTCGCGTCGTACACATCAGCAGGGGCTATGCAATGAGACGCGTCGTCGTCACCGGGATGGGTATCGTCTCCTCCATCGGCAACAGCACGCAGGAGGTGATGGCATCGCTGCGCGAGGGGCGGTCCGGGATAGCCCGCGCCGAGAAGTACGCCGAGCTTGGTTTCAAGTGCCAGGTGCACGGCGAGCCGAAACTCGATTGGTCCGCCGCGGTGCCGCGAAAGCCGAAGCGATTCATGGAGTCGGGCCTCGCCTGGAACTATATCGCCATGGACCAGGCGATCCGCGACGCGGGCCTCGGAGCGACGGAGGTCTCGAACGAGCGCACTGGCATCATCATGGGCTCGGGCGGGCCCTCGACCTATGCGATCGTCTCGGCGGCCGATACGGTGCGCCAGTCTGGCGGTCCGAAGAAGATGGGGCCGTTCGAGGTGCCCAAGGCGATGTGCTCGGGCCCCTCGGCGGTGCTCGCGACCGCCTTTCAGGTCAAGGGGACGAATTATTCGATCTCGTCGGCCTGCGCGACGAGCGCCCACTGCATCGGCAATGCTGCCGAACTCATCCAGTGGGGCAAGCAGGACGTCATGTTCGCGGGCGGCTGCGAAGAACTCGAGTGGACGCTCTCTTCGCTCTTCGACGCGATGGGGGCGATGTCGTCGCGTTTCAACGAGACGCCGACCAAGGCGAGCCGCGCCTACGACAAGAACCGCGACGGCTTCGTGATCGCTGGCGGGGCGGGCGTCGTCGTCCTCGAGGAGTATCAGCGGGCGAAGGCGCGCGGCGCGAAGATCTACGGCGAACTGTGCGGCTATGGCGCGACCTCGGACGGCTTTGACATGGTGGCGCCGTCGGGCGAGGGGGCGGTGCGCTGCATGCAGCTCGCCTTGAAGGGAGTTGACGGTAAGGGCACCCCGAAAATCGATTACATCAATCCGCACGGCACCGGCACGCCGATCGGCGATCAGCGCGAGATCGAGGCCATCAGGGCCGTGTTCAAGGGCGAGATCCCGACGATCTCCGCAACCAAGTCGCTGACCGGCCATTCGCTCGGTGCGATCGGCGTGCAGGAGGCGATCTTTTCCCTCCTCATGCTCAACAACGGCTTCGTCTGCGAGAGTGCCAATATCGAGGAACTCGATCCGGCTTTTGCGGACGTGCCGATCGCCCGGAAGCGGATAGACGGCGCCGCAATTAACTGTGTGCTCTCGAACAGCTTCGGCTTCGGCGGCACGAATGCGACTTTGGTGTTCAAGCGCCATGACGGGTGACGGGCTGCCGCCTGTCGTCGTGACGCCGTATGTCCAATGCAGCGGGCGGAATGTCCGCTACGCTCGGCGTTCGCGCGATGGGTGGCACACCATCGACGTTACGTCGTGGCAGCGACGCGCTGTTGGACGGAGTACATGACGAGGAAGCCATG
>DAORNH010000118.1:3809-9800 GCA_035440865.1 Hyphomicrobiaceae bacterium | reverse complement strand
CGATATTCTGACGCCTGGTCCATTGCTCGCCGGCAAGCGCGGCCTGATCATGGGTGTGGCCAACGACCGCTCGATCGCCTGGGGTATCGCTCGCGCAGCCGCGGCCCACGGCGCCAAGCTCGCGTTCACCTATCAGGGCGACGCCTTCGGCCGGCGCACCATTCCGCTCGCCGAGTCGGTAGGCTCCGAGATCATCCAGTCGTGCGACGTCACCGACCTCGCGAGCGTGGATGCCGTCTGCGCAGAAATCGGCCGCAAGTGGGGCAGCCTCGATTTCGTGGTGCACGCGCTCGCCTTCTCGGATCGGCGCGAATTGCACGGCCGCTACTCGGACACGACCCGGGACAACTTCACCAACACGATGGTGATCTCCTGCTTCTCGTTCACGGAGATCGCGCGGCGTACGGCGCCACTGATGAAGAACGGCGGCTCGATGCTGACGCTGACCTACGGCGGAGCGACGCGTGTTGTGCCGTCCTACAACGTCATGGGGGTTGCCAAGGCGGCACTTGAGGCCAGTGTGCGCTATCTTGCGGCGGATTTCGGCCAGCAAGGCATCCGCGTGAACGCGCTCTCGGCCGGCCCCATGCGCACGCTCGCCGGCGCCGGGATCTCGGATGCGCGGATCATCTTCAACTTCCAGGGCGACAACGCGCCCTTGAAGCGCACGCCCCATCTCGACGAGATCGGCGGCGCGGCGCTTTATCTGCTGTCGGGCTTGTCAGGCGCCGTGACGGGCGAGGTCCATTACGTGGACTGCGGCTACAATGTCGTCTCGATGCCGACGCTGCAGGTGCTGAAGGAGCAGGAAGCCCGCCTCGAGGCGGCATCCCAGGCACTCGCAGGCAAAGCCAAGGCCGCCGAATAGCTGCCGTGTTGCTGCACTAGTTTTCATCGCTGCCGGAATTTCGAGGAACCAATCGCATGCTGACGCCCAAGATTCTCGGAGCCCTCGTCGTGTTCGTGCCTGCGGCGCTGTTCGCGCTGGTGGCTCTCAGGCGCTATCGCCCCGTGTTCTATTTTGCGATGATCCTGATCGGCGTTGCGACGGGCTATCTCTGGGCAACCGGGGCAACCGAGCGCATCTGGACCGAGACCGCACGCTACCTGCCCGCGAGCGTGACCGCCGCGGTGAAGTGAGGGGCCGCCGGTCGCCAGCCGGTTTTGCGTTGACCAATCTATCCGTTTCCACCCAGACTTTCCGCCACGTTTGGGCGGGGGTTGGATTGTGGCCGATGTAATCGATTGGCGATGTTATACTTGCCAAACCCACTTCGATCGGCTATAGTGGCATCAGATCGGAGATGATTCGCCATGTCGTTGCTCTCTCAAAAGCACCTTCAGGATGAGGAAGCGGCCTATCAGTGGGTCGAGGCTCACATCTGGCCGAATGGCCCCGTTTGCGCTCATTGCGGCGAAACCAAGCGCGTTTCGAAGATGCAGGGGAAGGCCACCCGGATCGGTCTCTACAAGTGCTATGCCTGCCGCAAGCAGTTCAACGTGAAGATCGGCACCATCTTCGGGTCGAGCCACGTTCCCATGCATCTCTGGCTTCAGGCGTTCTACCTTCTCGCCGGGAGCAAGAAGGGCATTTCGTCGAACCAGCTCCACCGCACCTTGGGCGTGACCCTCAAGACCGCGTGGTTCATGTCGCACCGTATCCGCGAAGCGATGCGGACCGGCACCCTTGCCGCACCTATGGGTGGCAACGGATCGAGCGGCGTGGTCGAGGCGGATGAGACCTTCATCGGCCGCAAGAAGGGCCAGCCCAAGCGGCGCGCCTATCACCACAAGCACGCCGTTCTCTCGCTCGTGGAGCGTGGCGGCGAGGTCCGCAGCTTCCACGTCGAGAAGGCCGATGCGGAGACCATCGCGCCGATCGTCAACGAGAACATCGCCAAGGAAGCGCGCCTCATGACCGATGAGGCGAAGTACTACCGCCGTGTCGGCCGGGAGTTCGCGGGTCATGAGACCGTGAACCACGGGGCGGGGGAGTACGTTCGCGGCGATGCCCACACCAACACCCTTGAGAACTACTACTCGATCTTCAAGCGCGGCATGAAGGGCGTCTACCAGCACTGTGGGGAGCAGCACCTTCACCGCTATGTCAGTGAGTTCGATTTCCGGTATAACAATCGCGTCGCGCATGGCGTTGACGACAGCGAGCGGGCGGCCCGCGCCGTCAAGGGCGTCGTCGGCAAGCGTCTGACCTATCGACCGACTCGTGGGGAAGTGACCGATGCCCAAGAAGAAATCCCCTTCTGAGAGACCCGCGGAGCAGTTCAAGAGATTCGTAGATGTTGCGTCACGTTCCATTGTCGATCCTGAAGCTGCCGAACGGGCTTTCAAGAAGGTGGCTGATCCACGTGCAAAAAATGTTCGGCGTGATCCGACAGAAAATTCATAAGCCCACAGGTTGCGTCGAAAATAGAACTCGCGCGCTCTGCTGTCACAATCGAGTCCACGTGCATTACTCTATTTCTCCAAGCTATTTTTACGGCGTGCATTCTTGCAGATACGTCTGCCCAAAAACTTTCGGGACCAATAATTGACCGCTGTTTGTATGGAAGCTTCAATTCAGTGTCTATTTTTTCTATTATTGGTGCCCAGTTCGGCTTCCGGTCGTTGGGCAATAGCGTTTTGGCAAGATGTTGAAGAGGAACCTCAAGAACTCTCATCAAATGAAACACGCAAGCGGTGTGGCGGCCAAACGCATAGCAGCGCCCCGCTTCATCGATGTCAGAGGCTGCCTCGGGAAAAACTCGAAGGACATCGTCGGAGAAGCGCTCTTGGGGCCGTTCTACTAATTTGGCCATGGCCGGCGTTATCGCATAAAATTTTGTTGCGTTTAATTCCGCAAGAAAGGCTTGATTGAGGGCGTCTATCTCTACCGCCAACTTGCTGAAGCTGAGAAGTTCCGCCGACACCAAGTCGATCAGTCGGTCCGCCAGCTGTTTTGTGACAACTCCGCCAAACCCCTCGCAAGAGGCGGATATCTCGGCAAGGGGGCCGGTGACACTGATCTTGGCCATAGGGTCTCGTGGAACGCCATCCGCACTGCTATGCACCCCGGATAGCCTCTGCCGCTCTTCAACTCTGGCAGATAGCTTAGCAAGCGCTTGACTTGCCGCAATAAAAAGCCGCGCTCGGATCTCGAACATATCCCGCAGGCTCACGAGCCCGTGTGTCGGCCATTCCTGCTGCGACGGGCTGGGCGCTAGCTGTTGCATAAGCTAGCCCTCTCTGCCGGGTTTGGCAAGTATAACATCGCCAATCGATTTGCTGTGGCTGATGCTCATGGCCTATGCAGCGAGCTTGTTTGGGCTCGGCGTGATCTGGCTGGCCAAGCTCGCTGCGGATCCGGGTAGCGATTCCGGTGTCGGAGCGCTGGCGGCACTCGTCAGCGCGGACGTGTTCGTCGTGCTTGGTGCAATCAATCCGAGCTGCTTCGATCTGGGGTTGATCCACATCACATTCGGTGTCGACCACCGCACGGTCGCCTTCGTGCTGGCCACCGCCACCATTTTTAGCGCAGTTGTTCCTCTGACATGCCAGCGCGAGGCCAAATTGGCTGTGGGTCGCGGCGATGTCATGACATATATCAGGTTTACCGCGTTTTCCGTTGTGGCAACATCCACCCTGTCCTGGCTACATTTGGTCTGGATCACACGCCAGATAAACAAGTGGGAGCTCTTCCAATGACGCTTCCGAAGTGGCTGGCATTCGTCATTGCGTTCGTCATCGCGACGGCAATTCTGACGGTTGTCGTCTGGGCAGCCGTGTGGGCGTGGACCAAGATTTCCGACCCGAGGAAGGTGTCGGACAGGCAGAAGCACGGGCCGATCAGTCGGATAACCGCGATCGCGATGCTGCTGATGATCGTCGCGGGCCTCGCACATGTCGGAGGCTTTACGACGGTCAGCGGAGTTGCCGGACTTTCGAGCGCTGGATTGCTTGCCGTATCGACGACGGGTCTGGTGGGGCTCGTACCCCGGCTGAAGCAAGGCATGATGGTAAACGCGCACGCCCCTCCCAGGCCAATCTTGCGGTGGGTTCTGGTGCCGACTGGGTTGTTGTTCGCAGCTCTCAGTTGGGGGCCTGGTAGCATCGCTACGATCGGGAGCGGATTGCGGCGCCTGTGCTGGCTCTGTTGAGCAAACGGAGCCAATCGCGTTTGGGAGCGCCCTCGGATGATTGCGGCACTGCCTGAAGGCGACACTTGATTGGCCGAATGGTCTGACGCTATCGGCTTGACTGGCGGCACCTCTCACGCTTCGATGTGATCGCGGAGGCGAGAGCCTTCCGCTCCGTGATCAATCGGCGAGCACGTTCCATGGCAGAGCCAACCAAAGCGCAGCAGATCGAGAACCGTGCGGCCGTCGACGCTGCCATCACGTCCGAGGCCTTGCGGCGCAGATCGGCGGCGGCGGGCCCCATGAAGGCGAAATCCGCGACCAGCACGGATTGGATCGTGATCGGGGTCATCATGGTGGTCGCGCTTGCCTCGGCGTTCCTGCTCGGCCGACTAGCCTGAGCGGCATCAGCTGCGCGACGTCAATCGGACCAGCGACAGCGTCGGCGGGTCCCGCGTGAGCGGGGCCGCGGTCCGCTTGAGCGGCGCGTCCAACTCCTGGATCGCGGCTTCGACGTCTCCGATCTCAGCGGCGATGTCGCCGAGCCCGCAGGCGCCGTCGCTCCAGGCCCCGGCGGAAAGGCGCTGCGCTTCGTCGAAACGGACACGTGCACTTTCGAGAAGCCGGACGTCAGTCCGCGCACGGCCGAGTGCCAGCGACGTGCGACCGGCCAAGGCGCAGCAAGTCGCGATGATTGCCGGCTCCGACAGCTCGATTGCGAGGGAGAGCGCTTCGCTTGCGGCCAACTCGGCTTCAGCGAGACGCTCGGCTCCGCCCACCTCGCCGCCAAGCGCGAGGCTCACGAGCGCCAACATGCCCGAGCGGTTGCATCCGGACCAGGTGTCGCAAGCTCGCGCCTGCATTGTGACGAGGCGGGTCCGCGCGTCCTCGAGCCGCACGACATCACCATCGGCAAGCCCGCGCCAGGCGAGCACCCATGTCTTCAGATCGAAGGCCGCCGCTCGAAGCGTCGCGTCTGACGTCATGTGCGCGGCCTCGAGGCGCGCGAGATGGCGCTCGATTTCGTCGAGGGCGGGCGCGGGTTCACCGGGCTCCGCGATCATGGAGAGCAACTGAGCAGCGGTCGAGAGAGCGATCAGCGCGAGGACCGGTGCGGGCTGTCTCAAGGGGAGGCCCGTCAGCCGCAGGATCGGCGGCGCGAGGAGCCCACGCGCGATACCGAGCGGAGTTAGCGGCTGCACCTCGACGGCGATCTCGCTCCTCGCAGTCTGCTCGACGAGGAGGGCGACATCGCCGCGGCGATGCCCGGAGCGCTGGAGGGCGTCGGCGGATGCGAAGTCGCGGGCGGCCAGCGGCCGGTTGCGGAGCGCGCGCGCCAGCCGATAACCGCCCTCGGTGAGCTGGGGAAGTTGGAGGGGGGCGATGGAAGCCGCACTACGGCGAGCGAGTGCTACGGCGACGTCCTAGCTCGCCGCCGACGGATCCATGGCGGCGACAACCCAGTGCGGGGCGGCGCCAGCAGTATGTGGCGAGCGCCGACCGCGGAGCGTGGCGAGAAGTCGTTTAACAGGATGCGTCATGACAGAGCTGATATTATTACGAATTCCAGGTCGCGAATAGGTGTGCGCGGAGCGCGTTCGAGTGATGCTTCGCCTCGAGCACGGGGGCGAAGTGATGCATGGGCGCAACAAACTGGCATGATTGCGCGCCGGCACCGCCTCTGACGCCGGACGGTCACATTTACGGCCCGCGGTCGCCCAAGACGTAAGTCGTAGATGGACGTCAATCGAGGTCAATCGTTGAAGGACGTCATCATGCGGGAACTCGTCAACCGGCTGCGCAGGGTCGAGCGAGCGCCGATCTCCAACCAGAAGGTTCTGCGCGGGATCGGGCGCAC
>DAORNH010000118.1:0-3796 GCA_035440865.1 Hyphomicrobiaceae bacterium | reverse complement strand
GGCCCTGATCCTCGCGGCCTTGTTTGCCGGGCACGAACTCATATCAGGGGAACTCTCACTCGCGACGTCCTATCAGCGCTCGGTAATGATGCTGATCCTGGCGACTTTCGCCCTCATCGTGACGTTCAATTTTGCCCTCTGGCGAACCCTGCGGCGTGCGCAAGCCTCCCCGCGCCGCAGGTCGGAGCGAGGTCGCATCACCCGATGAGGTGATCGCGGCCTCGCTTCGTACCCGGCTCGTCGACCTTTCGCCGAGCTGCAGGCGGCGTCGCAGCGATTGGCCTCTGGGCGCAAACCTGCTTAGCTCAGAGATGTGGATCGCGAGGAGCAGGGCGCATGGCAGGGAAGGGCAGTGACAAAGGCCGGTCGAGGAGCGGGTCTGGGGCCAAGGGGGGCGCCGAGGAGAAGCGTGCGCGAGTAAAGCCACGTGCCGAGCGCGGCTTTCTGCGCGGCCTCCAGAACTACGGCGACCCGGATTTCTCGATCTATCTGCGCCGCGCCTTTGCCAAGTCGATGGGCTACTCGCACGACGAACTGAAGCGGCCGATCATCGGAATTGCCGACACCTACAGCCGCTTCAATGCCTGCCATCGCCACTTCCCCGAGCTCGTCGAGGCTGTGAAGCGCGGCATCACGGCGGCGGGCGGGCTGCCGTTCGAGTTCCCGACCATCTCGGTGCACGAATCGACGCTCGCGCCAAACTCCATGAAGTTCCGCAACCTCATGGCGATGGACACCGAGGAGATGATCCGCGCCCAGCCGATGGATGCTGTCGTGATGCTCGGCGCCTGCGACAAGACCGTACCGGCACAACTGATGGGGGCGGCGAGCGCAGGAAAACCGGCAATACAACTCATCGGCGGACCGCAGATGACGGGCCGCTACCGTGAGCATCGCGTCGGCGCCTGCACGGACTGCCGGAAATTCTGGGTCGAGTATCGCGCCGGCCGGATCAGCCAGGCGGAGATCGAGGCTGTCGAGGGCCGGCTCGTGACGACAGCCGGCTCGTGCGCGGTGATGGGGACGGCCTCCACCATGGCCGCAATCGCCGAGACGCTCGGCATGACGCTGCCGGGGACTGCGGCGATCCCTGCGGTGCACGCTGATCGGCTGCGCGCAGCGGAGGCCTCGGGTGCCGCGGCCGTGCGGATGATCGCGGGCAACCTGACGCCCGACCGCATCATCACGGCAAAGTCGGTCGAGAACGCGACGCGCGTACTGCTCGCCCTCGGCGGTTCGACGAATGGCGTGATCCATCTGGCAGCGATCGCGGGCCGGCTCGGGATCAAGCTCGATCTCCGCCGCTTCAACGAGCTTTCGGATACGACGCCGGTGCTCGCGGCGGTGAAGCCGGTTGGCTCCGAGTTCTACATGGAGGACTTCTATGCGGCAGGCGGCATCGGTGCGGTGCTGCGCGAACTGAAGCCGCTCCTCCACCTCGACTGCATGACGGTGACGGGCGAAACGCTCGGCGAGCGGCTCGCGGCAGAAGAGGGTGCCTATGTCGATCGCCGCGTGATCAAGCCGGCCTCGTCGCCTGTGGAGCGGGAAGGCGGCCTCGTCGCCCTCTTCGGCTCGCTCGCGCCGGACGGCTGCATCATCAAGCGCTCGGCGGCGACGCCCGCGCTCTTCGAGCGGACGGGGCGGGCGGTGGTCTTCTCCTCGATCGCCGATCTCTCGGCGCGCATCGACAGCCCCGATCTCGACGTGACGGCGGACGATTTCCTGATCCTCCAGAACGCGGGGCCGGCATCGTCCGCGTCGATGCCCGAGGCGGGCTTCCTGCCGATCCCGAAGAAGCTGCTCGCCGCCGGCGTCAAGGACATGGTGCGCATCTCCGATTGCCGCATGTCGGGCACGGCTTACGGAACGATCGTGCTACACGTCGCGCCGGAGGCCGCGATCGGCGGGCCGCTCGGCCTCGTGCGCACGGGCGACCGGATCAGCCTCTCGGTGAAGGAGCGGCGGATTGATCTCATGGTCGATGCGGCGGAGCTCGAGAAGCGTCGGGCAGCACAGCCGCGCGGGACGGACGACGCGGCGCTCAGGGGCTACGACAAGCTCTTCCGCAAGAGCGTGCTGCAGGCGCCCGATGGTTGCGACTTCGATTTCCTGAGGCCGGCGTCGTCGGCGCGCTGATTGGAAGGCGACAATCGGACGAATTGAGCATGAGTTGGACGCGTGCTGCTTGCGTCGAAGCTGTGCCGCAGGCCCAGGCCGCCCGGGGCTGCGCGCCCCGGACCCGCGCTCCTTTGGCGTTGGCAGTGGGTTGGCGCCAAGCCGGCGCCATCTGGCCATCGGCATCCCGCGTATATCCTTATGTGCTACTCAACGATTGTTGCCATCCAACCTTGGAGGTTGCCATGGATGCCAGTAACGCCCGAACGGCCATCGAGAAGGGCGGCAAGGCGCTCGGCGAGGCGCTGACGGCCCGCAATGCAAAGGCGGCCGCCGCGCTCTATACTGAGGATGCGATGCTGCTTCCGCCGGACAGCCCGATCGTGAAGGGCCGCGCGGCAATCGAGCAGTTCTGGGGTGCTGCCGTCGCGGCCCTCGATCTTAAGTCCGCGTCGCTCTCGACGCTCGATGTGACATCCGTGGGCGATAGCGCTATCGAAGTCGGCACGGCGACGCTGTTGCTGCCGTCGGGCCCTGCAAACGTAAAGTTCGTCGTTGCCTGGAAGCGCGGCGCCGATGGCGCCTGGCGGCTGCATCGCGACATCTGGAACAACGGGACCTGACGACTGCGTTCGCTGATTGCTGCGCAACTGGGCTGCCGCCCGGACCCGGCCAGTTTCCGTCCGTCAGACCCGAGCAGCGTCTAAATTCGGGGTAGTCCGGCGGGGCGTCCCCGCCGGCGGGAGCGCGAGGGCGGGCCCTCGCTCGCGAAGCGAACTGCTCGCGCGCCTCAAAGCTACGGCGATGCAAGGGACCGTTGGGCTTCGCTGCGATCGGCGCCGACCTACGACGGCTCAAACCGACACGCTGTGCGCACAGGTGGTCAACGCACACTTGCGCCGCCAATCGGGCTCTGCTCAAACTTCGGCATGAGCGATGACGAGATCCTCGCGGCCAAGAAAGCGCTCCGCGTGAAGGCGGAGGAGGCCCGGCGGGCTGTGCTTGCGCGCGAGGGCACCGAGATCGCCCGGCGCATCGCGGCGCACGGCCTCGACTGCCTCGGCTCGGACGCGCGACCGGGACCGGAGACGATCGTTTCCGGCTTCATGTCGATGCCGGGAGAGATCGACACTGCGCCGCTGATGCGCTGGCTGCGAGCCGAGGGCTACCGGCTGGCGATGCCGGCGATGGTCGGCAAAGGGGCGCCGCTCACGTTCCGGAGCTGGTCGCCCGACGATGTCATGGGGAAGGGGCGCTGGGGCATCGCCGAGCCGCTCCCCGACAAGCCCGTCGTCTTCCCGGCGATCCTGATCGTGCCGTTGCTCGCCTTTGACCGGCGCGGCGGACGCCTCGGCTACGGCGGTGGCTACTACGATCGCACGCTTGCGAGCCTCCGGCGGCGCGGCCGCATCACGGCGATCGGTCTCGGCCTCGACGAGCTCGAGGTCGACGCCGTGCCGCGTCTCGACTATGACGAGCCGATCGACTGGGTGCTCACTGAGAGCGGGCCACGGCGGCTCGATCAGGGATAGGTGCGGATGCGGCTTCTGTTCGTTGGCGATGTGGTTGGGCGGGCCGGGCGCCGGGTGGTGCTCGACACGCTGCCGGGACTGCGGACAAGGCTCGCGCTCGACTTCGTCGTCCTCACCCACGCGCACATCGACCACTCCGGGCTGCT
>DAORNH010000117.1:5816-12455 GCA_035440865.1 Hyphomicrobiaceae bacterium | reverse complement strand
GGTTCCAAGGGAGTCGCTCCTGGCCCGAGACGCTGCCGACCGAGAGGAGGATCGGCGCCGCGATCGCGAGCAGTCCGAGCGCTGCAATTCCGCGGCCCGTCCGGCCTGACGTGGGGCGCACGAGCCATGCGGAAAGTTTCGACATCGAGATGGCCATTGATCGATCCGTGCCTGATGAACGTCGCTCGTCGAGGTGGCGAGACAGAGCTTTCGCGCGCGACGGTAAATGAGACCTTGCTCAGAGAATTGGGCGGAAAGTATTGCCAAAGTGTGTCTATCGCGGGCCGCAGGCTGCATCAGCGCGCACGGCCAGGGAAGGCGGTAGAGCGCTCGGGCAAGCGGACTGTGCCTCGGCCGAGCCCACCAGTCGGGATTGTCTGCCGCGCCCGATGCGATGCGGAATGGCGTCTCGCTCCGCGCCGAAAATCACCTCCGCGTGCCACCGGCAAATCACTTTCGATCGCGAGCCCTTGAACTTAGTTCAATTCAACATTATATCGTGAACGATGGTCATAACTGGAGACACCACATGCCTCGAACTCTCTCCAAGGTTCCCCGGGTCCAGCTGCGTGACCGGCTTTCCCGGTGGCTGATCGGCCCGACGGTCCGCGCGTGCGAAATCGACGCCGACGAGGAGGCGTTGCTCGCGCTGCCACCACGGCTCGTTGCTGATACAGTCGTACTTCGGTCCATGGCGGCGCCAACCGACGGGCGTCCGCTCCCGGGACGCCCGGGTACGCTTCGTTAAGGGAGACGCGCGAGAAGTAGTTCGTAGTTTCAAAATGTTAGCGCCGCCGGCTGAGTGGTCGATGCGGTCGAGCAA
This sequence comes from Hyphomicrobiaceae bacterium, assembly GCA_035440865.1. GTDB lineage: Bacteria > Pseudomonadota > Alphaproteobacteria > Rhizobiales > Hyphomicrobiaceae > DAORNH01. The sequence goes on along the minus strand of DAORNH010000117.1, from coordinate 11,632 downwards.
GGAGCCCCGGGTCCTCATGTTCACGAAGTTGATGTCCGCCCGGCGATTCGCGCCGCTGTTCTGGTGCCAGTTCTTCTCGGCGCTCAACGACAACATCCTGAAGAACGCACTCGGTATGCTGATCCTGTTCGGGATCGGCACGACGGCAGCCCAATCACCCGAAACCGCGTCGATCCTGATCACGTTGTCGGGCGTCATCATGCTCGCCCCCTTCTTCATCCTCTCGGCCCTCGGCGGCGAGATCGCCGACCGCTACGACAAGGGCACCGTCGCGCGCTGGCTGAAGCTCGCCGAAATCCCGGTCGCCGTGCTGGCCGCGATCGGCTTCGTGATGCACTCGATTCCGGTCCTGTTCGTGGCGCTCGCGGGCTTCGGCATCATCGGGGCGCTGTTCGGGCCGTTGAAGTATGGCCTCCTCCCCGAAAAACTCGCTGAAAACGAACTCGCCGCCGGCAATGCACTCGTCGAGGGCGCGACGTTCCTCGCAATCCTGACCGGCACCATCCTCGGCGGGCTCGCCATCACCACGCTGAAGAGCGCCGAGCTCGTCATCGGCGTCGTCCTCGTGCTCGCCGTGCTCTGCTGGCTCTCGGCGCGCTGGATCCCGGTCACCGGCCCGGCAGCGCCCGACCTGGTCATCAACCGCAACATTGCGGCCTCGACGTTCAAGCTGCTCGGCGAGCTCAAGGCCGACCGGCGGCTGTGGACCGGCGCCAACATCGTCTCGTGGTTCTGGCTGCTCGGCTTCGTGGTCTTGTCCCTGCTGCCGTCCATGATCAAGGATATCGCGGGCGGCAACGAGCTTGCCGTAACCACGGCGCTCGCGCTGTTCACAATCGGCATCGCCACCGGCTCGGCGCTCGCCGCCAAGGCCAGTCACGACCGGCCGAATCTATCGCTGGTGCCCATGGGCGCACTGCTGATGGCGTTCTTCTGCGGCTGGCTTGCCTGGCTGGTGTTTGCGATGAAAGGTGATCCGACGAGCGTGATCACGCGCGCCAAGCTTGGCCCGATGGATCTTTTCACCACGGTGTCGGGTGCTCAGCTCGGCATCGCACTTTTCGGGTTGGCGGCCTCGGGCGGCCTCTTCATCGTGCCGGCCTTCGCGGCGTTCCAATCCTGGGCGCCGGCCGACAAGCGCGCCCGCGTGATCGCCTCCAACAACGTGCTCAATGCCGCCTACATGGTGAGCGCCGGCGCGGTCGTCGCCGGTCTCCAGTTCATGGGCGTCGGTGCCGCGATACTGCTCACGCTCATGTCCTTCGGCTGTCTCGTTTCCATGGTGCTCGTCCTTCGCGCCTGGGGGAAGGAGGGCGTGCGAGACCTCGCGCGCGGGATGTTTCAAGCGCTCCTGAAACTCGAGGTGAAGGGCGCCGAGCACCTGCCGAAGCCCGGCACGCGTTCGATCATCGCGCCCAATCACGTGAGCCTCATCGACGGGCCGATCATGCACGCGATCCTGCCGGGTCACGCAGCCTTCGCCGTCGATTCGGGGATTGCGGAGACGTGGTGGGCGAAGCCCTTCCTCCGCCTGATCAACGCGTTCACGCTCGATCCGACGAAGCCGCTTGCCGCGCGCTCTCTCGTCAATCTCGTGAGGGAGGGCCAATCGCTCGTCATCTTCCCTGAAGGGCGCATCACGGTGACCGGCGGCCTCATGAAGGTCTACGATGGCACGGCCATGATCGCCGACAAGGCGGACGCGGTGATCGTGCCGGTGCGCATCGAGGGTCCGGAGCGCTCGCCGCTCGGCTACATGAAGAAGGGCGAGATCCGGAAGGCGCTCTTCCCGAAAACGACGGTCACCGTGCTGCCGCCGCGCAAACTGGCGATTGGGGCCGATCTCAAAGGCAAGGCGCGCCGGCAGGCGGCGGGCGCCGCACTCCAGGACATCATGGTCGATACCGCCGTCGAGACGGCGCGGCTCGACCGCTCGCTGTTCGAGGCGCTGGTCGAGGCGCGCGACACGAAAGCGACGAAGAAGACGCTGGTCGAGGACCCGCTCGGCACAAAGCTCACCGCGAAGAAGCTCGTCGTCGGCGCACAGGTGCTCGGCGCCAAGCTCGCCCCACTCGCGGCCGAAGGGGCAAGCGTCGGCGTGCTGCTGCCGAATGCGGCGGGCGTTGCCGTCACGTTCTTTGCGCTGCAGTCGATCGGCCGCGTGCCGGCGATGCTGAACTTCACGGCCGGTGCCGCCAACATCGTCTCGGCATGCCGGACGGCCAGGGTCGAGGTCGTGCTGACGTCACGCGCCTTCATCGCCAAAGGACGCCTCGAGCCGCTCATCGCCAAGCTCGGCGAGGTGGTCAAGATCGTCTACCTTGAGGACATCCGCCCGACGATCACGACCGGCGACAAGTTCCGCGGGCTCCTCGCCGGCGGCAAGCCGCAGGTCGCGCGGAAGCCGGATGATCCCGCGGTCGTGCTGTTCACGTCGGGCTCGGAGGGAGCGCCGAAGGGCGTCGTGCTCTCGCACCGCAATCTGCTCGCCAACGTCGCGCAGTGCCTCTCGCGCATCTCGGCGAACGGCGAGGACAAGGTGTTCAACGCACTCCCCGTGTTCCACTCGTTCGGGCTGACGGGTGGCCTGTTGATGCCGATCCTCGGCGGCATCCCCGTCTATCTCTATCCCTCGCCGCTCCACTACCGCATCGTCTCGGAGCTGATCTACGGCACGAATTCGACGATCGTGTTCGGCACGGACACGTTCCTCAGCGGCTACGCGCGCGTCGCCCATCCATACGACTTCCACAACGTCCGCCTCATCATGGCGGGTGCGGAAGCCGTGAAGGACCGTACGCGGCAGGCCTACATGGAGCGCTTCGGCGTGCGCATTCTGGAAGGCTACGGCGTCACCGAGACTGCGCCCGTCCTCGCCATGAACACGCCGCTCGCCAACAAGTCGGGAACCGTCGGCCGGCTCTCGCCGCTGATGGAGGCAAGGCTCGATCCCGTACCCGGCATCACGGAGGGCGGGCGCCTGTTCGTACGCGGCCCCAATGTGATGCTCGGCTATTACCGCGCCGAGAATCCGGGCGTAATCGAGCCTCCGGCCGGCGGCTGGCACGATACCGGCGATATCGTCACCTTCGATGCCGAGGGCTACATCAAAATCCGCGGGCGAGCGAAGCGCTTCGCCAAGATCGCGGGCGAGATGGTGTCGCTGTCGGCGATCGAGGCGCTCGCAGCCGAGGTCTGGCCGCAGGCGATCTCGGTCGTCGTCGCCGAGCCGGATGCGAGGAAGGGCGAGCGGCTCGTCCTTATGACGCAGGAGGCCAAGGCGACGCGCGAGGCATTCCAGCGCCACGCCCGCGCCCGCGGTGCGACCGAGCTCATGGTGCCGGCCGAGATCATGGCAGGTGCCGCAATCCCGCTGCTCGGATCGGGCAAGCCCGACTATGTCGCCGCGGCAGAGAAGGCGCGCTCGCGCGTGCGGCCCGCAGCCCCTGCCGAAGCCGAGGCCGACGACACCGCCGACGCCGCCGCCTAAAGGGTGTGGCCTACCCCCGCCAGCTCGAGACGAGCTGGCGGGTGATCTCGGTGGCTTCCTCGATGCGGCGCACCTCCGCGTACTCGTCCGTCTGGTGCGCCATTTCGGGCGGGCCGGGGCCGAGGATCACGGTCGGGATGCCGCCGAGCGCGGGTGTCAGCGCGGAGGCGTCCGTGAAGTAGGGTGCGGCGGCAACCGATGTCGGCTCGCCGGTGACGTTGCTCGTCACGGCGAACACATCGCGCACCCAGGCAACATCGGGCTCCGTCCACACCGGCACCGCCTCGTCGAGCGTCTCGACGCTCGCCTCGGTGCCGACGTAGCTGCGGATTTCCTCCTCGATGCGGGCGTGCGACTGGGAGGGAATCGTGCGGATGTCGACGCCGACCTCGGCGAGATCGGGAACCGAGTTGATGTTCTGCCCGCCATGCACCCAGCCGACATTCAGCGTCGGGCCGCCCATGACGGGGTGGCGGGCCACGTTGAAGTCGAAGGCCTCGAGCTTGGCGATGGCGCGCGCAGCCTTGTAGACGGCGTTGATGCCCTTCTCCGGCATGGAGGCGTGCGCCGTCGCGCCGCGTGACGTCACTTTGAGCCGCAGCGCGCCCTTGTGGCCGACGCAGGGCCGGTTCGAGGTCGGCTCGGCGACGAGCAGCGCGCCGGCACGGCCGAGAAGATCGCGGGCCGTGGTGACGATATGATGCGCGCCCGTACAGCCGGTCTCCTCGCCGGCCGTGATGATGAGGACGGCGCCGGGCCCCTTGGCGAGCTCTGACGCCCTATCGACGGCTGCAGCGATGATCGCAGCGACGCCAGCCTTCATGTCGGAGGCGCCCCGGCCATAGACCCGGCCTTGCCCGATCTCGCCGCCGAACGGGTCGACGCTCCAGGGCCGTGTGCCGAGGGGCACGACGTCGATGTGGCCGGTCATGGCGATGGGGAGGCGGTCGTTCGACCCGCCGATGCGGGCAATCAGGCTGGCGCGACCCTCACCCATCTCGACGTAGGCGCAAGCATAGCCCGCGGCCTCGAGGAGGCGCCCCAGATGCTCGGCGCAGGCGCGCTCCTGACCGGGCGGGTTCACGGTGTCGAAGCGGATCAGCTCTTGCGTGAGGCGGACGGGGTCGAGCGGCATGGTGGTCCTCGGGGATCGCGGGTCCGCCAACCGTGGCGCGGCGCGGCGAGGCTGACAAGCGGTGCCGTCGTCCTTGGCCTGAAACGATACCGCCCGGACCATGTGATCCGGGCGAGATGGTTCTTGTCAGTGCGATGTCCAGGTCGTGCACTTCAGGCGACTGGCGCGGTGACCGGTTTCAGCTTGCCGTAGAGCACCGAGGCCATCGTGAGAGCGACGAACGAGTAGATCACCTGGATGGTCATGATCACGAGTATCAGCAGAATGACGGCGGGGAGTTGGTATGCTTCGGCAATCATTCCAAACAGGAATGCGTAGGCAGCGCCAAGCTGGATCAGTTGGGTGAGAGCGATGAGGGGTGCAATAGCGGCGCCCATCGCAAGGACAATGCGGAATGTATTCCCTCTGGTGTAGTTGAAGGCCTCGGTGGCGCGCATCTTGTTGCCGATGGCGCGGCCAGGCAGGAGGACCATGGTGCGCGCAGAAATGATTGCGACGGTCAACATTGTGGCGAGGCCCAATGCGAGCATTGTTTTCACCGGTGCTGCCGGCTGGGCGCCCCAAGGGGTCTTCGTCGGGGCAGGAGCAATCAGCGCCATGATCAGTACGATCGGGATGAACACAGCCGTCGCGATCAGGGCGATCAGCAGCGATCCCTTCAAGTAGGCCGTGTCGGCGCTATGCCACTTCCTGATGGCCTTGATCGGCTCGCCGAGGAGCAGGAGCCGGTGCCAGCTAACCGCTGCTGTGATCGTAGAGTAGAGGGTTGCGAAGGCCCAGAACAGCACAACCGGATCTGCGAGGCGACGTTGAGCATGGTGGGCGACCGCGTTTGCAGCGAAGTAGGCGAATGTTATTCCAACAAGTGGCATCGTGATCTTCAGCATGCTGCCGCGATGGTGGAGGCTGAGCTTCCACGCCTCGAGCACGCTCTGCAGCACGGGAAGCTTCTGGGGGCGTTGGTTGTCATCGTCGTCTCTCCTCGACTGGGTTAACGAGAGATGAATGATCAGACCAGAGCCAATTTTGAACAATGATCACGATGCCGGCACGCGAATCAACCTTGGCGAGATGCTCGACGAGCGTGCGCTGCCGAGAATCTGTGAACTTTGATCAATTAGTTTCTGGCGGGCGCAAGGGAACGGTGTGGATCACCCGGCCAGCAATGGCCGGCCCACCCGGGGCCCGTCT
>DAORNH010000117.1:3487-5806 GCA_035440865.1 Hyphomicrobiaceae bacterium | reverse complement strand
AATCCCGGCACAGGCGGGCCCCGCGCCATCTGCAGGCTCGAGCGGGCGTCGCGAAGCGCGCGACAAACGATTCGCGGCGGCGCCCATCCGGGTGCCACCGTTTCGGTGCGTCATGCTGTGACAATTTGGCCGCAGGCTCGAAGGAGCGGCGATGCTCGTCCGTTACCGGACGACCTTGACGTTGCGGCTCACCCACCAGACGCGAAACAGTTTCCAGAGAACGGCGACGACGATGATGCCGCCGATGACGAAGAGCAGCGTCGTCCAGTCATGGCGCGCCACGTACCAGTACTTGAGGCCGATCTTCCCGGTCAGGAACAATGCCTTGAAAATTAGGGCTAAACCGATCACTGTGACGGCGATGAACTTGACATGGCGCACGGCCGGCTCCTCCGCCCCAAATCTGATCATGCCTTGGGCCGACCAGAAATCGAATTCGCTGCGCGCTGCGCGATCGAGCCGGCCCGTGATGCCGCAGCTCGTCCCCCGCCTGCCCCACAGCCTCTGCAATCGGGTCACAAAAACTCACCGTTGCGGCTTCCTCATCCGTTGCAGCGGTGATGGCCCAAGCCTATATCACGGCCAACTCACTGAAGGGGACCGGCACGGAGCCCGGGAGGGCTGCCGTCATAGCGGGTGCCGTAAGCGTCCTGAGCGCCAGGGCCTGGTTGGTCCGCCGCAACTCAAGAGGTCAAGCATATGTCCAAGGTGATCGGCATCGATCTCGGCACGACCAACTCGTGCGTCGCGATCATGGAGGGTGGTCAGCCGAAGGTGATCCCGAACGCCGAGGGTCACAACACGACGCCGTCGATCGTCGCGTTCACGGACGACGGGGAGCGGCTCGTCGGCATCGCGGCCAAGCGCCAGGCGGTAACCAACCCGACCCACACGCTCTACGCCATAAAGCGCCTGATCGGCCGCCGCTTCAACGATGGCGAGGTCGAGAAGGACAAGAAGCTCGCGCCCTACAAGATCGTCAACTCGACGAACGGTGACGCGTGGGTGGAATCGCGCGGCAAGCAGTATTCGCCCTCGCAGATCTCGGCCTTCATCCTGATGAAGATGAAGGAAACGGCGGAGGCCTATCTCGGACAGCCCGTCACTCAGGCCGTGATCACGGTGCCCGCCTATTTCAATGACGCGCAGCGTCAGGCGACCAAGGACGCCGGCAAGATCGCCGGCCTCGAAGTTCTGCGCATCATCAACGAGCCGACGGCGGCAGCGCTCGCCTACGGCCTCGACAAGAAACGGGAATCCAAGACCATCGCGGTCTACGATCTCGGCGGCGGCACGTTCGACATCTCGATCCTTGAGATCAGCGACGGCGTGTTCGAGGTGAAGTCGACCAACGGCGACACGCACCTCGGCGGCGAGGACTTCGACCAGCGCATCGTCGACTACCTCCTCGAGGAGTTCAAGAAGGCGAACGGCATCGACCTTGCCAAAGACAAGTTCGCGCTCCAGCGCCTGAAGGAAGCGGCCGAGAAGGCGAAGATCGAGCTCTCCTCCTCGATCCAGACCGAGATCAACCTGCCCTACATCACGGCCGACCAGTCGGGTCCGAAGCACCTCGCGCTGAAGCTCACGCGGGCAAAGCTCGAGAGCCTCGTCGACGCACTCATCGAGCGCACCAAGGAGCCCTGCCGCAAGGCGCTCACGGACGCCGGCCTCAAGGCCGCCGAGATCGACGAGGTCGTGCTCGTCGGCGGCATGACGCGCATGCCGAAGGTGCAGCAGATCGTCAAGGAAGTGTTCGGCAAGGAGCCGCACAAGGGTGTCAACCCTGACGAGGTCGTCGCTGTCGGCGCCGCCATCCAGGGCGGCGTTCTCAAGGGCGAGGTGAAGGACGTCCTGCTCCTCGACGTGACGCCGCTGTCGCTCGGCATCGAGACGCTCGGCGGCGTGTTCACGCGCCTCATCGACCGCAACACCACGATCCCGACCAAGAAGGGACAGGTCTTCTCCACCGCTGAAGACAATCAGCAGGCGGTGACGATCCGCGTCTTCCAGGGCGAGCGCGAGATGGCCAACGACAACAAGCTGCTCGGCCAGTTCGATCTCGTCGGTCTGCCGCCGGCGCCGCGTGGCGTGCCGCAGATCGAGGTGACGTTCGACATCGACGCGAACGGCATCGTCAACGTGCAGGCGCGCGACAAGGGCACGGGCAAGGAGCAGTCGATCCGCATCCAGGCCAATGGCGGTCTCAGCGAGGCCGAGATCAAGAAGATGGCCGAGGACGCGGAGCGCTTCAAGGACGAGGACAAGAAGAAGCGCGAGATCGTCGAGGCGCGCAACCAGGGTGAGGCGCTCATCCAC
>DAORNH010000117.1:2945-3436 GCA_035440865.1 Hyphomicrobiaceae bacterium | reverse complement strand
AGGCGGCGATCACGGAGCTGCGCGAGGCGCTGAAGGGCGAGAACGTCGAGACGATCAAGGCGAAGACGCAGGCTGTCGCGCAGGCGGCGATGAAGCTCGGCGAGGCGATCTACGCGCCGGGCGGAGCCGGGGCCCCAAATGGTGACGGTGACGGGTCTGCTTCGGGAGCGGCTCCGGGCGGCCCCGGCGCCAAGAAGGCCGGTGACAACGTCGTCGACGCCGACTTCGAGGAAGTAAAGGACGACCCGAAAAAGCGTTCGGCCTGATGCGGTGCGCCCCGGTCCTCCGGGGCGCGTCCACTCCAGCGATTGAAAGACCCATCGCATGGCCAAGCGCGACTACTACGAGATCCTCGGCGTCACCAAGTCCGCGAACGAGCAGGACCTGAAGTCGGCATTCCGCAAGCTCGCCAAGGAGCTGCACCCGGATCGCAATCCGGACGACAAGGACGCCGAGCGCAAGTTCAAGGAGGCGGCGGAGGCCTACGAGGT
>DAORNH010000117.1:2069-2821 GCA_035440865.1 Hyphomicrobiaceae bacterium | reverse complement strand
GTCGGACATCTTCGACGATCTGTTCGGTGAGTTCATGGGAGGCCGCCGCGGTCGCCAGCGCTCGGGCCGCGAGCGCGGCGCCGACATCCGCTACCATATGGACATCACGCTGACCGAGGCCTTCACCGGCCGCACGGCACAGGTTCGCGTGCCGACGAGCGTCACTTGCGAGCCCTGCACAGGCACTGGCGCCAAGGCCGGCACCAAGCCCAAGACCTGCGGCACCTGCGCCGGCATGGGCAAGGTGCGCGCGAGCCAGGGTTTCTTCACGATCGAGCGGACATGCCCCTCCTGCCAGGGCCGCGGCGAGGTGATCGACGATCCGTGTGCCTCGTGCAACGGCATCGGCCGGGTCACCAAGGAGCGCACGCTCTCGGTGCCGATCCCGGCGGGTGTCGAGGACGGCACGCGCATCCGCCTTGCCGGCGAGGGTGAGGCCGGCCTGCGCGGCGGCCCGGCCGGCGATCTCTACATCTTCCTCGCGATCAAGCCGCACGAGTTCTTCCAGCGCGACGGCGCCGATATCTTCTGCCGCGTACCGATCTCCATGGTGACCGCGGCCCTCGGCGGCCAGATCGAGGTGCCGACCATCGATGGCGGTCGCACGCGCGTGAAGGTGCCCGAGGGCTCGGAGACGGGGAAGCAGTTCCGCCTCAAGGGCAAGGGCATGCCCGTTCTGCGCACCTCGAACCACGGCGACATGTATATTCAGGTCGAGGTCGAGACGCCGAAGAACCTGACGCGCCGCCAGC
>DAORNH010000117.1:0-2059 GCA_035440865.1 Hyphomicrobiaceae bacterium | reverse complement strand
AGTTCGACAAGGAGAGCAAGGCCGAGAACAGCCCGACGACCACCGGCTTCTTCGCCCGCGTCCGCGAGTTCTTCGACGGCAAGGGGGCGTAAGACGGCGGTGCTGTCATCCCGGCCTAGCGTGAGCGCCCGCGAACGCGCCGAGCCGGGACACAGCACAAGAAGCGCGCGCAGCGCGAGATATTGCGGGTGGGAGCGTTACGGCAGCTTCGCTGCTCCTCGCGCTGGGTCCCGGATCGCCTGCGCGGCGGAAGGGCCGCTTCGGCGTCCGGGGTGACAGTGGAGGGGCTTCACTGGCGCACGCCTCTCACCCCTTCCGTCCCCGCTCGACCTCGAGATCGCGCAGCGCACGGCGGCGGATCTTACCGGTGATGGTTTTCGGCAGCTCGGTGATGAACTCGATGCGGCGCGGGTATTTGTAGGGCGCGGTTGCCGCCTTTGCGTGGGATTGCAACTCGGCGATGAGCTCGCGCGTGCCCGAGACCCCCTTTCGCAGCACGACGAACGCCTTGACGACCTCGCCGCGCTCGACATCGGGGCTCGCGACCACTGCACACTCCTGCACGCTCGGGTGATCGAGCAGCACGTTCTCGACCTCGAGTGGGCCGATGCGGTAGCCGGCCGAGTTGATGACGTCGTCGGAGCGGCCATCGTACCAGAGGTAGCCGTCACGATCACGGTGTGCGCGGTCGCCCGAGATGTACCAGCGGCCATCCGGCCCATCGATGAAACACTCAGCGGTGCGCGCCGGATCCTGCCAGTAGCCGAGCATCATCTGTGGGCATGGCGTGAGGATCGCGACGTGACCCTCGACGCCGTCGGCGACACGGCGTCCTTCATCGTCGACGATATCGAGATGGATCCCGGGCCCGGGAAGGCCCATGGAGCCGTAGCGCAGTGGCTCGGAGGGAAAGTTCAGCGTCATCATCAGCGCCTCGGTCTGCCCGTAGGCCTCCGCGACCTTGACGCCGAACACCTCCTCGAAGCGGCGCGCGACGACCGCGTTCAGGGCTTCGCCTGCGGTGATGGCGTGCCGGAGCGACGAGAGATCATGACGCTTGGGATCCTCATCAACGAGGCGGAAGAGTTCCGTGCTTGCAGCGCAGAACACCGTGATCTTGTGCTTGGCGAGAAGGCGGAGGCGCTCAGCCGGCGAGAATGGCCCGTCGTAGATGAAGGCTGCTGCGCCGCAGCTCCACGGCCCCCAGATGATGCTCGTCCCGGCCTTGCTCCAGCCGGTATCGGCGGTGCACCAGATGCGGTCCTCGGGCGTGAGGTCGAGCCAGTAGAAGGCCGACATGCGCCACGTGTAGAGGCCCCGCGAGGCGTGGAGCACGCCCTTCGGGTGCCCGGTGGAGCCGGACGTGTAGTACATCACGGCAGGGTCGTCGGCGGCAACGACGGCGGCTGCCACATCCTCCCGCGCGGCGCCGGTTGCCGCATGATAGTCGATCCAGCCCGGTGCCCCACCGATGGCGATGCGGACCGGCACTTTCTCGGCCACCTCCTCGAACTTGACGGCATGGTCGGCCCGGCAGATCGCGGCCTTGGCGCCTGAGTTCGCTACACGGTAGGCGATGTCCTTCGCTGTCAGCATCTCGATGCAGGGGATGGCGACCGCGCCGATCCTCAAACAGGCGACGAGCGCGATCTGCCACTCCGGCATGCGCGGCAGCATGACGATGACGCGATCGCCCTTTTCGACGCCGCGCGAGCGAAGCGCATCGGCGAGCTTCATGGAGGCACGCGAGACATCCGAGAAGCGCAGCGTGCGCACCTCGCCTTGGGCGTCCTCGGCGATTACGGCGATGCCGTCGCGCTCCCGCGCCCAGGCGTCCACCACGTCGGTCGCGAAGTTGAAGTGCTCCGGGACCGACCAGCGGAAGTCACGGCGCATCTCGGCATACCGTTGCCGCCGGCCGATGCCGAACAGATGATCGTCCCTCACGCCTCGCCTCCGCGACATCAGGGCGCCTTGCGCGCCGCGAGGCGTCATCATGGCCAAGACGACTGCGCAGCTCAAGAGCCAGCCACCGCCAGAGCCGGCTGCGAAAGAGGCC
>DAORNH010000116.1:7629-12455 GCA_035440865.1 Hyphomicrobiaceae bacterium | reverse complement strand
CAAGTCCACGACGCTCCAATTGGGCGAGGCCTCAGCCGGGCCACCTGGGCTGCTCGGCTGGTCACCCCCCGCAGGCTCCCCTTGCCGAGCTCCCGCGGCACCAAGTTCGACGAGCGTGCGGCCGATCCCCCAGCCGCTCGCCTTGGCGTAGGCCTCGAGCCGTACCCAGCATTGGATGAAGCGCGGCTCGGGAGCATCGGGCAGAGCCAAACCCGGGGCGAGCATGATCGCCGCCGCCTCGATCGCGGAGCGTCGCCAGGCTGCAATGGCAGCGGCCCGCTCCGGCTCGATGTCGACGCCGATGCTGTCCGTGGCGATCGCAACGAGCCCGAGTGGGCCGGTATGCGAGATCGAAAAGCTCGGCCCATGTCCGTTGAGAGCCGGCCGCCCCGCTGCGCCCAGACGGAACGGCCCCGCGGCATCGGTTCTGCCGATCCAGGGCACCAGAGCCGAGCGGAGTGCAATCCGGAGCGCGAGCCAGTGGCGTCGCCGGTCACGATCGGCAAACGTCCGGCTGCGCTCGATCTCGTCCGCCGGAACGATATCGATGCCGCGCGCGCCATCGAGGCCGTGTCGCGCGACCTCCTCGCAATCGACGCGCCAAACTTCACCTTGCCGTTGCGCCGGCATGTCTCAGCCCGGCCGTCCCTTGGCGCTGCCTTCGGCACGGAGCAGGCCCGTGAGCAGCTCACGACATGCGGTGAGTTCGCGAATCGCCGAGGCGATGAGCGCTTGGCCGCCATCCTCGCTCAGCAATGCCGTGTCTCGCCTCTTTCCCGCCTTGGCGGCAGTTGCGCCGGCCTTCTGCGTCCGCGCCCCGGGCTCCTCACGTTCGAAGCCCTCGGGGCGCAGTTGCGCCGCACCATCGCGCCAGCACGACTTGACGAGCTCGATACCGTGCCGGCGCAATATCTTCTGCACGCCGCGGATTGTGTAGCCCTCACCGTGCAGCAGGTACTGGATGCCGCGCAGTAGCTCGACATCCTCGGGCCGATAGAAGCGCCGGCCGCCGCCTCGCTTCATCGGGCGGATGTGCGTGAATTTGAGCTCCCAGAAGCGCAGGACGTGCTTCGGCACGTCGAGGCTCTCTGCCACCTCGCTGATCGTGCGAAAGGCGTCAGTGCTCTTGTCGGCAGTCACTGCGGCGCGGGCCATGGCGGGCTCCTTCGCATGAGATCGTTCAATGACTTGCAACGCGAGGACTTGCAACGCGAAATTGTGCGGGCTCCCGACACAGCCGAGCCCGGGACACTGGGTCTTGGCCGCACTTCGTCTTGGCCGCACTTCGTCTTGATCGCTCCTCGTCTGGGCGACCTGCAGCGCTATGTCATCCAAAGTGCAAGCCGATGCGGGTCGACACGACCATTCGGCTGCGTCCGACGATTGCTCTTTACCGACGTGCCGCTTACCGACGTGCCGCCCCCCAGTTCGCGACGCTTCTTTTGCTCCCAGAGACATACCGACCGACGCAACGATCGCTGTTCCCAGGTCTGCGACGCGCTCCGACCAACCAATGCGGCTATGGCTTCCGCCGCAACCTGCCCGCGTTGATGCGGTCCTTCATGATGTTGCTCGGTCGGAACACAAGCACACGCCGCGGTGTGATCGGCACTTCCTCGCCGGTCTTCGGATTGCGGCCGACGCGCTCCCCCTTCGAGCGGATGCCGAACGATCCGAACGAGGAGAGCTTGACGGCCTTCCCTTCCGCGAGCGACGTCGAAATCTCGCCGAGCACCAGCTCGACGAGATCCTGGCTCTCGTTCCTGGGCAAGCCGACCTTCTGCACCACCGCCTCGGCAAGATCGGCCCGCGTCAATGTGCGATGCCCCATGGGTACTGGCCTCCCCATTTCGTTCGCCTCCCCTCGTTGTTTCACCGGATGCTAGTGACCACGACTTGGCGGGTCAAGATCGGGCCGCACTAAATATCTGAAATTACGACAGAACTCTCCGGGCCTGTGCATCGTCGCAACTACCAGCGGAGAAGCACGGCGCCCCAAGTGAAGCCGCCGCCCATCGCCTCCATCATGATGAGGCCGCCTTCCTTGACTTTGTGCGCCTCGAAGGCCTGGTTCAAGGCAAGTGGGATGGACGCGGCCGAGGTGTTGCCATGCTGATCGAGCGACATGACGATCTTGCCCGGGGCAACATTGAGCCGCTTGGCGATGCCGTCGAGAATGCGCTTGTTCGCCTGATGCGGCACGAAGAGATCAATCTCCTCGGCGGAATAGCCGGTTGCAACGAGCGTCTCCTCGATCACGCCCGAGATCTTCTGCACGGCGTGGCGGAATACCTCACGGCCGTTCATGCGCAGGTGGCCGACCGTCTTCGTTGAGCCCGGTCCCCCGTCGACGTAAAGAAGGTCCTCGTAGCGCCCGTCGGAGCGGATGATCGAGTGCAGGATACCGCGGTCCGTCTTCTGGCCTCGCTGTGGCTGCGCCTCGAGCACCACCGCGCCTGCGCCATCACCGAACAGAACGCAGGTGCCACGGTCAGACCAGTCGAGGATACGCGAGAACGTCTCGGCGCCGACGACCAGAGCACGGTTGAACTGCCCGGTCCGCAGGAAGTTGTCGGCGGTCGCGAGGGCATAGACGAAGCCCGAGCAGACGGCCTGGATGTCGAATGCAGCCCCCTTGGTCACGCCGAGCGCCGACTGAATCTTGACGGCAGTCGCCGGAAACGTGCGGTCGGGTGTGGCCGTCGCACAGATGACGAGGTCGATATCCACGGGATCGATGCCAGCCCGGATAAGCGCCTGCTTCGAGGCCATGATGCCGAGGTCCGAGGTCAACTCTCCCTCGGCCGCAATGTGGCGCGACTTGATGCCCGTGCGCTCGACGATCCAGTCGTTGTCCGTGTCGACGATCCGCGAGATGTCGTCGTTGGTCATCACGCGCTTCGGCAGATAGGCGCCGACGCCCCTGATCACGGATCGAATGACGGCCACGTCTCACCTCGTTCCTGCTGCAGCGCTCCACTGCCGGCAAGGCAGGTTGCCTCGCCGACAAGCTCCGCTGCTGTCTACTCCGAGCCCGGCCCGCTGCCGGACCGCGTTTCGCCGTGTGGTGAACGGCCAGCCTATGCGGTCACCTGCGCTTCGGTCTCAATTTTCCCGTGCAGTGCGTCGATGTCGGTGGCAAGCCGCTCGAGCAAGGCGCTTTCGGCCATGTCGTAGCCGAGATCGACTGCGCCCGCAAAGCTCGGCGCGTCGGCGCTGCCATGGCTCTTGATAACGATGCCATTGAGGCCAAGGAACGTGCCGCCATTGACCCGACCGGGGTCCATCTTGCGTTTGAAGGCGCGCAGCGCGCCCTGCGCCATGATCGCGCCAAGCTTCGAGATGATCGATTGTGTGAGCGCGGACTTGAGCCAATGCCCGATTTGGCGCGCTGTGCCCTCGGCGGTCTTCAACGCGATGTTGCCGGCAAACCCTTCGACGACAACCACGTCCGCGGCTCCCTGGCCGATCTCGTTGCCTTCGACGAAGCCCTTGTATGTGAACGGCGGCTCGAGGCTCGGCGTCTTCAGGAGCGCATGCGCCTCCTTCACCTCCTCGGCGCCCTTGATCTCCTCGACTCCGACATTGAGGAGGCCGACGGTCGGACGTTCGATGTGGAAGATGGCACGGGCCATGGCGGCGCCCATTAAGGCGAAATCGGCAAGCTGTCGCGCACTAGCGCCGATGTTCGCACCGACGTCGAGCACGACGCATTCGCCGTTGACCGTCGGCCAGAGCGCTGCAATCGCCGGGCGCTCTATGCCAGGCAGCGTGCGCAGGATGAGCTTCGCCATGGCCATCAGCGCGCCGGTGTTCCCGGCAGATACCGCCGCGTGCGCTTCGCCCTTCTGCACCGCCTCGATCGCGAGCCACATGCTCGAGCCCTTGCCGCGGCGCATGGCCTGACTCGGCTTGTCGTCCATGGCAACGACCAGGTCCGTGTGGACCACGCGCGAGCGTCCCTTGAGCGCACCGTGTTGCACCAGGGCGGCATCGATCCGCGCCTGGTTGCCGTAGAAGACGAAGGTCGCGTTGGGGTGGCGCTCGGCGGCCAGCGCAGCACCCGGGATGGTCACCTCGGGACCGAAGTCTCCGCCCATCGCGTCGATCGCAATGGTCTGTCGTGCAGGCATGGGCTCAACACCCCCTAGCGATCGGACCCGTGCACTTGAGCGCGCCGGCCCGATGTACCAGACCGGCGCAACCAGCTCCGCACACCATGCCGGCCCATGCTTCCCCGTATTCCGCCTTGGCACACGTAGCGGAAAGGCGAGTGAGGGCTGCGAGCCGTGGCACGATGTTCAAGAATCCTACTTCAGAATCTCCTGGTTGACCACATTCTCACGGATGATCGCGCGGTCGAACACGGAAAGGACATTGCGAGCCGCCTGCTGGCCCATGCGATCGACGGATTCGAGCGTAACGCCCGCCATGTGTGGCGCCGTGATCACATTGTCGAGCTTCAGGAGCGGGTTGTCGGGTTTCACCGGCTCGCTGTCGAACACATCAAGGCCCGCCCCTGCGAGCTTGCCCGTGGTCAGCGCCTTGTGCAGCGCGATTTCGTCGATGAGGCCGCCGCGCGCGGTGTTGACGAGGTACGCCGTCGGCTTCAGGAGCGCCAGGCGCTTCCCGTCGAACATGCCCTTCGTCTCGGCATTCTTCGGGCAGTGGATGGAGACGAAATCGGCGCGCGGCAGTGCTGCGTCGAGGTCCTTTACCGGCTCGTAGCCGGCGGCCTTGATGACCTCCGGCTTCACGTACGGGTCGTAGATCTGGACGGTCATCTCCATGGCCGCCGCGCGCTTCGCCGTCCGCGTGCCGATGCG
>DAORNH010000116.1:7165-7468 GCA_035440865.1 Hyphomicrobiaceae bacterium | reverse complement strand
CGGTACCGACCACCATCAGCGGGATCTTCCGCCGCGTGAGCTCCGGTACATCGACGGCATCGAAGCCGACGCCGATGCGGGCAACGACCTCGAGTGTCTTGGCCGCTTCGCACTCACCCTTGCTCCACGGCGTCGCGCCGAGAATGCCGGCGTGCACGCCGCCTTGTGCGGCAAGAAACTTCTGGAAGTCCGCCGAGGAGACGAAGTTGTCGAACTCGACGACCGTCACCTCGGGCCGCGACCGCAGGATCTCGATGCCGGCCTTGCACATGGTGTTCGGGACGACGACCTTTTTGGAGTTTG
>DAORNH010000116.1:0-7114 GCA_035440865.1 Hyphomicrobiaceae bacterium | reverse complement strand
TCATGGCGACGTTGGTCACAGCGCCGCCCGTGGCGGTGCGTCCACCGTCGACAACGTAATGGCCGCCGGTCATGGCCGAGGCGAGATCGGAGCAAAGGAACAGCACCATGTTGGCGATCTCGTCGACGGTCGCATAGCGCCCAAGCGGGATCGCACCCTTGTAGCGCTGGCCGACGCTGCCGGGATCGGCCGGATTGATCTGCTCCTCGAGCGAATGGATCATGCGCGTGTCGACGGGGCCCGGGCAGACCGCATTGACGCGTACGCCCTGGCGCGCCACTTCGCCGGAAACCGATTTGGTGAGGCCGATCACGGCGTGCTTGGAGGCGACATAGGGCGCGATGCCCGGCGTGCCGACGATGCCGGCGACCGAGGCCGTATTGACGATCGCGCCGCTGCCCTGCTTCAGCATCACCGGGAGCACGTAGCGCAGCCCGAGGAACACGCCTTTCACATTGATGCCGATCACCTGATCGAACATCTCCTCGTCGTACTCGACGATCGGCGTGACCTTGCCTTCGATGCCGGCGTTGTTGAAGAAGGCGTCGATCCGGCCGTACGTTTCGAGGGCGGCCTTCACGTAGGCCTGGACATCGGCGGAGCGGGTGACATCCGCCTTGACGCCGTGGGCTGTGCCGCCCTGCTGGACGATGGCGCCGGCCGCAGCCTTGGCGCCGGCCTCATCGCGGTCGACGAGCACGACCTTGGCGCCGGCCTTGGCGAACGCAAACGAGGTTGCCCGTCCGATGCCGTTCGCCGCCCCGGTCACGACGGCGACCTTGCCCTTGAAGTCCATCGGCGTCCTCCTGCTGCGACACTGCTCAAGCCATCGAGGCGTGACGCTATCACAGGCCCGCGCACTGATGCGCGCAGCATCCTCAGATCAGCTACGCGATGCCTGCAGGGATCGCTGCCTTCAGCCCTTCATCTTCGGGTCGAGCCAATCACGGAGGCTGTCACCGAGGAGGTTGAAGGCGAACACGGCGAGCGTGATGGCGAGGCCCGGGAAGATGATCATCCAGGGCGCCGTGCGGGCGAAGTCGGCTGAGCTTCCCGACAGCATGAGGCCCCAGGCCGGCGTCGGCTCGGTAACGCCGAGGCCGAGGAACGAGAGGCTCGCCTCGAGCAGGATGGCTTGCGCGATGAACGCCGTCACCATGATGAGGTAGGGCGCGATGATGTTCGGCATGATGTGGCGCAGGATGATGCGCGTATGCCCGAAGCCTGCTGCCCTCGCCGCATCGATGAACGGCATCTGCACGATCGACAAGGTGGACGAGCGCGCGATGCGTGCCATCTTCGGGATCATGGGCAGCGCTATGGCGATGATGAGGTTCATGTCGACGTCGAAGACCGGCCACTTGCCGAGCACGGCGACGACGACCACTGCAAGGATGATGATCGGGAACGACAGCATGATGTCGACGATGCGCTGCAGAAACGTGTCGATGCGTCCGCCGAAATAGCCCGAGGTCGCGCCGAGCAGCGCGCCGATCGTGCCGCCGAAGAGGGCCGACAGGATGCCGATCAGCAGAGCCGTGCGCGCTCCGTAGACGACGCGCGAGAAGACGTCGCGGCCCATCTGGTCGGTGCCGAAGAAGTTCTTGAGCGAGGGCGGCTGCTCCATGTCGCCGAGGCTCATCGCCGTTGGCTCGTGCGTGGCGATCCAGGCGCGCCCAACCGCCAGGACGACATAGAGGAGCACGATTAGGAAGCCGGCGAAGCCGAGCGGCTGCGACTTGATGAACAGCATGACCGGGTTCGGGCGCTTCGGAATTGCGCCGGCGGTGCTGGAAGATGCCGTGATGTCAGCCATGGTCCGTCACTCTTTGAGGTCAGCGCGGGTCAGTTGAGGCGGATGCGCGGATCGAGGAAGCCGTAGAAGATATCGACGAGCAGGTTGATCATGATGAAGATCACAGCGATCATCAGCACGAGGCCCTGGATCAGCACGAAGTCGCCGCGGCTCGAGGCATCGACGAAGAGCCTGCCGATGCCGTTGAGGTTGAACACCTGCTCGGTGACGACGAGACCGCCGATCAGGAAGGCGAACTCGAGTCCGATCACTGTGACGACCGGCAGCATCGCGTTGCGCAGCGCATGTCGGCGCGTGATGAGCTTCGACCACACACCCTTGGCGCGTGCCGTGCGGATATAGTCCTCCCGCATCACCTCGAGCAGCGATGAGCGCATCATGCGCGTCGCAACAGCTGCGTAGCGATAGCCGACGGAAAGTGCCGGCCAGATGAGCGCCGCGATGTTGGCGACCGGATCCTCGAAGATCGACACGTAGCCGATCTTGGGGAGCCACTGAAAAAAGTGCAGGAGCCCGAGGATCATCAGCATGCCGAGCCAGAACGAGGGGATCGCGAGGCCGGACACGGAGAATACGCGCACCACGTAGTCGATCCAGGTGTCGCGGTAGAGCGCCGAGATCGTCCCGAGCGGGACCGCGATCAGCACGGCGATCAGCATCGCCATGATGGCGACCTGCAGCGACACGGGAAAGCGGATGGCGATGTCCTTGATCACCGGGTCGCCCGTCCACAGCGAGTTGCCGAGGTCGAAACGCAAGAGGCCGCCCATGTAGTCAGCGAACTGGTTGTCCATAGAGACAGTGCAGCCTGACGGCGGCACGTACTTCGCGCACGAAACGTAGAAGTTCGGCTTGTCGAGGCCGAGGCGCTTCCGCTCCGCCTGGATGACGTCCTCCGTCACCTGCGCGCCTTCGGCACGGAACTTCATGGCGACAATGTCGCCGCCGCCGAGACGCAGCATGAAAAACACGGCGATCGCGACACCGACGAGCGTCGGGATCATCAGGAGGAGGCGGCGGACGATGAAGCCGAGCATATTCGAAACCTATCGAAAAGGACGGAGGGGCAGGCCGGCGGCCTGCCCCATGTTTCTTGACACGTTCACTGGTCGAGCCAGACGTCACCCAGGTCCTGGCCGGTGAAGTGATTGGCCTGGTGCTCCCAGCCCTTCACCTTCTTGTGCATGGTGATGATGCGCTGCCACCACAGGAGCGGCACCGAGTAGGCCTTCGTCAATGCGTGCCGCTCAAACTCGTGAACGAGCTTGCGCCGCTCTGCCGGATCAACGGCCGCCGCCTGCAGGTCGAACAGCTCATCGAGCCGCTTGTCGGTGTGTCGCGATGCCGACTGCGACGATTTCTGGCCCGTGAGCAGCTTGTCGAACTGCGCCGAGGGATCATCCGCGAAGTCGGAGATGAACTCGACGAGCACGTCGAAGTTGCCGTCCTTCATGGCGTCGAAGAAGAGCTTCGTCTCGAGCACGACGTGCTCGGTCTCGACGCCGATCTGGCGCCACTGGTCGATGACGAACAGCGCACCCGGCTTGTAGGGCTCGTCGATGTTGCGGTTGACGAGACGCACCTTGAGCTTCGGCACGCCGGCTTCGGCGAGCAGCTTCTTCGCCTCCTCGCGCGACTTGTTGATGTCCTTCGAGAACCCAGGGAGCTTCTCGAGCTCAGCCGGCGGTAGTCCCATGTCGAAGCCTGGGCGCAGAAGCCCGCTCACGTACTTCAGCATGGAGATCTTGGAGAGCGGCTCCGAGCCGCCGTGGCGGTCGATGGCCATCGACAGCGCGCGGCGCACCCGCTCGTCGTCGAAGGGCTTCTTGGTCGTGTTGAAGGTGAACAGCAGGTTCGTCACCCACGGACCTTCGATGGTGACGGCCTTGTCCTTGAGGCCGGCCATGATCTGGTCGCGCTCTTTCGGCGTGCGACCGCGGAATTCGGCGTCGAACTGGCCGCCGACCATGCCGGGGGCAACGGCCGCCGACTTCACGAACAGCGCCTTGTACCCGTCGAGATACGGACGATCCTTGCGGAAGTAGCCGTCGAAGCGCTTGCCCGACCAGTGCGAGCCCTTCACGTACTCGACGTGCACGAACGGGCCGGTGCCGACGATTTTCTTTGCCGGGAAATTCGGGTCCTCTTTGAGGAGGGCGGCGCGGTAGATGCAGTTCCAGGGCGAGGCGAAGTGCGTGAGCATCGACGCATTCGCCCGCTTCATCTTGAAGACGACGGTGTGCGCGTCCGGCGTCTCGACCGAGCCGATGTCGGCGTGCAGCGCCTTCCTGAGCGAGGTGACGCCCGCCGGCGGATTGACGATGCGGTCGTAGCTCGCCTTTATGTCTGCTGACGTCATGTCGGCGCCGTCGTGAAACTTGACGCCTTTGTGCAGCTTGAAGGTGTAGGTGAGGCCGTCTTTGGCCATCTCGTAACTCTCGGCGAGGTCGCCGACGATTTTCAGGTTCTTGTAGTCGCCGGCGAACTTGAGCAGCGTCGAGTAATGCGGCCGGCCCGGATGGGCGAAGGCGAAGGTCGACACGGCATGGCAGTCGATGGTCGGCGGCTCGGCGACGACGGCGAAGTTGAGCGTTCCGCCCTTCTTGGGGCCGCCCTGGCCTAGGGTATCGCCAGGCATGACGACCGCAGCAGCACTCGCTGCCAGCGTCGCGGCCGATGCCAGAATGACATAGCGTTTCACGTCTGTAGTCCTCCCTGGAACTTCGATTGAGGTCGGCGGCGGCATCGGTGGCGCCGCCGCATTCCGTCGTCACTCGTCGAGCCAGACATCGACGAGCGATTGGCCCGAGAAGTGGCTCGGATGCAGCTCCCAGCCCTTCACCTTCTTATGGTTCACCACGATCCGCTGATACCAGAGCAGCGGGATGCTGTAGGATGTCTCGTGGATGTATTTCTCAAGTTCATGCACGATCGCGAGGCGTGCCTTCTCATCCACCGTACCGGACTGGCGATCATAGAGTTCGTCGATCTTCGTGTCGGCGTGACGCGAGTACGCGATCGATGAGCGCTTGGCGCTCAGCAGCGTATTGAACTGGGCATTCGGGTCGTCGACGAAATCCGACACATTGTTGACCGCCATGTCGAAGTCACCGGCGTGCAGGCGGTCGAAGTAGAGCTTCGTCTCGAGCAGCAGGTGCTCCACCGGCACGCCGATGATGCGCATCTGATCGACGAAGTAGATGCCGGCGGGCACGAACGGCTCACCGATCTGGCGATTCAGAAGCTTGAATTTGAGGTCCGACACGCCGGCCTCGGCCAGTAGCTTCTTCGCCTCGGCGCGCGCCTTGGTGATGTCCTTCCAGAAGCCGGGCAGCTTCTCGAGCTCGGCATTGGACAGCGAGTAGGGCGCACCCGGCCGGAACACGCCGCTGACACCCTTGATGAGCGACACCTTGCCCATGTTCTCCGAGCCACCCCAGCGGTCGATGGCATGCGTAATGGCCTTTCGCACGCGAACATCGTCGAAGGGCTTCTTCTGCGTATTGAAGACGAGCTGGATGTTGGTGATCCAGGGGCCTTCCTCGATCGAGATCTTGTCGCCCATGGCCGCCTTGAGCGTATCGCGCTCCTTGGGCGTGCGGCCACGGAACTCGGCGTCGATCTGCCCGCCTTGCAAGCCCGGCACGATGCCCGGCGTCTTGATGAAGTAGGCGATGTAGCCGTCGAGATACGGCCGGTCCTTGTTGAAGTAGCCGTCGAAGCGCTTGGCTTTCCAGGCCGCACCCTTCTGGTATTCGACGAACTGGAAGGCGCCGGTTCCCATGACGGTCTTGGCCGGGAACTGCGGGTCGGCCTTGAGGCGGGCGGCGCTGTAGACGCAGTTGAAGGGCGACGCGAAGTGCAGGAGCATCGACGCGTTCACCTTCTTCATCTTGAAGACGACGGTGTGCGCATCGGGCGTCTCGATATCTCCGAGGTCGCCGTGCACGGCCTTGCGGACCGAGACCACGCCCTCGGGCGGCCTCGCGATGCGCTCGTAGGTCGCCTTGATGTCGGCGGCAGTGAAATCCGTGCCGTCGTGGAACTTCACCCCCTTGCGGAGCTTGAAGGTGTAGGTGAGGCCGTCCTTCGCCATCTCGTAGCTCTCGGCGAGATCGCCGACGATCTTCATCGAATCATGGCGGCCGACGAACTTCAAGAGCGTCGAGTACTGCGGGGCAACGGGGTGCACCATGGCGAACGTCGTCGCCGCGTGACAGTCGATGGTCGGCGGCTCGGCGACAACGCCGAACTTGAGCGTGCCACCCTTCTTCGGCGCCTGGCCGAGCGCCGGCGTCGCGTCCGGCAACATGATCGTGCCGCCGAGGGCGGCAACGGACAGCGCCGTCAGGAAACTTCGCTTCAGTGTCATTCGGCTTTCCTCCTCAGCCATTCTTTTTCAGTCGTAACCTCAGTTGATCACGCGGGCGGCCTTGGCTGCAACCAGAACTCGATCGATCGCTGCCTCGCACTCCCCCGTATAGGTCGCGGGATCGGTAAGCCGCGTGATTTCGTCGTCGTCGAATGCATCGCGGATGCGAGCGTGCCCGCGAAGCGCCGCGGCGAACGGCAGCTGGTCCTCGATGCCGCGCATGGACGCCTCGTAAACCCACTGGTGCGCCGTCTGCTTTCCGACGCGCTCGCCGAGCGCCAGCATGACACGTTCGGACAGCAGATAGCCCGCGAGGATGTCGAGGTTGCGGCGCATGGCGGCCTCGTCGACCTTAACGCCCTCGAGGAGGCGCTTCGTCTGCGCGAGCATGGCGCCTGTGATCATGCAGGCCTCTGGGAGCGCCTTCCACTCCGTCTTCCAGGACGCCGCATCGCGCTCACCCTCCTGCACCATCGCCTCGAGCATCATCGCGACGTTGTGGCGGAGCGCACGGCCGAGGCCGATGAGATTTTCGGCGATCACGGGGTTGCGCTTGTGCGGCATGGTCGAGGAGCCGATCTTGCCGGCGGTGAACAGCTCCTCCACCTCGCCGACCTCGTTGCGGCCGAGGTTGAACATCTCGTTGGCGATCTTCGCGAGCGTGCCGCCGAAGAGGCCGAGCACCGTCGCATACTCGACGAAGCGATCGCGCGCGGGGGCGAAGGAGATGTGCGGTACATCAAGCCCGAGCCGCTGCATGAGTCGGGTTTCGATCTCGCGCGCCTTGGGACCGAGGGCCGCCTGCGAGCCGACCGCGCCGACGAGGCTGCCGACGAAGACGCGCGCCTCGAGTGCGCTCAGCCGCTCGAGGTGACGCAGCATCTCGTCGAGCCAGATCGCACACTTGTGGCCGAAGGTGATCGGCA
>DAORNH010000115.1:8393-12493 GCA_035440865.1 Hyphomicrobiaceae bacterium | reverse complement strand
CACCCTCGACGGCGGGACGCAGGACGACAGCCTCGACGGCGGCGCGGGCGACGACCTCCTCGATGGCGGCGCGGGCACGTGCGGCGACCTCGCGCCTGAAGGCGTTCATGACGGCGACCGCGGGTGACCGCAAGTCCGCCCGCAGCGCCGCGAAGGCCTCGGCGGAGACGAAGTAGCCGCTGGTCGGCTCGGCCGCGATCGCGTTGGCCGACCGGCGCGAGTCGTCGAGCAGGCTCATCTCGCCGACGATCGATCCGGAGCCCCGACGCGCGATGGCGACGGCGCGATTGCCCGGCACGCGCCGCGTGATGTCGATGGCGCCGCGCTTCACGAGATAGAGGCCGTCCGCCGCGTCACCCTGCTTGAAAAGCACCCGTCCTGCCTCCGCCTGGAGCGGCCGCGCGGAAAGCTGCAGCTCGGCAAGCGCATCGGGATCTAGGTGGGCGAGCATCGGCACCTCGCGCAAGAATGTGTCGAAGCCGCCCTGGCTCACCGGGAGGCCGGCCTCGAACCGGCGCGCGGCATCCGCAATCGCCGTCAGGACGCGCTCGGCGATGTCGATCCCCGACTGGTAGGCCTGCTCGTGGCTGAAAGGCTCGCGCAGGTAGCCGCCCGCGAGCCAGGCGCGGCGCCGGCCCTGCAGGAGATCGAGGCGCGTCAGGTTGTCGAGGCTCGTAGCCCCGATGACGGGGTGCTCGAGCCAGCGATCGAGGACGATTTTTCCCGGCTCCGGCTCGATACCGGGATTGATCGAGACGAACACGTCCGGCACCGAGGGCGAGAGGTTTTGGTGGCGGTTGACATATACCGTCGACGTCGGATGCGCCTCGCCCTGCTGTGTCGTGAAGTTCCAGGCACCCCAGGTCGCACGATCCGCCGGCAGGACGCGGTTGTCGAAATGCACGACCTGGCGGAGGCGCTGCGTCTCGACGGGAGCCAGCGCACGCACCTCGTCCTCCTGCGCGTCCTCCAGGATGCCAATCACATGCTCGGCGCCAATGGCGACGATGACGTGGTCGAAGGCGTGGTTACGGGTCGCGCCCTCCGGCCCGGTGACGCGGAGGCGTACGCTGTCGCCGAGGCGAGTCATGCCGGCGACCCGCGTCGAAAGATGGACGGCGACGCCGCGCGACTTGAGAAGGCGCTCGACGGCATCGGCATAGGCATGCATGCCGCCCGTGATCGTCATGCGCGGCTCACTCGCATGACCGACGATCCCTTGCATCTGCCAGGTCGCGATCAGGGCCCGGATAGGCAGGAGCTCGAGGGCGGCATCGCGGACCGAGAGGAGCGAGCGAGCGCGCGGCTCAAGATAGAGCTTGCGGAAATCATCCGAAAATCCGCGCTGCCCGATGTAGTGCGCAGCCGTCCAGCTTGCGAAAGTTGCGTCCGAAAGCACCTCGACCGAGGTCTCGTGGAAGCGCCCGATTTCTGCGAGCAGCTTGTTGGCGTCCTCGGGCCGGTGTCGGAACAAGGGCTTGCCGACACGCGTGAACCAGAGGGGCGTGCGGTCCGGCGTCGCGAAGGCCACGTCCGCATTGACCGGCTCGAGCCGGAGATCGAGGTCGGCGATGAGACCCGCGAGGGCAGGCGACATTGCCGGGTTCATCTCGCTGATGCCGGCATCGACGCGGATGGAGCGCCCGTCCCACAGTGCGACGGTCGCTGCGTGACATTCGCCGCCGAGCCGCGGCATCGCCTCGAACAGCGCGACATCGACACCGGCCTTTACGAGCGTGATGGCGGCGGCCATTCCGGCGGCCCCGGCACCCACGACGGCAATCTTGGCCAACTCCACGTCTCCTCGGTTCCTGTCGCGGCTCACGCTGCCTCAGGCCTCGTAGTAGGGCACGGCCTCGGTCAGCGCCTTGTAGAACTGGCCCCAGCTGATGTCGGATTCCGTCACGAACTCGGCGATGCGGTGCGGCGCGCGCTCCTCGCGATACTTGAACACATCGCTCTTCGTCTCCGTGTAGATGTGGAAAGTCGCGGCAAAGTCGTGCGCGTCCATCGGGCAATAGACCTTGTGCGCCTGGAAGTGTGCGGGCGACATCCAGGAGCAATGCGCCGGCGTGACGTTGAGCAGCGCCGACGCCTTCGGATCGCTCGAGAGGCCCTCGTAGAGCATGATGTCGACCCGGCCGAACACACCCTTCATCAGGCCGACGCTCTCGGCGTGCTCGTGGATCGGCGAGTAGTGCCCGCCCGGCCAGATCTCGAGCAGGCACGGAGACTGGATGCGCTTGCCAAAGCAATCGACGCGCAGATAGGTCGTGCGCCGGTCGGTGACGCCCTCGCGAGATGCCTTGGCGTCGAGCAGGTGGCGAAGTGCCCCGTCAGGTCGATTGAGGCTCACGCGGATCGCCTCCTGCTCCCAGTGCGAGAGTGAGAGGCGCGCCGAGCGGCGGTAGAGGTCGAAGGCCGCTTCCGGGATCTCGTGCATGCGGCCGTAGTCGAAGACGCCCGTCGGCTCGAAGATCAGCGGCGAGGGCGAGAGAAATGCGACCGCATCCTGCAGCGCCGCCGCCTCGGCGGCGTCGATGCCGAATGCGGCAAGACTTCCTTCCGAGACGCTCGCTCGTCGTTGGGCTACTGCTGTCACATCGCCATCCCGCGCTCGATCCGGTTTGTGGCCACCGGCATAATGCTGTCGATCGCGCCAACCTGTGCCGGTGATCACACGATCTGGTTGACGAGGGCCGCATCGCCGCGGCCGAGCCGCGCCACGTTCTCGAGGAGGAGGTCGATCACGCGGTCCTCATAGCGCCGCGTCTCGCCGCCCGTGTGCGGGGTGACGATCACGTGCGGCATGGCCCAGAGCGGGGACGCCGCCGGCAGCGGCTCCTCGACCGTCACGTCGATGCCGGCACCAGCGATCTGCTTCTTTTCGAGGGCCGCAATCAATGCCGGCTCGTCGCAGACCTTGCCGCGGGCGACGTTGACGAGGGAGGCCGAGGGCTTCATCGCGGCAAGCTCGCGCGCGCCGATCAGCTTTTCGGTTTCGGGGGTCAGCGGGCAGGTCAGGACGACGTAGTCGGCGCGAGGCAGAAGCGTATGCAGGGAACTGTTGGCGTGCAACTCGTCTGCGGCGCCCTTGCCAGTTGCCGGATTGCGCTTCGTCGCCAGCACCGTCATGCCGAACGCCTTGCACAGTTCAGCGAGCCGCGCGCCGATGCGCCCCATGCCGACGATTAGCACGGTCTTGCCCTGCACCTCGTCCTCTCGAATGCTGCGGTTGCCTTGCATGGGGCGCCACTCGCGCTTTGCCTGCTTGTCGCGAAGGAGGTGCAGCTGGCGCGACAGTGATAGAACCAGGCTGATCGCGTGCTCGGCGACGGCGTTGGCGTTGACGCCATGGGCCGAGGCGAGGCGGATGCCAGCCGCCTTCAGCTGCTCCTTGCCGTACTGGTCGGTGCCGGCGCTGATCGACTGGATGAGCTTCAGGCGCGGCGCCAAGGCTATCAGCTCGTTCCTCCAGAGCCCGGAGATCGAAAGCACATCGGCGCTTCCGATCTTCGCCTCGAGCTCGGCGGCGCTGGTCGCGATCTCACAGGCGATGCCCGACTTGCGCGCCGCGAACGGCTCGGCGAACTGGTAGGCGACGTGGGCGAAAAGGACGTTGAGCTTTTCTTTGGGCGGGAAGGCCATGGGGAGCACCTGGAGGGTGTTGACGTGGGCGTTGCCCGCAATGAAGCGTCGCCGCGGCTCGATCGGCAAGCGGAAAAAGTGCCGGCGACCCGTCACGGTGGGCATGGCAAGCATGGCTCGAGGTAGGCCTTGCCAGGCTCACGGGGGGCGGACTTGTATGGATCGATCGAAGCAGGTCGATGGCGACGAGGCAGTTTGATGCACCCCGACGTCAGGAACACGGCGCGCCCGCTCGCGTACTCGGGTGCGCGCTATCTGAGGCGCGCCCTTATGGTGCCGCTCTGGATGCTGGCCATCTGCGTCGTGGTTATCCGCTTCGCCAGCGGCAAGGCCGCGTTCGCAGGCTACATCGGCATTGTCGCCTCACTGGTCGCCATGGCCTACTACGCCTACGAGATCTGGGGGCGGCCGAGACCGCTCCTGCAGCTCACGTCGCAGGGCATGGTCTATCG
>DAORNH010000115.1:0-8383 GCA_035440865.1 Hyphomicrobiaceae bacterium | reverse complement strand
CCGAGAAGGTCATACCCTGGCGGGAGGTGCAACGCGTCGAGGTGCGCGATCACACCTTCTCGACGGGACGTGCGCGCGTGACGCTCAAGGCCGCAACCGTCGTGTTCGTGTCGCAGGTCTACTACGACAAGGTGCTCTATATCGGCTCGTTCTTCTCGCGCGGGCCCTATTGGAGCGACAAGTTCGTCGATGACGGCACATCCAGGGGCATCGTGATCGCGCCCGAGTTCTTGTCGGTCAGCGCCGCCGAACTTAGCGAAGCTATCACACTGCGCTGGAAGGGTTCCGCCGGCGGTTCGAATTGGTCGATCACAGACCTCGGAGAGCAGAGCGCCGCATCCGGTCGCCCAGTGCCGGCCCATGCAGGGTCCCCGACAGGTTCGGCTCTGCCCGTCGATGGCGTGGAGACCCTCAAGCTCGCTCTCCCCATGGTCGTCATGGCCGCGGTCGCCGCGAATGCCGTCGGCCTCTGGGAGACATCGGGTCAGGCGCGCGACCGCCAGAGGCGCGAGGCATGGGCCGCCGAGGAGCGTCAGCGCGCCGAAGAGCGCCGCATGCACGACGAGAAATGGAAGACATTCTGGGACGACTTCGACAAGAGCATGAGCCGCATAGGGTCGGGCAAGCCGGAGCCGCCACAGAAATGAAAGGCGCTGCCCGCGCTGCGGTTGGCTGGGGGACTAGGATTCGAACCTAGACAGGCAGAGTCAGAGTCTGCAGTCCTACCATTAGACGATCCCCCATGACCGGATCGCAGGCGCGCTATCTAGCAATCGAACGGCGCCCGCGCAAGGACCGTGTCCAAATCAGAAACCGTCGTCATGGGACGTCGGCCGGCCAGCAGCGATGAGCCCGATAGCGATCGGGCCTGTCGGTCCGGCCGCACGCATGCTAGCCCTCGGGAAGACGCCACTTTCTCTCGGAGCCCGCCATGCCGCCGGTCATCAATCCGAACCCCTTCACGACGCGACCCGAGATCGACGGCACATTCGGCACCGTCGCGACGACGCACTGGATCGGCACCGCGGTTGCAATGGGTATCCTGGAGCGCGGCGGCAATGCCTTCGATGCTGGGGTCGCTGCCGCCTTCACGCTGCAGGTCGTCGAGCCGCATCTCTGCGGTCCGGGCGGCGACGTCCCGGTGATGATCGTCGACACGCGCGCCGGCGGCCGGCCCGAGGTTATCTGCGGCCAGGGTCCGGCGCCCAAGGGCGCCACGATTGCACACTACCGCGACCGCCTCGGCCTCGACATCATCCCGGGAACGGGGCTGCTGCCGGCCTGCATCCCGGGCACATTCGAGACCTTCATGATGGTGTTGCGCGACCATGGCACCATGCGGCTCCGTGATGTGCTCGAGGCGGCGATCGGCTACGCGGAGCACGGCCACCCCCTCGTCGAGCGCGCCAATGCCACCATCGCAACCGTCGCCGACCTTTTCCGCAAGCATTGGCCGACGTCGGCCGCCGTCTATCTGCCGGGTGGCCAACCGGCGCCGACTGGCAAGCTATTCACGAACCCGCAGCACGCGGCGACCTACAGGCGCATTCTCAATGAAGCCGAGGCCGGCGGCGGCACGCGCGAGCAGGAGATCGACCGCGCCCGGCGCGCCTGGAGCCAAGGCTTCGTCGCGGAGGCGATCGGCGAGTTCTGCCGCTCGAACGAGGTGTTCGACGTCTCGGGCCGTTGCCACAAGGGCGTGCTGACGGCCGACGACATGGCGGGCTGGCTGCCGACTCGCGAGGCCCCGGTCGGCCTCGACTACGGCAGCTATCGCGTGTTGAAACCCGGACCGTGGACGCAGGGCCCGGTGATGCTCCAGATCCTGGCGCTCCTCAAAGGAACGGATTTCGCAAGCCTCGCCCCGGAAGGCCCGGACTTCATTCACCTCTGGATCGAGGCGACGAAACTCGCCTTCGCCGACCGCGAGGCCTTTTACGGCGACCCGAAATTCGTCGAGGTGCCGATGGAGTCGCTGCTCTCGGAGGCCTACAATGCCGAGCGACGCCGGCTCATCGGCCCCTCCGCCTCGCTCGAGCAGCGGCCGGGGCGGATCGCGGGCTTCGGCGGCAAAGTGATCGTCAAGGCGACCGGCGACAAGCGGGTCTCTGTATCGTCCGCTGGCGCCGGAGAGCCGACTGTCGGCCGCCTCGGAGAAGCGCGCGGCGATACCGTCCATATCGATGTCATCGATCGCCAGGGCAACATGTTCACGGCGACGCCGTCGGGCGGCTGGCTACAGTCCTCGCCGGTGATCCCGGCGCTCGGCTTCCCGCTCGGCTCGAGAGGCCAGATGTTCTGGCTCGAGGAAGGCCAGCCAGCCTCGCTCGCCCCCGGCAAGCGACCGCGCTCGACGCTCTCGGTCGGCATCGCGTTGCGCGATGGCAAGCCCTACATGAGCTGGGGTTCGCCTGGTGGAGACCAGCAGGACCAGTGGAACAGCCTCCTGTTCCTCCGCCACGTTCATTTCGGCATGAACCTGCAGGAGGCGATTGACGCGCCCACCTGGCATATCGAGCATTTCCCGGCCTCGTTCTGGCCACGCGCGGCCCGTCCGGGTGTCGCCGTTCTCGAGGGGCGTGTACCGAAAGAGGCAATCGAGTCGCTGCGGGCGCGCGGCCATAAGATTGAGGTCGGCGCCGACTGGTCCGAGGGCCGCCTGACGGCTGCCTCGCAGGATGGCCCGAGGCGTCGTGCCGCCGCCAATCCGCGTGGCATGCAGGGCTATGCGGCGGGTCGCTGATCTCGCTGAGGCGGCCTCTTGAAAACGCGTCTCGCGCGGCCACTTTCAAAGTGTCGCCCGCCTCATGCGGGTGCGCTCGAATCACGGGCACACCCTCGCCCGTGGCGTGGCAGGCCGGATGACGCATGCGGGCAACACGCGAGCGTCATTATTTTTCCCCGCACTTCGAGCCGGTGCGCAGGATGCGCGAGCGTGAGCGTCGCGCGAAGTGAGGCATGAATATGAAGTCGGCGTCACAACGCACTGAGAGGAAGAGAAAATATCCGAGAGCCTCCGTCGCGGATCAGAACCCGGCCGAGGCAAGGGCAGGGCTCGCCCTCCGGACCCGGTCCGTGTGGCAGATGAACCATGCTCCGACCGAATTGCCCGAGATTTGATCGGCCTGCTGGTCGTTCCGCCATCAAATTCACCCGTTTTCGAGGTACACTTCGCGCTGAGATCAGAGGTAGCGCTCGACCAAAATCCGAATGACCGGTCTGGAGGGATCGGTCCGTCAGTACCAGCCAAATCGCCCAAGCAAATGGAGGGCACAGACATGGCGACGCAAGGCGAGATCTTCGACATCTACTCCAAGGCGTACGACCGCCAGAAGCAGGTGGTGATGCCGATTCGGGAGTACCTCGAAGGGTGCAAGAAGGACCCGACGATGTACTCGACCCCGGCGGAGCGCATGCTCACCGCCATCGGCGAGCCGCAGATCGTCAACACCGCGACCGACCAGCGCCTCGGCCGCATCTTCATGAACCGCACGATCAAGGTCTACCCGGCCTTCGCCGACTTCTACGGCCTCGAGGAGACCATCGAGCGGATCGTCGGCTATTTCCGTCATGCGGCGCAAGGCCTCGAGGAGAGGAAGCAGATCCTCTACCTCCTCGGCCCCGTCGGCGGCGGCAAGTCCTCGCTCGCCGAGCGCCTCAAGGACCTCATGGAGAAGTGCCCGATCTACGTCCTCAAGGCGGGCGACGAAGTGAGCCCGATCTTCGAGAGCCCGCTCGGCCTCTTCGATCCGGACACGATGGGGCCAACGCTCGAGGAGAAGTACGGCATCCCGCGTCGTATCCTGCCGGGCTTCATTTCGCCCTGGGCGGTGAAGCGACTCGACGAGTTCGGCGGCGACATCTCGAAGTTCTCGGTCGTCAAGCTCTACCCCTCGAAACTCCGCCAGATCTGCATCGCCAAGACCGAGCCCGGCGACGAGAACAACCAGGACATCTCTGCCCTCGTCGGTAAGGTCGACATCCGGAAGCTCGAGCACTTCGGCCAGAACGATGCCGATGCCTACTCCTACTCCGGCGGCCTCAACCGGACGACGCAGGGCCTGCTCGAGTTCGTCGAGATGTTCAAGGCGCCGCTGAAGATGCTGCACCCGCTGCTCACGGCGACGCAGGACCGCACCTACGTCGGTACCGAGAACGTCGGCGCAATGCCCTATCACGGCATCATCGTCGCCCACTCGAACGAGAGTGAGTGGCAGAGCTTCCGCTCGAACCGGACGAACGAGGCCTTCCTCGACCGCATCTGCGTGATCAAGGTGCCCTATTGCCTCCGCGTCACGGAGGAGAGGCGCATCTACGACAAGCTCCTCAAGGCGAGCGAGCTCGCCAATTCACCCTGCGCGCCGGGCACGCTCGAGATGCTCGCGCAGTTCTCGGTGCTTTCGCGCCTCAAGGACCACGAGAACTCGCAACTCTTCTCGAAGATGCGCGTCTATGACGGCGAGAGCCTCAAGGACACCGATCCGCAGGCGCGCACGCTGCAGGAGTACAAGGACGCGGCCGGCGTCACCGAGGGCATGGACGGCGCCTCGACACGATTTGCCTACAAGATCCTCTCGGAAACCTTCAACTACGACAGCCACGAGATCGGTGCAGACCCCGTGCACCTGATGTTCGTGCTCGAGCAGGCGATCAAGCGCGAGCAGCTCGGCGAGGACACGGAGAGCCGCTACGTCGAGTTCATCAAGGAGGAGCTGGCGCCCCGCTATGCCGAGTTCATCGGCAACGAGATCCAGAAGGCCTACCTCGAGAGCTATCACGACTACGGCCAGAACCTGTTCGATCGTTACGTCGCCTACGCTGACGCCTGGATCGAGGACCACGACTTCAAGGACCCGGACACCGGCCAGCTGATGAACCGCGAGCTGCTCGACCAGGAGCTCTCGAAGATTGAGAAGCCCGCCGGCATCGCCAACCCGAAGGACTTCCGGTTCGAGGTCGTGAAGTTCTCGCTCCGGGCGCGAGCCAGGAACGGCGGCAAGAATCCCGACTGGACGAGCTACGAGAAGATCCGCGACGTCATCGAGCGGCGCATGTTCTCCCAGGTCGAGGATCTGCTGCCGGTCATCAACTTCGGCGCCAAGAAGGACGGCGAGACCGAGAAGAAGCACCACGAGTTCGTGGAGCGCATGGTCGCCCGCAAGTACACGCAGCGCCAGGTGCGCCGCCTCGTCGAATGGTACATGCGCGTGAAGAAGGCGAGCTGAGCGAGTGTGTCCGGGGCGTGCTCGCGTGAGATCGCGGGCACCGCCCTCGGAGCAGGTCGCGTCATGCACAGGCTATGGTGGCTCGAGCCCGGAGTGTGCCTCCCGTGTCCATGAACGTCATCGACCGCCGGCTCAACCCGAAGAAGAAGAGTCTCGGGAACCGGCAGCGCTTTGTGCGCCGTGCCAAGGCCGATATCCGCGAGGCCGTGAAGGACGCGATCAAGAAACGCAAGGTGTCCGAGGTCGAAGGCTCCGAGCAGATCCGCATCCGTTCGAAAGGCGTCGGCGAGCCGACTTTCGGCCATGGCCGCGACAGCGGCATCCGCGATGCCGTCCTTCCCGGCAACAAGGATTTCAACGTCGGCGACGTCATTCCGAAACCGCAGGGCGGCGGAGGCGGCCGCGGCGGCAAGGCAAGCGCCGACGGCGAGGGCGATGACGATTTCGTCTTCACGCTCTCGAAGGACGAATTCCTCGATCTCTTCTTCGAGGACCTGAAGCTCCCGAACCTCGTCAAGACCAAGCTCAAGGACGTGAAGTCGTTCGTGCCGATGCGTGCGGGCTATACGAGCGATGGGCCGCCGGCAAAGCTCAATCGCGTGCGAACGATGCGCCGCTCGATCGCGCGCCGCATCGCTTTGAAGCGCCCGAAGACCGAGGACGTCGAGGAGCTCGAGCGGCTTCTCGCGGCGGCTCGCGCGGAGGTGCCGCAGGACGAGGAAAAGATCAGATCGCTCGAAACGCGGCTCCGGCACATCCAGCAGCTCCGCCGAGTGATCGCCTACGTCGACCCGCTCGATCTACAGTATAATCGCACGGAGAAGCGCCCGAAGCCTGCAACGCAGGCGGTCATGTTCTGCCTCATGGACGCCTCCGCCTCGATGACGGAGCCCTTGAAGGATCTCGCCAAGCGCTTCTTCATGCTGCTCCACGTCTTCCTGTCGCGGCACTACAAGGAGGTCGACATCGTCTTCGTGCGTCACACGTCGACGGCGAGCGAGGTGGACGAGGATACCTTCTTCCGTGGCGTCGAGACGGGCGGAACGGTGATCTCGACCGCGCTCGAGGAGATGGACCGGATCGTCAAGGACCGCTATTCGCCCGCCGACTGGAACATCTACGCCGCGCAAGCGTCGGACGGTGACAACATCCCCGACGACATGGGTCACTGCATGGAGCTCCTGACCGAGAAGCTTCTGCCGGCCTGCCAGTACTACGCCTATATCGAAGTGTCCGAGCGGCCGGGACCCGGTGAGACGGTCGTCTGGCAGGGCTACAAGGACGTCGCCGAGGCGGCCGAGCATTTTGCCATGCGGCGCGTCTCGAATCCGGGCGAGATCTTCCCCGTGTTCCACGATCTCTTCTCCGAGCAGGGCTGACCGCGGGTCACAGAGAAAGGCGCGAGGTCCCCATGACCGAGATTGTGCTGCCGAAGGTTCGCAACGCGGGGGTGAAGCCCCTGTTCACCGGCCCCGAATGGAATTTCGAACTGCTGCGCGAGGCCTATGATGCCATCGCAGAGGTCGGCCTCGGCGAGATGGGCCTCGACATCTACAAGAACCAGATCGAGGTCATCACCTCCGAGCAGATGCTCGATGCCTACTCCTCGATCGGCATGCCGATGATGTACCGGCACTGGTCGTTCGGGAAGCGCTTCGCCCAGGATGAGAGCGCCTATCGCAAGGGCTATCGCTCGCTCGCCTTCGAGATCGTCATCAATTCCGATCCCTGCATCAACTACATCATGGAAGAGAACACCATGACGATGCAGGCTCTCGTGATGGCGCACGCAGCCCTCGGCCACAACCACTTCTTCAAGAACAACTACCTGTTCCGCCAGTGGACCCGGGCGGACATGATCCTCGAGTACTTGGCCTTCGCCAAGCGCTTCGTCACCGAGTGCGAGGAGCGCTTCGGTGTGCCCGCCGTCGAGAGCGTGCTCGATGCCGCCCACGCCATCATGAACCAGGGCGTCAGCCGGCATGCGCGCGCGCGCCGCCGCCCTGATCCCGGCCGTGACCGGGACCGTGAGATCCGCCGGCGCGAGCACGAGGAGCAGACCTACAACGAGCTCTGGCGCACGCTACCCGTCTATGCCGACACCAAGCCTGAGGAGAAGGACAAGGAAAAACCGGAGGGCTCTGCCGAGGAGCGCCGCCGGCTTGCGTTGCCTGAGGAGAATCTCCTCTACTTCCTCGAGAAGAACGCTCCCAAGGCCGAGGGCTGGAAGCGTGAGCTCCTGCGCATCGTGCGCAACCTCTCACAGTACTTCTACCCGCAGCGCCAGACCAAGGTGATGAACGAGGGCTGCGCGACGTTTGTCCACTACGAGATCATGAACCGGCTCTACGAGCGCGGTCGCATCACGGACGGCTCGATGCTCGAGTTCCTGCATATGCACGCCGCCGTGGTGAATCAGCCGGGCTTCTCCGATCGCAACTTCGGCGGCATCAACCCGTATGCGCTCGGCTTCGCCATGATGCGCGACATCCAGCGCATCTGCGAGAACCCGACCGACGAGGACTACGCCTGGTTCCCCGACTTCGCGGGCAACCGTGATGCCATGGGGACGTTACGCACCGCCTGGGCCGACTACCGCGACGAAAGCTTCATCCTCCAGTACCTCTCGCCCAAGGTGATGCGCGATTTCCGTCTATTCGCCATCCGTGACAACGCCGAGGCGCCGACCGTCCGTGTCGAGGCGATCCACGACGAGCGCGGCTACAAGGACGTGCGCCGCCGCCTCGCGCGCAACTACGACATCTCGGTGATCGATCCCGACATCCAGGTCACCGACGCCGATCTCGCGGGGAGCCGCCGCCTGGTCCTCACCCACTACGTGCGCAACGGCATCCTCCTCGACAAGGAGGAGTGCGACCGCACTCTGATGCACGTCGCACGGCTCTGGGGCTACCGCGTGCGCCTCGTCGAGGTCGACGCGCAATCCGGAAAGCGCCTCCGCGAGCACGAGACGCTGCCGATGCCGTGACGTCGCGACAGCTCGGCGATCGCTCAGAGGCTGCGCCCGCCGTGCACGTCGAGCACGGTTCCCGTGCAGTACGCGGCCTCGTCCGAGGCGAGCCAGAGGATCGCTGCCGCGATCTCCGCCGGATCGGCGCCACGGTGGCCGAGCGGCACCGTGTGCTCGAGCTTCTTCA